>DWWG01000155.1 GCA_019119875.1 Candidatus Dietzia intestinigallinarum | reverse complement strand
GCCGCCAGGCGTTGCCCGTCCGCACGATTGCCCGCACGCCACCCCGCATCCGCGGCCTGGGCGGCACGCGCGATCGCCTCGGCAGTGCCTGACCCGGTACCGAAACCGGCGGCGCCGGCGTCGTCGTCGTTACTGCTCGTCACGCCCGCACCCCCTTTCGCCCCGATGGTCGACCACTGCCTCGAACTCGTGTTCCAGTGTAGCGACCCCACCCCACCGACGCAAGGGCGTTCGACAACATTTCTTGTTCGAATTTCGGCGCGCGGGGGGCTTGGGCCGGTGCGCGGGGGTGACGGCGGGCCCGGGGATTGGGCCGGCGCGCGGGGGAATACCGGCGGGCGCGGGGAGGCGGGGCTGGCGGGCGGTCCGGGGGACCGTAGGCAGCCCGGGGAAGAGATGCAGCCGGGGAGGAGGTGCGCCCCGGGCACCGTGGCCAGCCGGGGCACGCGGTGCGACCCGCGACTCGATCCGGCCCGGCCGGACTGATCCGGTGGTCGTACCCTGCCCGACTAGGCTGGTGGCGATGAGTCCCAACCAGAGCAACCCCAGCACCGCGCAGGCCCGCGTATTGGTGGACGAGATGCTCCGCCACGGCATCACCGACGTGGTTCTGTGCCCGGGGTCGCGCAGCGCGCCGCTGGCTCTGGCGATCGCGGCCGCCGAGCGCGCGGGCCGACTGCGGTTGCATGTGCGGATCGACGAGCGGGGTGCCGGGTTCACCGCCCTCGGGCTGGCGATGGGGTCAAAGCGGCCGGTGCCGATCGTCGTCACCTCCGGCACCGCCGTTGCCAATCTGCATCCGGCGATGGTCGAGGCCGCGCACTCGGGCGTTCCGCTGCTCGCGCTCACCGCCAATCGGCCGCCCGAGCTGCGGGGGACCGGCGCCAATCAGACCATCGACCAGGTGGGGCTCTTCGGTCCGCACGCGCGCACGGTGGTGGAGTTGGGGGTGGCCGGCGAACCGGAGACCGAGCACCGCCACTGGCGAGCCGCGATCGGCCGCGCGATCCTCACCGCCACGGCCCCGGCGGATCCGGGCCCGGTGCAGGTCGACATCTCCTTCCGCGAGCCGCTCGTCCCGGACGAAGGTGACGAGGAATACCAGCTCGACGCATCCGTCGGCACCGCCTTCGACGCCGTTCCGCCCGCGGAGAGCGACCTCACCGGTGGCCGTGACGCAGGTGGCGACCCGGCCGGGCAGGCTGGTGGCGACGCGGCCGGGCGAGCTGGTGGCGGCGCTGGTGGCGCCGGTGACGATCACGACGACGACGACACCGCCCGCACTGTCACCCCGGCGCCGACCGGGCTCCCGGAAGGCCGCCCGGACGGTCGACCGTGGGTCCAGCGTGCGGTAGCGGGCGTCGACTCGGCGCCCGGGGAGTCCGCAGTCGCGGTGGACCTCACCCGGCGCACGTTGGTCATCTCGGGCGTCGGCGCACGGCCGGTGGCCGGGCTGGTGGGCGTGCCCACGGTGGCCGAGCCGGGCGCACCGGTCCCACTGCATTCCGTGCACCCGCTGGCGATCCCCGCCCTGGACCCCGAGCAGGTCGTGGTGACCGGCCGACCCACCCTGCACCGGGCGGTCACGCGACTGCTGGCAGACCCGGACGTCGACCTGGTGGTCCTCGACGCCGGGCCGCGTTCACCCAACCCGACGGGTAGCGCCGCGGAACTGGCGGATTCCGTCCTCACCGGCTGGGGCGTGGACCAGGCCTGGACCACCGAGACCGACCGGGTCGACGCCCACGCCCGCGCCACGGTCGACCGGGTCCTGGACCGCCACCTCGAGACGTCGGCCCCCACCGGTCTGCACGTGGCCAGGGCGGTCGCCCGCGGCGTCCAGGCCGGGGACAACCTCGTCGTGGGCGCGTCCAACGCCGTCCGCGACCTCTCGCTGGTGGGTCCGCTCGACCCGGACGTGTCCGTCTACTCCAACCGTGGTGCCTCCGGCATCGACGGCACCGTGTCCACCGCGATCGGCGTCGCGCTCTCCGCGCCCGGTCGCACCGTTGCGCTCCTGGGCGACCTGACATTCCTCCACGACATCTCGGGCCTGCTGCTCGGCCCGCGCGAACTCCACCCGTCCGACCTGACGATCGTGGTGGCCGACGACGACGGCGGCGGCATCTTCTCCCTCCTCGAACAGGGCGACCCGCGGCTGGCGACGGACTTCGAGCGGGTCTTCGGCACCCCGCACGGCGCCGACCTGCGCGCCTTGTGCGTGGGAGCGGGAGTGCCCTTCACCGACACCGACCCGGCCGGACTCGAGGAGCTGCTGGCGGGGCCGTCGTACGCGCTCTCGCACCGCGACATCCTGCCCGAGGGACTGCGCGTCGTGCGGGTCTCCACCAGCAGGCAGGGGCTGCGTGAGCTCCACGCCACCCTGCGCGCCGAGGTCGCCGGGTGACCGCGCCGCCGTCCGCGGTGTCCCCACGGCCCGGGGGAGTCGAGGGAGCCGGGGGAACCGGGTGAGCGCACCCCGACCGAGACCCGCTCCGGCCACCGTCGCCGCCCGAAGGCTCCGGCGGGCGGCGCTCACCAGGCGCATCGTGCGGGTCGTCGCCGTCGTCGTCGCCACCTTCTCACTCCTCGTCGCGGTGCTCATCCTCCTGGCCACCTTCATCAACGACCAGCGCATCGACCAGGACATGGGCAGCTCCACGGCCACCGTCACCGAGGTCACCGGCCGGCGCGCCGCCGTCGAGTTCGACGCCGGCGGCGGACGCCACGTCCGGCCCGCCACCGGCGTGTTCTACCCGACCGGACTGGTCGAGGGGCAGCGTGTCCAGGTCGAGTTCCGACGCGCCAACCCCGACCTGGTCCGCGTGTCCGGTCGCAGCTGGACCATCGCGGTCGTGCCCGCGCTGAGCGTTCCCGCTGTCGTCATCCCGCTCGCCGGACTGGTGTACGTCGCCGCGTCACCGAGAGTTCCCCGGAAGTCACCCTGATTTCCCCGGCACGTCCCGCGCAGCTCACCGGCCCGTGACCGGAGGAGGCGACAGTGGGGGCGTGCGCGTAGCCATCGTCACCGAATCGTTCCTGCCGAACGTCAACGGCGTCACCAACTCCGTCCTGCGGGTGCTGGAGTACGCGCGCCGACACGGGCACGACTGCCTGGTGGTGGCGCCGTCCGGAAACGTCGGCCTGTGGCAGGGCGCGGCCGACGCCGTCCGTGCCCACCCGCTGGTCAGCGGCATGGCGCCCTTCTTCGGCGGGGCCGAATCCGTGGCCCCCGAGCGGGACCACCACCTCGGCTTCCCCGTCCACCGGGTCACCTCCGTGCGTGTGCCGGTCGTCTCCTCACTGCCCGTCGGTGCGCCCAGCCCGAGCGTCTACAACTGCCTTCGCGAGTTCGCCCCGGACGTCGTGCACCTGGCCTCGCCGTTCGTCCTCGGCGCCGCCGGGGCCGCGGCCGCCCGCGTCCTCGACGTGCCCACCGTGGCCGTCTACCAGACCGACGTGGCCGGATTCGCGGGCTCCTACGGGATCGGGGTCATGGCCGACGCCGCCTGGGCCTGGACCCGCGCCCTGCACATGAACTGCGACCGCACCCTCGCCCCCTCCACCGCCGCGATCGACGACCTCGCCGCCCACGGAATCCCCCGCCTCCACCGCTGGGGGCGGGGCGTCGACACAGACCGCTTCAACCTGAACCGGCGCAGCGAGGCCCTGCACCGGCTGTGGTCGCCCGACGGCAGACCGGTCGTGGGATTCGTCGGCCGACTCGCCCCGGAAAAGCACGTCGAGCGGCTCCGGGCGCTGGCGGACCGGTCGGGCCCGGACGGGGATCTGCAGCTCGTCGTGGTCGGCGACGGACCGGATCGATCCGCGCTCCACGCCGCCATGCCCCACGCGATCTTCACCGGCGAACTCCACGGCGACCGACTCGGACAGGCCTACGCCACCATGGACGTGTTCTGCCACCCCGGCGAATTCGAGACGTTCTGTCAGGCCGTCCAGGAGGCGCAGGCCTCGGGCGTGCCCGTCGTGGGGCCCGATCGCGGTGGCCCGCGCGACCTCGTCCGCGCCGGGGTCAACGGCTATCTCCTCGACCCGCGGACCTACGCCGCCGAGGTCTCCGCCACCGTCGACCGCGTGCTCGCCGACCACGACCGGCTCGCGGCCGGCGCTCTCGAGACCGTCGCCGGGCGCACCTGGGACGCCATCTGCGGGCAGCTCTTCGATCACTACGTCGCCGCCGGCGCCCGGTCCGGCGCCCGGTCCGCCGGCCGGTCCACCACCTGGTCCGGCGCCGGACCCCGCGCCCGGCATCCCGGGGAGCCGGGCGCGTCGAGAGTGGTGGCCTGAGGATCCGGACAGGCCGTGGGGCGGGTAGCGTCGTGGACGTGTCCCGCGCCGATCTCGACAAGCAGCCCCGCGACGTAGCGTCGATGTTCGACGGAGTCGCCGACCGCTACGACGTGACCAACACCGTCCTCTCCGGAGGCATGGATCACGTGTGGCGTCGGCGCGCGCGCGGCCTGCTCGCGCCCCGTCCCGGCGAGCGGATCCTCGACCTGGCCGCCGGGACCGCGGTGTCGACCGTCGAACTGGCCAGGTCCGGGGCGTGGTGTGTGGCCGCCGACTTCTCGCTCGGCATGCTCCGGGCCGGAGCGCGACGCGACGTGCCGAAGGTCGCCGGCGACGCGATGAGGCTGCCGTTCGCCGACGAGTCCTTCGACGCGGCGACCATCAGTTTCGGCCTGCGGAACGTGCAGGACACCGCGGCAGGGCTGCGCGAGATGGCGCGCGTGGTGCGGCCCGGAGGGCGCCTGGCGGTGGTGGAGTTCTCGACCCCCGTGTTCCCGCCGTTCCGCGCGGTGTACATGAACTACCTGATGACGGCGCTGCCCAGGATCGCCACCCGCGTGTCCTCGAATCCGGACGCGTACGTCTACCTCGCCGAGTCGATCCGCGACTGGCCGGATCAGGCGGCCCTGGCCCGGACCATCGAATCCAGCGGCTGGGAGCGGTGCAGCGTCACCAACCTCACCGGCGGGATCGCGGCGATCCACATGGCACGGCGGCCGGTCTGAGCCGACCGTTCTGAACTGACCGGTCTGAGCCGACCGGCCGGGACGGATCAGTCGGCGAAGAGGGGGCGGCGATCCAGGCGGCGGGCGATCGAACCGGCCGCACGCCAGCCGCGGGCCACGATGTCGCGGTCGGAATCGGTGACCGTGTTGGACATGCAGCGCACCGCGGCCGTCATGAGCGCCTGCGAGCGCATCCCGATCGGGCCGGCCAGCGGCAGGAACCGCGGGAAGGTCAGCAGGTTGGCGGCGTCGCGGGCGATCGCGAACGACTCTCCGTACGTCCTGCGCAGCAGCTCGGGCCAGGCGTGCGTCAGGTCGCCGACGGCACGGGTGCCGGGCGTCCCGGAGCCGCCAGACGGCGCGGCGCAGATCAGCTCGGCGAGCAGCCTGCCTCCCTCCAGGGCGTAGTCGATGCCCTCCCCGTTGAGCGGATTCACGCAGGCCGCCGCGTCGCCGACCAGTGCCCAGTTGCGTCCGGCCACCCCGGACACGGCCCCACCCATCGGCAGCAGCGCGGACGTCACCGCCCGCGGCTCACCCTCCAACTCCCAGTCCCCGCGCACACTACGGGCGTAGTGGTGGAGTAGGTCCTTGACCGCGACCCTCGCCGGGCGGGACGCCGTGGCGAGAGCGCCCACACCGAGGTTGACCTCGCCGTCACCGAGCGGGAACACCCACCCGTACCCGGGCTGCACGGCACCGTCCCGGTCGCGCAGTTCGAGATCAGATCCGATCCACGGGTGGTCGTGCCGGCACGAACGGACATAGGAGCGCGCAGCCACTGCGTACACCGTGTCGCGATGCCAGGTGCGGCCGAGCATCTTGCCCACCGGCGACCGCACACCGTCCGCCACGACCAGGGTCCGGCACGCGATCCGGTGATCTCCGGCCCGGACGGCGACCACCTCGTCGTCGTCGTCCCTCTCCACACCCGTCACCCGCACACCGGCGAGCACCACGGCCCCGGCCTCCACGGCGGTCTGGCGCAGCCGGTCGTCGAACACCGTGCGGCGCACCGCCGAACCGGTCCCGCCGTGATCGCCGGCAGGCCACGGGACGCGACGCTCGTGGCCGAATCCGCGCAGGTCGAGCCCGCGGATCGTGATCCGGTCGCGCGCCCAGACTCCCAACCCCAGCCGGTCGACCTCCGCCATCGCGCGCGGGGTCAGCCCGTCACCGCAGGTCTTGTCCCGCGGGAACACGGCAGCGTCCAGCACCGTCACCTCGCGTCCGGCCCGCGCCAGCCACGTGGCGGTGGCCGAGCCGGCGGGCCCGCACCCCACCACGAGGACATCGGTTGACGAGGGAAGACGCGGCCGTGACTCCATACGCCCCATGGTGGCAGGTCGGGCGGCGGGCCGGTCACGGGGACCTCGTGCGGGGTGGGGTGCCGCGACCCGCGCAGTGGGACCGTAGTCTGTCGTGAGGGCCGGTCGACGCCGGCATGCGCACACAGCGACGAGGACGAGTGGGGATGTCGAGCGATTCAGTGACGACCGGCACCGCGGAGACGGCGCCCGACCACACGGTAGCGGGCGTGGACGTCGGTGACGGAGCCCTCGCGGCCGAGTTGCGGGGCAGGCTTGACGACGTCGAGAAGATGCTGGTCAGTCGACTGGCGACCGGAGAGGACTTCCTCTCCGAAGTGGCGCTGCACCTCGTCACCGCCGGTGGCAAGAGATTCCGTCCGCTCATGACGCTGTTGACCGGGCAACTCGGCCCCGAGCCCGACCGCGAGCGCCTGGTCAAGGCCGCCGTCGTGTGCGAGATGATCCACCTGGCGACGCTCTACCACGACGACGTGATGGACGAGGCCACCATGCGTCGCGGCGTCGAGTCCGCGAACAGCCGCTGGGACAATTCGACCGCGATCCTCGCCGGTGACTTCCTGTTCGCCCACGCCTCCATGTTGCTGGCCGACCTCGGACCGTCGGCGGTGCAACTCATCGCCCAGACCTTCGCCGAGCTGGTCACCGGCCAGATGCGGGAGACCGTCGGGCCCGGTGCCGGCGCCGAGGCCACGGACGCGGCCGAGCACTACCTGCGCGTGATCTGGGAGAAGACCGGATCGCTCATCGCCGCCGCCGCCCAGTTCGGTGGCGAGTTCTCCGGCGCGGACGCCGCACAGATCGAGCACCTGCGTCGCCTCGGAGACGCGGTGGGGATCGCGTTCCAGATCGCGGACGACATCATCGACATCGCCTCGCCCGCCGACGACTCGGGCAAGACGCCCGGCACGGATCTGCGCGAGGGCGTCCACACTCTGCCGATGATCTACGCCATGGAGAACGGTTCGCCGGACTCTGCTCGACTGCGCGAACTGCTCTCCCGGCCGCTGACGGACGACGCCGAGGTCGATGAGGCTCTCGACCTGCTCCGCGCCTCGGACGGCATGCGCCGGGCGCGGACCGCGTTGGAGCAGTACGTCGACGACGCCATGGCCGAGCTCGACGCCCTGCCGGCCGGCCCCGCCAACGAAGCGCTGCGTCGGCTCGTGCGTTTCACCGTCGACCGCGTCGGCTGACCTGCGTGCCGGGGCGGGAGACTGCCCCAGCCGGCGCATCCTGAGCCGGCCTCGCGACCCCACCTGCCCCACCCTGCTCACCTGACTCGCCAGCGCCACCTGCCCCACCTCGCCTGGCTCGCCAGCTCAACCTGGCCGAGCATCCGCGTGCGCGCCTGCACGGCCGACAGTAATCCGCTCCTCGACCTGCACTCGCGCGTGCGCCCCGGCGGGGGCGGGAGTTCACGGGCGCGTGCGGATGTCAGGAACGGGAGCGGGAGTTCATGGGCGCGTGCGGATGTCAGGGGCGGGGCGCGGGTAGAGCAGCTCAGGGGCGGGGGTAGAGCGCGA
The DNA here is from genome assembly GCA_019119875.1 of Candidatus Dietzia intestinigallinarum. GTDB lineage: Bacteria > Actinomycetota > Actinomycetes > Mycobacteriales > Mycobacteriaceae > Dietzia > Dietzia intestinigallinarum. Next base: position 10,163 of record DWWG01000155.1, on the reverse strand, counting down.
CCTGGGCGGCCTTCACGACCAGCATCACCGCAGTCCCCGGCGCGAGCGACATCTCGGCGGCCGAGCGGCTGGTGACCTCGGCGTCCACGCGTTGACCGTCGCGCAGCTCAGCCGTCACCCGGGTCAGTGCACCGGCCGGGGCGAGCGACACCACCCGCGCGGGCCAGGCGTTCCTCGGGCTCGAGACCGGTCCGCCGGTAGCCGACGACTCGGGCACGGCGGACGCAGCTCCCGCGGGGTCAGCACCCGCCGATGCAGCTCCCGCGGGCTCACCACCCACTCGCGCAGCTCCCGCCGGCACAACACCCGCCGGCGCGGCAACCGCGTGAATCGCCACCGATCGCGGATCCACCGTGGCGATCGCCCGCCCGCCGCTGCGCCACCCGTCCACGAGAGCGGCACGGACCCCGGTGATCGCGTCGCCGGCGGGGGTGCGGACCTCGTCGTCGTCGACGATCCCGCCCTCCAGCAGCGACACCCCGGCCAGCCGCGCCGCGAAGTCGGAGGTGGGGCGGGCGAGGACATGCTCGACCGTGCCGGTCTGCGCGACCCGGCCGGCGAGGACGACGACGACATCGTCCGCCAACGCCCACAGGTCCAGTGGATCGTGAGTCACCAGGGCGACGCTCCGGCCCGTGAGGCGGTCGGCGAGTAGGCGCCGGATCGCGGGCGCCACCTCGACATCCAACGCGGACAGCGGCTCGTCGAGCAGAATCAGCGCGGGATCCACGGCCAGGGCTCGGGCCAGGGCGACACGCTGCGCCTGCCCCCCGGACAGCTGATGCGGGCGCCGCTCGGCGAGGTCGGCGCAGCCCACGGCGTCGAGCTCGGTTCGCGCCCGTGCGAGGGCGTCGCGGCGGCGCACGCCGTGGGCGCGGGGGCCGTAGGCGACGTTGGCCAGGGCCGATAAGTGGGGAAAGAGTCCGGCCCGCTGCTCGAGCGTCACCACGCGACGGCGGTGCGCCGGCAGATGGGTGCGAGGTGAGCTGACCACGCGGCCGTCGAGGCGGACCTCGCCCACGTCGGGGCGCAGGTGCCCGGCGAGCAGCGACAGTGCGGTGGACTTCCCGGCGCCGTTGGGGCCGACGATAGCCACCCGGCGGCCGGCGGGGATGCTCAACCGGAGGTCGACGTCGCGGTCGGCGACCCGGCAGTCGAGTTCAGCCGCGGGGGAGTCGGCCTCGGGGGACGGCGAGTCAGCCACGGCCCGTCACCGCCCTGCGCGCGACGACCGCCGACGCGGCCATGAGCACCGCCGCCACCACGATGAGCAGCAGTGCGAGGGTGAGCGCCGTCTCGGTGTCGGACTCGCGGCTGAGGTAGATCTCCAGCGGCAGCGTCCGGGTGGTGCCCTGCAGGGAACCGGCGAAGGTCAGGGTGGCGCCGAACTCACCGAGTGCCCGGGCGAACGACATCGTCGCGCCGGCCGCGAGTGCGGGCAGCACCAGCGGCAGCGTCACCGTGGTGAGCACGCGCGTGGGGGAGGCGCCCAACGAGGCGGCGGTCTGCTCGAGACCTGCGTCCACGGAGCGCAACGCGCCCTCGAGCGCCACCACGAGGAACGGCAAGGCCACGAAGGTCTGGGCGATCACCACGGCGGCGGTCGTGAAACCGATCTCGATGCCCAGCACCGACAGATGCCGGCCCACCACACCGACGCGACCGAACGTGATGAGCAGCGCCAGCCCCGCCACGACCGGCGGCAGGACCATCGGCAACGCGGTGATGGTGCGGGCGGCCGCCGCGAGCGGGCCGTGAACGCGCGACAGCAGCACAGCGAGCGGCGTGCCGAGCAGGACGCACAGTGCCGTGGAGATCGCGCACGTGCGCAGGCTGAGCAGGGCGGCATCCCGGGCGGCCTCGGAGGACAGCAGGTCGGGAACCTCCGCCCACGGGATGCGAACCGCCAGGCCGAGCAGCGGCAGCGCCATCAGCACGACCGTGACGGTGGCCGCGACCTGCAGCCACCGAGGCAGCGGAGTCCTGCCGCCCGACGCGCCGGCCCGGAGCCCGGGGAGGCGGGGGAGTACGCGGAGTCGGGGTCCGGTCACGGCGGGCCGAAACCGTACCGCTCGAGCACCGTCCGCCCCTCGGGGCCGGTCACGGTATCGAGGAAGCTCTGTCCGAGGTCTGACGACGGGGCGCCGGCCACCAGCGCGATCGGGTACCGGTTGGGGTGGGTCGCCGCGCCGGAGAGTGCGATCTGTTCGACGCCGGCCCCGGCCGCACGCGCGTCGGTGGCATAGACGATCCCCGCGTCGGCCTCGCCGGAGGCGACCTTGCCGCGCACGTCGGTGACCTTGGACTCTTCGCTCACCGGCCGCAGCGTGATCCCCGCGGTGTCGGCCAGGGCGCGGGTCGCGGTTCCGCACGGCACGCCGTCGGCACAGACGACCAGCCGCGTGCCGTCCAGTGAGTCGTCGAAACCGGTGATCCCGGCCGGATTACCGGGCGGGGTGATGAGGGTGAGCTCGTTGACCGCGAACACGGTCGGCTCGCCGACCACCAGCCCCTCGGCGACGGCACGGTCCATGTTCTGCTCGTCAGCCGAGGTGAACACGTCGGCCGGGGCGCCGCCCGCGAGCTGGTCGACCAGGCCGGAGGAGCCGTCGAACGACAGCCGCACCTCCACCCCGGGGTTGGCCCGTTCGAAATCGTCGGCCAACTCGGTGAAGGCGTCGGTGAGTGAGGCGGCGGCGAACACGGTGAGCGTACGGTCCGGGGAGGCGGGGTCGTCGTCGTCCCCGGGGGCGCAGCCCGCCAACCCGGACATCCCCACGACCGCGCAGAGCACGGCGGCGGTGAACCTGCGTGTCATTCCGGGGCTCCCTCGATCACGACGTTCGTCGCCTTGACCTGCGCGGTGGCCAGCGACCCCGGCTCCAGGCCCATCTCGCGCACGGCCTCGGTGGAGATCAGCGAGACCACCCGGTACGGGCCGCACTGGATGTCGACCTGGGACATGACCGGGTCCGACTTCACCGCCGTGACCAGCCCGCGGAAGCTGTTGCGCGCGCTGACCGCGGGATCGGCTGAGCCCTCGGCACCGCCTCGCCTGCCGGTGCCCGCACCCGCCCCGGCACCTCGGCCGGTGGCGCGTTGCTGGGCCAGGCGCGCGAGCTCGGCTCCGGCGACGGTCTTGCGGCCGGCGGCGTCCGAGTGGGCGGTGAGGTCGCCGCGCCCGATCCACCGGCGCACGGTGTCGTCGCTGACACCCATGAGGACGGCCGCCTCGCTGATTCGCAACTGCGTCATGAAACGCAGTCTATCTCCGCATCTGCGGAGGGAGAGCGGGTTCTGGCGGGTGTCGGCCCCGGGAGGTGGGTGCTGTTGAGTCGCTACGGCAGGCCGCCACCCGGGCCCGCCCTGGGGAAACGCTGCACGAATCGACTCAGCGTGGGGGTCGGCTGGTGCGTGGTGGTGGCTGGTGTGTGGGCGAGCTGGTGCGTGGGGGTGGGCCGGTGCGTGCGGGTGGGCCGGTGCGTGCGGGTGCTGCACGCGGCGCCCGCCGGCTCAGCGGTAGTTGGTGAACTGCAGCGCCACCTCGAAGTCGGCGCCCTTGAGCAGTGCGATGCAGGCCTGCAGGTCGTCGCGCTTCTTGGACGACACGCGGATCTCCTCGCCCTGGATCTGCGCCTTGACGCCCTTGGGGCCCTCGTCGCGCAGCAGCTTGGTGATCTTCTTGGCGTTCTCCTTGTCGATGCCCTGCTTGAGCGAGCCGACCAGGCGGAACCCCTTGCCGGAGGCCATCGGCTCACCCAGGTCGAGCATCTTCATGCTCAGCCCGCGGCGGATGAGCTTCTCGATGAACACGTCCTTGGCGGCCAGGACGCGGTCCTCGGAGTTGGCGGTGATCTCCACCGCGTCCTCGCCCTTCCACTCGATGCCGGCATCGGTGCCGCGGAAGTCGTAGCGGGTGCCGACCTCCTTGGCCGCCTGGTTGAGGGCGTTGTCCACCTCCTGGCGGTCGAACTCCGAGACGATGTCGAACGAGGACTCCGAGGCCATGGGCGCGCTCTCCTTGACTGATGGTGGGTGAATCGGGTGACGGAACTGTGGGTGCCGGGGGCCCGGCGTGGGGGTAACCCGGTGTGATCCACGCCAGGCTACCCGCCCCCGCAGGCCCCCGATTTGGCACAGGGGGGCGTGGTCGTTGTACTGTGTCTTGGCGCCCATCAGAGTGCACGCCAGATTGCCCGAGCGGCCAAAGGGAGCGGATTGTAAATCCGTCGGCATTGCCTTCGTTGGTTCGAATCCATCATCTGGCACTCGGAGACCCCTGCCACAAGCGGGGGTCTTCGTGCATTTCAGGGTGAGGTGGCTGCAGCCCATTGCGCGGTAAAGGGGCCGTGGCCGCCCGCCGCGATAGGCTGACCGCGTGTATTGGGGTCTTTCACTCACGCCCTCGGCTCCGGCTTCGACGCTGAAGGGGATCCTGTGACCCCCTCGAACCCGCACGCGGAGTTCACCGCCGCCGCCCGCGCGTGTGCCGAGGTGCTCCTGCGCCGCTATTCCACGTCGTTCGCCCTGGCCTGCCGCCTCCTCGCGCCGGCCACCCGCCCGCACGTCGCGGCGATCTACGCGTGGGCGCGGGTGGCCGACGAGGTGGTCGACGGGGCGATGGACGACCCGGCCGCCGCGCGGGAGCTCATCGCCGAGGCGCGCCGCCGCACGCACGGCGCGATCGCGCGGGGGCTGGACCCCGACCCCGTCACGCACGCCTTCGCCGAAACCGCGCGCCGGTTCGGCATCGGTGCGCGACTGGTGGACCCGTTCTACGACTCCATGGAGGCGGACGTGGAGATCGCCGTGCACAGCCGGGAGTCGCTGGGCCGGTACATCCACGGGTCGGCGGAGGTGATCGGGGAGATGTGCCTGCGGACGTTCGCCGGTGGCGGACTGGGCGACGACGACGAGCTCGCCGCCGGTGCACGGGCACTGGGAGCGGCGTTCCAGAAGGTCAATTTCCTCCGGGACGTCCGCGAGGACTCCGTGCGGCTGGGCCGCAACTATCTGCCCGGTCGCGATCCGCTCGCGCTGACGGACCGAGATGTCCGTGAGCTGGCCGACGAGGTGGATGCCGACCTGCGGCTGGCCCGGGTGGCGATCGACCGGATCCCCGGCCGCGACCGGCTGGCCGTGTTGGCCGCCCACGACCTGTTCGCCGAGCTCAACGTCAGGCTGCGCGCGGCGGGTGCCGCCGGGGTGAGCGCGGGCCGGGTGCGCGTGCCCGACCCCGTCAAGCTGGCGGTGATCGCCCGCGCCGCGGCCGGCGGGCGGAGGGCGCTGCGCGCGGCGGGGGCGGCCCGATGAGCGGCACGGGTGGCAGACGAAGCCGCCCGGCTGGCAGGCTGCGCGGAACGGCGGGCCGGGTGCGCGGCCTGCGTCGGGGCCGCCCGGGCGCCCCCGACGGCCCCGTCGTGGTGGTCGGTGGCGGGATCTCCGGGCTGGCCACCGCGGCACTGCTGGCCCGCGAGGGCCGCGAGGTCACGCTCGTCGAGGCGGCCGACGACGTCGGTGGCCGGGCGGGCAGCTGGTCGTCGGGAGGCTTCCGCTTCGACACCGGACCGTCCTGGTTTCTCATGCCCGAGGTGTTCGACCATTTCTTCCGGCTCTGCGGCACCTCGTCGGCCGAACAGCTCGACCTGGTCCGTCTCGACCCCGGCTACCGCGTCTACTTCGAGGGCCACTCCGAGCCGGTGGACATCCGCTCGGACCGGGCCGCGGCCACGGCACTGTTCGAGTCTCTCGAACCCGGGGCCGGGGCCGTGCTGGAGACGTACCTGGACTCGGCTCGCTCGACCTACGACCTCGCGCTGCGGCGCTTCCTCTACACCAACTTCACCTCGTATCCGGCGATGATCCGGCGGGACGTGGTGGCCCGGGCGGGGACGCTGCTCGCCCGGCTCACCCAGCCGCTGCAGTCGTATGTGGACCGACGCTTCCGTGACAGTCGCATCCGTCGGATCCTCGGCTACCCCGCGGTGTTCCTGGGCTCCTCGCCGTACCTGGCGCCGTCGATCTACCACCTCATGAGCCACCTGGACCTGGCCGACGGGGTGCTCTATCCGCGCGGCGGGTTCATCGAGCTCGTCGCGGCAGTCCGCCGGGTGGCCGAGCAGCAGGGGGTGCGCATCCACACCGGCACCGAGGCGCTCGCTCTCACGGTGGCCGGTCCCGGCCCGGGCGGGCCCACCCGAGGTGACGCGGTCGGTGGTGCGGGCGTCCGTGGCCCCGGCCGGGACAGGCCCACCGTGACGGGGGTCCGGGTGCGGGACCGGGCAGGGGTCGAGCGGACGCTGCCGGCCGGCGTCGTCGTCGGCGCCGCGGACCTGCACCACCTGGAGACCCGGTGGCTTCCCGCCCACCTGCGCACCTATCCGCAGTCCTACTGGGACAGGCGCACCCCCGGGCCCGGCGCGCTGCTGGTGCTGCTCGGTGTGCGCGGGGAGTTGCCGCAGCTGGCGCACCACACGTTGCTGTTCACCGAGCGCTGGGAGGAGGGCTTCGACGCCATCTTCGGCGCCGAGCCCCACATCCCCGACCCGGCCTCCCTCTACGTCTGTAGGCCGAGTGCGACCGACACCGACCCCGGCGCAGGGATCGCGCCCGCCGGGCACGAGAACCTCTTCGTCCTGGTGCCGATCCCCGCCGATCCGGGACTCGGACGCGGGGGCGTCGACGGGACCGGGGCTCCGGCCATCGAGGCGGCCGCCGACAGGGCGATCGCGCAGATCGCCGCCTGGACGGGCATCGACGGACTGGCGGAGAGGATCGTCGTCCGGCGGACCATCGCCCCGGCCGACCTCGAGGCCGACCTCGGCGCCTGGCGCGGCACCGCCCTCGGCCCGGCACACACGCTGGCCCAGAGCGCGTTCTTCCGCACCCGCAACGTGAGCAGGCACGTCGACGGGGTGTTCTACGCGGGCGCCTCGACCATCCCGGGGATCGGCCTGCCGATGTGCCTGATCAGCGCGGAGTTGGTGCTCAAGCACATCCGCGGGGACACGGGCACCGCGCCGGTGGCCGAACCGGGCGGCGGTACGGTCCCCGATCGGCGGCAGGACGGCGACAATGATCGGTGACCAGCCGATTTGTGTGCAATCGAAGCCAGTGTGTAATCTGCTAAAGGCTTACGCACCGAGCGGAGGACCCCCGGTCCGAGACTCGATGTGGCCCGCCCCCTTAGCTCAGTCGGCAGAGCGTTTCCATGGTAAGGAAAAGGTCGTCGGTTCGATTCCGACAGGGGGCTCGCACTGTGCGGGCGGCAGAGTCGTCCGACTGGCAGAGCATGCCGGTGTAGCTCAGCTGGTTAGAGCGCACGACTCATAATCGTGAGGTCGGGGGATCGAGTCCCCCCACCGGTACACCTGACGAAGGCCGCCCACGGATCCGCGGGCGGCCTTCGTCGTCCCCCGGTGTGACCCGCGGTCCCGCCCGGTGATCCCGGGGCCCGCCTCAGGGGGCTGCGGCTCGGGTAGCGTCGCCGGGTGTGAGTGCTGAACACGCTGATGAAATCGGTGCCGACGGCGTCGTCGTCGTCGGGGATCCCGTCACCGTCACCGACGCGGTGGTGGCGCGCTTCGCCGAGGCGGTGTCCGCGCCGCCCGGACAGCTCCCGGTGACCCTCGCCGCCGCACTGACCGCGCCGGTCCAACGCGCGGTGATGGAACATCCCGCCCTGCGGATCGACCTCTCTCGCACCCTCCACACCGCGCAGTCCAGCCGACACCACCGACCGATCCGGGTGGGCGACGTCCTGACCGCCACCGCGACGGTCACCGGCGTCCGGTCGGCGCGCGGAGGGCGGATGATCGGCTTCGACACCGTGCTGCGCGACGCCGGCGGCGAGGTGGTACAGACCCTGTCCAGTGGGCTGCTCACCGCGGAGGTCGGGGAATGACGACGACGACACCACCTGTGTCCGTCGGCGACGAGATGCCGACCGTTCACGTGGAGATCACCCGTGCCGACCTGCGGAGGTACGCCGAGGCGTCCGGGGATCACAATCCGATCCACCTTCGCGACGAGGCGGCGCGCGAGCTCGGGTTGCCCGGCGTGGTGGCGCACGGAATGCTCACCTCGGCTCTGGCGATCGGGGAGGTGGCGCGGTGGGCCGGGGGAGCCGATCGCGTGCTGGCCACGTCGATCCGGTTCGCCGGGCCCGTGGTGGTGCCGGCGGACGGGCCGGCGGTGCTGGTGGTGTCGGGGACGGTGCGCAAGGTCGCCGAGGACGGGGCGAGTGCCGACGTGGCGATGACCGTCACGTGCGACGGGGCCAAGGTCTTCGGCAAGGCGATCGTCACGGTCGCCGTCGGGTCGTGATTTCTGGCCACGGCAGGCCCTGTCGTACACTGGGATGCCCGACCGAACGCGGTCGCGGCCCACGCTGCCCCGGGCAGCAGCCGACACTGTAGAGTCGAGGCGTTCGTGCGGACCGCAGCCGGCGGAAGGCACGGGTGGTCGGGAAACCGGCCGAAGGGGCGTAGCTCAATTGGCAGAGCAGCGGTCTCCAAAACCGCAGGTTGCAGGTTCGAGTCCTGTCGCCCCTGCACTTCCCCGCAAGCCAGATGACCCGGAGGTAGGCGCGTGAGCAAGGATCGCGACGACGACGTCGATGCAAGCGGCGCCCGCGACTCCGAGGTCGCCGTCCCCACCGGCAAGGCCGGCCGCGGCGATTCGGCTGTGGCGAGCCGGGCCCGGACCGATGCGGACACACCGGAGGACACGCGGACCGCCCGCGCGAATCCGTTCCAGTACATCAGGCAGGTGGCAGAGGAACTGCGCAAGGTCATCTGGCCGACGCGCAACCAGATGGTCACCTACACCATCGTGGTGTTCCTCTTCCTCATCTTCATGACGGCGCTGGTGTCCGGCGTCGACTTCGGTGCGGGCAAGCTCGTCGAGATCGTCTTCGACCGCTGACGACCCGCCGCTGGAGGTCCGGGGCGGAAACCGGACCGACGAACTTCGAGAGGACCGCATTCCCGTGAGCGAGATCGACCAGAGCCCCGAGGCCGACGGCGTCGACGAGAACCCGGCGGCCGCCGAGCAGGCCGAGATCGAGGCCGACGCGGTGCTCGGTGACACGGGCGCGGATCCGGCCGACGCTCCGGTGCCCCCGACCGCCGACGAGGTGATCGACGAGACCGAGGGCGCGGAGGATGAGACCGCGGGCGAGGCGGGCGACGCCGGGGCGGAGGCCCCCGCCGAGCCGGCCGCCCCGACGATCGACCCGGTCATCGCCTTCAAGCGCCAGCTGCGGAAGCTTCCCGGTGACTGGTTTGTCATCCACTCCTACGCCGGGTACGAGAACAAGGTGAAGGCCAACCTCGAGACCCGCGCGGTGACCCTCGGAGCCGAGGACAAGATCTTCCAGGTCGAGGTCCCCGTCGAGGAGTACACCGAGGTCAAGAACGGTCAGAAGAAGACCGCCAACCGCAAGGTGCTGCCCGGATACGTCCTCGTCCGCATGGACCTGGACGACGAGTCGTGGGGCGTGGTGCGCAACACGCCCGGCGTCACCGGCTTCGTCAGTGCCACCGGCGGTGCCGCAGGTGCCCCGACCCCGCTGTCGCTGAGCGACGTGGCCAAGTTCCTGGCCCCCAAGCCCGAGAAGAAGCCCGCCGCCGCGGCCGCCGAGGGCGAGAGCGGCCTGGTCGCCCCGGCCATCGAGGTCGAGTTCGAGATCGGCGAGTCCGTCACCGTCATGGACGGCCCGTTCGCCACCCTGCCCGCGAGCATCTCCGAGGTCGACCCGGCTGCGCAGAAACTCAAGGTGCTGGTGTCGATCTTCGGTCGCGAGACCCCGGTCGAACTCGGCTTCAACCAGGTCGAGAAGATCGACTGACAGCCGGCCCGGCCCACGCGGCGACCCGCCCCGCGCCCGCCGCGTGGGGCGGGTTCGTCGTATCCGGGGCCGGGCGCCGATTGGGTGTTGGGGCCCGGTTGGACGTAGACTCCCTCAGGTTGCGCCTGTTCTCCCGCTCGTCCTCGAGAGGGCCGGTCAGGGCGGGGGAGACGCACACGAGAAGTCGGTTCCCCGCGTGTACAGCGCGGCGCCGAGATCCAGTCGAAGAATCAGGAAGACGATGCCTCCGAAGAAGAAGAAGGTCTCAGGGCTCATCAAGCTCCAGATCCAGGCCGGCGCAGCCAACCCGGCC
>DWWG01000154.1 GCA_019119875.1 Candidatus Dietzia intestinigallinarum | reverse complement strand
TCCCCGGGCCGTCGGATCCTGGTCCTCTCGGCCGACCGCCACACGCCCGCCGAGGTCGCCGCGACGCTCACCGCCGCCGGTTTCGGCGCAAGCGAGATGACCGTGCTCGCCGACCTGGGGGCGCCCACCGAGGCGCGGGAGTCGTGCCTGGCGCGGGACCGGGCCGCCGGTGACGAGGCCCCGGCTCTGCACGTGCTCGCGGTGGAGTGTGGGGTCGACGCGGGGCCGGATCACGGGGGCCTCGGGGACACGGGCCTCGACGCCGGGGGCCACGGGGACAGCGATCCGGGCGACGGGGGCCTCGCCGCCGGAGGTCCCGACGACGACAACGCCCGCACCACAGCCGCCCGCCCGGCGCGACCCCTGGGCCTGGCGCCCGGACTTCCCGACGACGCCTTCGAGTCCGACGGCCAGCTCACGCGGCGCGACCTGAGGGCATCTGCGCTGTCCCGGCTGGCACCTGGCTACGGTCAGCTGCTCTGGGACGTGGGCGCCGGAGCCGGGTCGGTCGGGATCGAGTGGATGCGGACCCACCCGAGCTGCCGGACCATCGCTGTCGAGGCGAACACTGCCCGCGCCGATCGGATCGAGCGCAACGCCGCCCGCCTCGGGGTGCCCGGTCTCGAGGTCGTCCGGGGGCGTGCTCCCGAGGCCCTAAAGGGGTGCCCCCGCCCGGACGCCGTGTTCATCGGCGGCGGTGGCACCGCTCCGGGACTTGTCGAATCGTGCTGGGATGCGCTGGCGCCGGGCGGCCGGCTGGTCGCGCACGCGGTCACCGTCGAGACCGAGCGTGTGCTGCTGGACTGCTACGCCGAGCTGGGCGGTGAGATGACGCGGTTCCACGTGGAACGCGCGGATTCTATCGGGGGCTTCACCGGGTGGGCACCCGCGCGCGCGGTGGTGCAGTGGGCCGTCGTCAAACCGTGGCAGACATCTGTAGAGGAGACTCCGTGACCGTTCATTTCGTGGGTGCCGGGCCCGGTGCCGCCGACCTGCTCACGCTGCGCGCGGCCGCGGCTCTGCAGGCGGCCGACGTCTGCCTCTACGCCGGCACCTACCTCGATTCGGGCGTGCTCGATCACTGCCGACCGGACGCCAGGCTCGTCGACACCCAGCACCTGGACCTGGACGGGATCATCGCCGAGATCGTCGCGGCGCACGGCGAAGGACTGGACGTGGTCCGGCTGTGCTCGGGCGATCCGTCCATCTACTCGGCGCTGGCCGAACAGACCCGCCGTCTCGACGCGGCCGGCGTGCCGTGGGACGTGGTCCCGGGTGTGCCCGCCTACGCAGCGGCCGCCGCCGAACTCGGCGTGGAGCTGACCGTGCCGGAGGTCGTGCAGTCGGTGGTGCTCACCCGAGTGCAGGCCCGCTCCACGGCGATGCCGCCGACCGAGGCGCTGGAGAACTTCGCCGCCACCGGTGCCACGCTCGTGCTGCACCTGGCCATCACCCGGATCCGGGAACTCGCCGAACGGCTGACGCCCACACACGGTGAGGACTGCCCCGTCGCGGTGGTCGCCCACGCCAGCCGCCCGCACCGCGTCGAACTGCGCGGCACCCTCGCCGACATCGCCGACACCGTGGAGGACGCCGGCCTGCGCCAGGCGGCGGTCATCCTGGTCGGGCGCGCCCTGGACCGTCCCGGCACGGCCGAATCGTGGCTGTACGCCTCGGATCCGGAGCGGGAGTCCAAGCGGCGGCGTGCGGGCGACTGACCCGGTGCCACGCTCTCCCTACAGTGCGGATGTCGGCGAAGGGAGAATCCCCGGGCCGCGCTCACGCCCGCATCCTGTGCCCTCATCGGGCTGCTGACAGTCCGGTCGGGGCGGACGCCGCCGGCACTGTGGCGGGACCGGACATCAGAGCGTCGTACAGTAGTTTCGCGCCGAAGCCGATCAGGACGAGCCCGGTGCCCCGATCGATCGTCGCCAACGCCCGCGGGTTCATGAGGCGGCGACGCATCATCGCCCCAGCCGTGATCAGCAGTGCGAACCAGGCGAGCGTCAGTGCCCCGTGAACCGCGGCCAGGGCGGCCCTTTCGGCAGCGGCGCCACCCCGGCGGGCAGGAATTGCGGGATGGTGGAGATGTAGAACACCCCGACCTTGGGGCTGAGCAGGTTCGTTCCGGCCCCGGCGAGCCATCCGCGCAACGGCGAGTCCGCCGGATCTACCGGCCCGCCCCGTGGCGCCGTCGGGAGCGTCACCGGTCGGCCGCCTCGCACGGATCTGTAGATCATGGAGCCACCCAGCCAACACATGTACGCCGCTCCGGTGATGGTGACCACGCGATAGGCCGCCTCGGACGCCGTCAGCAGCGCGGAGACCCCCACGGCGGCCGCGATGCCCCAGGCCATGGCGCCGGTCGCGATCCCTGCGGCGGTGGCCCACGCGTAGGCGCGGGAGCGGGTCAGCGACGACCTCAGGACCAACGCGGTGTCGATCCCGGGGACCAAGGTGAGGAGCCCGGCGACGAGCGCGAATGCCAGGAGCGCGTCGAATGGGGACATAAGCCCAGGTTAGGGGCGACCGCGCCGGACCGGGAGATGTCGTCCCCCATGCCCGCCCCCGCCCCGCGGCGCCCGGGAAGCGGGCCGCCGCGGGGGAGTCCGGATCGATCTAGCGTCGGGTGCGCCCCGCGCGGAGTGACGCCAGGATGTCGACGACGACGAAGACGGCCAATGAGATCCCGAGCAGCGGCAGGAAGAGCCCCACCGCGAGTGCGATCACAGCGGCGATCATGCCGACAGGCCACCCGGTCCCGTTGGTCGTGCCGAGAGCGGTGGGCAGGCCGCCGCGGGTCGGCCGACGCTTCCACCACATCCGGTATCCGGTGATCGTGAGCACGACGATCCCCAGGGCCGTGGCGGCGAGCGCGATCTGCAAGGGCAGCCCGAACATGATGCCCATGTGCAGGTAGATGCCCCACGCGGACAGCTTCGAATACATCGATTGGTCCTCGAAATCCAGCCGGTCGACGAGTCGGCCGTCCGTTCCGTCGACCGCGACCGAATCGGAACTGAACACCCACGGACCCCACTGCTGGCTCACCGTCCACGCGATGTCGGCGTCTGTGGGGGCGACCATGCGCAGGGGCCCGTCGAGCCCGACCTGACGCGCGGCGGCCAGGACGGTCGGGGCCTGCCCGGCGACGGAAAGGTGCTGGGTGTGCACACCGAGGCGGTCTTCGTGCTCCGCGTGCGGGTCGCTCTCGGCCGCCTCACCGTGGAGCGAGGTCTGCAGCGGGGCGGTCCGCCAGTCCATCGCCGTGACCACCGAACTGATGTTGGCGCCGGCGAAGGTCGACCAGGTCAGCCCGGTGGCCGCGATGCCCAGCATGGCCACCACCAGCCACGTGCCGACGGTGGCGTGCAGAGACATCGTCTTCTGCCGGGATCCGCGGCGTGCTGCGAGGCCGGTGAGCATCGGGGCCAGGCCGCGGTTCCGAGTGGCCCGGACCTTACGCCACCACAGGAAGATCCCGCTCAGAGCGAGGACGAACAGCCAGGACGCCGCGAGTTCGGAATAGATCTCGCCCGGTGCACCGAGGTGAAGACCGCGGTGGAGTCCCGAGATCCAGCTCCGCAGGGGCAACTCACCGAGTCCGGAGTAGCTGGTCAGGTCGCCGTTTACGGAGGCGTCGGCGGGGTCTACAAAGACTACGCGGTCGAGTCCGTCGTCGAGGTCGTCATCGGAGAACAGGACACGGGTGGCGACTCCGGGCACGTCGGCCGGCCAGACTTCCGACAGGGTGAGGTCCGGAAAATGGCGCTGCGCGGCCGCGATCTGGACGGCCAGCGGCTGCGGAGTGGTGGTTTCGGTGGCGTTGATCTGATCGTGATAGAGCACCCTCTCCAGGGTCGGGGACAAGGCGTACAACGCACCGGACAGGGCTGCGATCACGATGAACGGGGCGACGAACAGTCCCGCGTAGAAATGGACGCGGGCTGCCAGCCCGCGGAGCTGTTCGGCGACGGTCCTGTCACGGCGTTCAGGTGTCAGTGGATCCGGCTCCCAGGCGTGCCGGGATGTCGTGGGTGCCATGGACATGGCTGATTCCTCTCGCGGATGCCGGTGTCCCCAGGTGACTGCGCCCACTCGCGCCGTGCGGGAACACAGCGCGCGGTTCTCACCATGTGTGAGGCCACGGGGTGACGACTGTCGACATGCGTGGTCGCACCGCGGCGCGTGAGGGTGTGAGCGGTGGTGGGAGCACCGGTGATGAATCCCCGCTTGTGTCAGGCGGGGCGCATGACGTTGTGCGACAGGAGTGCGGGCGGCCCGCGGAGGAGCCCCCGTGTCAGCAGGAACCGGGTGGTGGGTGCGTGGGGGACGCGCGCCGTGGGCATGGAGCGGGCGCGATCGGCGGCCCAGAGGTGGCTGATGGTCAGTTGCTCGACCCGGGCGACCAGCCAGCCCAGAACGCTGGTCACCACGGCCAGGGCCCCGGCGGCGACCAGGGTGGCCACGGCGTGGGAGGCGAGCATCGGCCAGCCCGGTGCGCCGTGGCCCGCGACCTCGGCGCCGGCAATCATCGCGTCCCGGGCCATGGCAGCCTGTTCGGCCGGCGTGGACAGCGCGTGTGCGGCATGCCCTGAAAGGGCGTCGGCCCCGTGACCCGGGCCGTGGCCGTCGGCGTGCAGCCGGTGCGACCACTCGAGTGCGTAGTGCACGCAGCCCTGCGCTGCGACGAGCCCGGCGGGCACGATGAGGGTTGGAGGGAAGCTGCCGACCCCGGCACTGGTCAGGATCCCGGCGCCGGCGCAGGCCGCGACAGTGCCGAGGACGGCGTCCGCCGTGACTGGCATCGGATCAGTCGTGGCGACCCAGTGTGCGAGGACGCCGGTCACCCCGCTGACCACCGCCACCACGAACCCGCACAGCGATGCCACGGCCCAGGGATAGCCCTGGGCCGTGCGGGTGTGGTTCACGCCCGGAGCGTACCCCCGTGCTCAGCTGTGGTCGGCGTTCACCGTCAGCCTGACATCGCACACCACCACGACGCACGGGCGGTGAACCGGGGCGGTCAGAGCCCGGGCGAACCCGGCGAGATGGCCTCCGCGGGGCGGGACCGGGTGGTCGCATCGAGTGCGCTCGGCCGCCCTGCCCTGCGAACGGCGAGCAGGGCACGGCGATCGCCCGGCGTGCACACAGTCCGTTGACGTGGGCGTCCGTTCTGATGCCGCCAGCGTGTTTTTTTGCTGGCACCACAGTGGGAAATGCGGCCGGATCTCGCAGTGGTGTCGACAAGGTTCGCAGCGGTGGCGCCGAAACGGCCGACTCCGAGGTGACAGGTCTGGCGTCACAGATCGAGCCGTGCATCCAGTCGGGCGCGAAGTGCGCGGGTCCACGGGGATACCTGCTCGGGGTGCGTGAGCCGTACCACGTGCAGCCCCGGGAACCGCCCCTCGAGAGTTGGTATCACCGGCTTGAGCTTGTTCCGCGTGCGCCAGGCGAAGCGGACTATGTGGTCCGGATCGGTGAACACGGTCCGCAGTGGCGGCTCGATGTTGCCGTTCCAGAGTTGC
This sequence comes from Candidatus Dietzia intestinigallinarum, assembly GCA_019119875.1. Lineage (GTDB taxonomy): Bacteria > Actinomycetota > Actinomycetes > Mycobacteriales > Mycobacteriaceae > Dietzia > Dietzia intestinigallinarum. The sequence goes on along the minus strand of DWWG01000154.1, from coordinate 15,246 downwards.
TCACGCGTCACCCGGCGGCGGAGTGTGCGGTGAACGAGCCTGGTCATCTGGATTCTCGCCGGATAGTCCAGCCACACGAGGGTGTCCGCCCGCGCGGCGATGAGCGGACGGGCCTCTCGATACTGCAGTTCGAGTGCCCAGGACGGCTCGGCGATGAGCGACTTCACGTCGTCGAGGAATGCCTCGCGCGGGACCCAGTCGGGCCCGTGGAAGAGGCTGTCCAGCTCGACGCGTCTGGCGCCCAGGATCTCGGCGAGCTTGTTGCACAAGGTCGTCTTGCCCGCGCCGGAAACTCCGGCCACCGCGATGCGCTGCGGAGTCCAGGTGATCGGGTCGACGGCATGATGCATACGACGAGTATCCCGGTCCGGTCGCCGGGCCGACGACCAGAGCGGATCGAGCGGGTCCTACTCCTCGGCCATGGCGTCGACGAAGCGGCAGGTCCGCTCATCGTGGGAGAGCCTCGAACACCACGAGCAGAAGCGCCCGTCCGGCGCCGCGTACCAGTGGCAGCAACTCCTGCGGTCGTACTGCAGGCGCGGGCCGCGAGGACCGTCGAGCACTCTGAACTCGCCGCCGCGCCGCAACTCGGGCTTCGTGTTCAGCAGCTCCTGAGCCCGCGGCAGCAGAGCATATGCGTCGAGCCCGAGTTCCGGGTGACGAGAGAGTATCCGCAGTGCTCCGGCGAACCCGGCCGCCATATTCCCCGTGAGATTGCCCAGACCCGGCCCTGTCTCACCGGCCAGCGTTCGCGCCAGCGGGAGCAGATGATGGTCGAGGACGATGCCCAGGAGCTCGTCTGCTCCGGCGCCGACCGTGCCCGCATCCCGGTCCAGAGCGACCAGGTCGGGCGTGCCTTCGACAAATCGAACCGACACATTCCTCGCCTGCAGATCGAGCGCCGTGTCCTCCAACAGCCATGCCGCCGTAGCAATGCCGCACAGCCGGTGGCAATACCGCTGGAAGGCCAGCGACGCCGCGTGCCGCCCGACCGGCATCCCCCGCGACGCGGCATGCATCCCAACCATCCGCAGCGCCTCGCCCGACGCCGGATCGGCCAACTCGGCCGCGGCAAACCAGGTGGAGGAGACGACCCCGGTGTCGTCGTCGTGAAACCCCGGCGAGGCACCCACCGACGGTGAGTTCCCCGCGTCCGGCGCGCCCACGACCGCTCGCACGCGAAACGGTGCCCCCAACGCGTCGACCCGCGCGATCACCGCGGCCACGTCCGCCATCACGTTCCCCCGTTCCGGCGGGCCGGCACCACGTAGCGCGCGCCGTCCACGTCCACCACGTCGGCTACACGCCCGTACAGTTCCTCTACAAATGCCGCGTCCACTACGGTGTCCGGTCGTCCCTCCGCGATCACCCGCCCGCCGTCCATCACCACCACCCGGTCACAGAACGCGGTGGCCAGGTTGAGGTCGTGCAGAACCACCAGCGCACCGACCCGTCTCTCGCGCACGAGCTCGGCCAGGAGCTCCATGGTCTCCAGCTGATACCGCAGATCCAGGGCCGAAACCGGCTCGTCCAACAACAGGTACGGCGTGCGTGCCGCGAGAGTCCGGCCGATGAGCACCCGCTGCTGCTGCCCGCCGCTGAGCTGATGCGCGCGGCGCGTGGTCATCCCCGCCAGCCCCAGCCGGTCGGCGATGGACAACACCCGCTCGAGAACTTCATCGGGCCCCAGGCGACGCCGGTCCAGAGCCAGGCTCATCGACTCGGCGACGGTCAACGCCCGGCCGACGCCATCGTCGTGCTGTGGCACATACCCCACCACCTCCGCGCGCCGGGCAGGGGAGACCGCACGCAGATCCACACCGTCCGCCGTGATCGTCCCGGCAGTCGGGCGCAGTACCCCGCACAGCGACTTGAGGAACGTGGATTTGCCGCAACCGTTCGGTCCGAGAACACCCACGATCTCGCCGCGGCCCACATCCACGTCGACCCCCTCGATCACCGGGCGGGATCGCCGGCGGTGGGCCGCAGCCAGGCCACGGACGTGGAGGCCGTCTGTGTCGACCGGCGGCGCGGCGTCGTGGTGTCCGGCGCCGGACGGCAGTATCTCGGACTCGTGAAACGCGCTCACTGCGACCACCGCCCCTCACGCAGGATCAACCACAGGAAGACCGGTACGCCCACGAGCGAGACCACGATCCCAACCGGCACGATGATCGGACTGAGGACCAGACGGCCCAGTAGGTCGGCAGCGAGGATCACGCTCGCCCCGACCGTCGCAGTGAGCGGGAGGCGGTAGCGCTCGTCCGCACCCACCAGCATCGACGCGATGTGCGGCGCGACCAGCCCGACGAAGCCGATCACACCGGTCACACTGATCACCGTCGCTGCGACCAGGGTGATGGCCAGTCCCGTCTCCAGACGCAGCCGCGTCACCTGCACGCCGAGTGAGCGGGCCACATCGTCGCCGGCGGCGAAGCGCTGGTAGTTCGTCGAGTTGAACCGCGCGTGCAGGGACGCCGCGAACACCACGCCGGCGGCGATGCCGATCTGGGGCCAGGTGGCCCGGCCCAGGTCGCCGAACGTCCAGTGGATGATCGAGGACAACTGCTGCTCGTCCGCCACGTACTGCAGACCCGCCGCCAACGCCGAGAACAGGTAACTCAACGCGATTCCCGCGAGGATGATCGCCGTGGGCCCCATGCGGGTGACAGCCGCGATCGCGAACACCAGCAGCGAGCAGAGCACCGCGCCGATGAACGCGAAGGCGATTGTCCCCAGCGTCCGTGAGCCGCCGAGCGACAGGCCCGCCATGATCGCGATGGAGGCACCGAAGGCGGCCGCGTTGGAAATGCCGGTGGTGAACGGGCTGGCCATGGGGTTGGCGGTGATGATCTGCATCGTTGCCCCGGCAAGGGCCAACCCCACACCGGCGACCACGGCCATCGCGATCCGCGGCAGTCGCAGCTGCACCACCGCGACCCACTCGTTCCAGTCCAGTGGCGTGGCCAGCCGATCGCCGCCGGGCAGGAGCGTGGCCAGCAGTCGCGCCGAACTGATGTCGGTCACGCCATTGACGACTCCCGCCCACGAGAGCACGAGGACCAGCACGCACGACACCGCCAGGACAAGTCGTCGTGACCGTCGAGTCCGGAGGATGACCCGGCGGTCGGCGGCGGCCCGCCCGTGTGCGGATGCCTGGCCCACGGTGTCGTCCCGTCCCTGCGCGGAGACGGTCGCGGTCACCCGGCGGCGGAGACCGTGTAGGTGTGGCCCTCGACGAAGTCGACGCCCTGGAGGTCGAGCCACTCGGCGAACACCTCGTCAGGGTTGATGTCGGCCATTTCCTCGGGGTAGAGCCACTTGGCAAGGTAGACCGAGCCGATGATCTTGCCCAGGCCGCCGCCGGCGAAACCGGTGATCATGTGGACGTTGCCGTCACGCACCGCCTGCATCTCGGACCAGCCGGGCCGGGCCACCATCTCCTCGCCGATCGTCTCGAATTCGCCGTCCGCGGGCGGGGTGTAGACGCCGGTGTTCTTCAGCGCGCCGCCGGAAGTGGTCTTGAGGATGAGGTCCGGGTCCTTGTCGAGGATGCGCTCCGGGTCGACCGTGTCGCCCTGCAAGTTCGGGTCGCCGAACATGTTGATGCCGCCGGCGGCGACGATCATCTGGTGCCAGCCGTCGTTGGAAGTGCCCGGTACGGCGGTGGTGAACGGGTCGCCGTACTCCCAGTACACGGTCTTCTGCGGGTCGACGTCACCCACGCGGTCGGTGATGTCGGACCTGGTGGACTCGAAGAACTCGGTGACCTCCTGAGCTCCCTCCTCGTTGCCGAAGGCGGTGCCGAGAATCTCCAGTTGGGACGCGAAATCGCCGTTGTCCCAACCGGTCACCGTGAGGACCTGGATTCCGACGGGCTCGAGGGCTGCCGCGTACTCGTCGACCTTGCCGTTGCGCGGCAGGATGAGCACCTCGGGGTCCAGCTCGATGATCTTCTCGACGTTGAGTTCGCTCTGGCCCTTGCCGATCACGTTGTCCGGGTCGAACTGCGGCCAATAGGCGCGGTCCTGGGCGGTGTTGGTGTCCACAGAGATGACTTTGTCGATGTCGCCCATCGCGCGGATCAGTTCGCTGTTGTAGCGGTTCGCGACCACGGCCGATTCGACGGGGCCGTCGAGCTCGACGGTGCGCCCGGCGTCGTCGACCACCGTGATGGTCTGGCCGGCGGCGACCTCGTCCGGCTCCTGGGGAGCCGAGCAAGCGGTGACGACGACGAGGCTCGCCGCGCTCAGCAGCGCGGTCAACGGCCTGGCGAATCGGCGGGGTGATCGGTCGGTGTGCGGCGCGTGTGGCCGCGAGGGGAAGATATTCATGTGTTGAAGGCTCCTCGGCCGAGTACTCGACGGGGACGCGGACACGTCCGTCGGGTCGTCAGGTATCGGACTCGAGTCGGGCCGGGCGGTGCGCGGTGGGCGCGGGCTCGCGGAGGTCTGACTCACACCGTTGCGGGACAGTCCCGGATTCGCACCGGGTTCCCTGAGGCGACCGAGGGAAGCCTACCGCCCTCTCCTTCCTCACGATTTTCCTTCCCCGCGCGGAGTCGTTGCGTGCAGCGTTTCCCCAGCGGCTGCCGGCCGGGTCGCTGACGGAGCGACTCAACGAGGGAGGTGATGCGTTGGGCGCAGCCGGGCTGACAAGATGCGCGTTGTGATGGTTCTATCGCGGTGGTTGATGGCTCTCGGAGGCGGCTTCGTGCTCCTCGGTGGAGCGGTGGCCGCGGTGACAGGTCCGCTGGCTCTCGCGAAGGGCAGCTGGCTCGCCGCCTATCTGGTTCTGGTGTGCGGGGTGCCGCAGTATGTGGGCGGACGGGTGGCCGCGGCCCGGCAGCTCGGGCGTGCCGGCTGGGTGCTGCTGGCGGGGTGGAACCTCGGCAACGCCGCGGTGGTGGCCGGGACGCTGTTGTCGGCTCCGTACGTCGTAGATCTCGGCGGTGCGATACTGCTCGTGCCGCTGCTACTGCTGCTGTGGGCAGCTCTCCGCCACTCCGACTCTGAGGGGGCCGCGCCCGGCACTGTCACGGGGTTCGGCGGGCGCGCCGGGCGATGGCTGCTCATCGCGCTCCTGGTGGTGTTGATCGTGAGCGTCCCGATTGGGCTCGGCCTGGCACACGTTCGAGCGGCGTGACCGGGGCGGCTGCCGCCGACGGGCGATTTCACGAGGTATGTGACGAGTCGGCGTGCGGGTGGTGGAGCGCGGGGCACGCACGACGAGCTGCTGGCCCCGGACGGCCGTTGCGCGGACTTCTGGGAGCAGCGCGCCAGTGCCGCGGGTCGGCGTCTTCACGCGCGCGCGTCCTGAGGCGCGTCCTGAGGCGAGCACATCCTGAGGTCGCATGCGGTCGGCGCGATGACGCCATTCTTGGTGGCACCACTGCGGGAAAATCGGGAAATTGCCGCAGTGGTGTCTACAAGCTTCGCGGTGGTGTCGCGCAAACGGCGTGGGGCGGGGGCCGCGGGGCTCGGGCTGCGCGGTGGCGGAGGCGGCGCCCGGCTGAGGCGGTGACCGGCTGCGGCGGCGGGGCGGGTGACGCGGCGTGGGGCGTGGAGCCCGGTCGGCGGGGTGGCGGAGGCGGCGACCGGCTGCGGCGTCGGGGTGGCGGAGGCGCCTGGGGCCGAGGCGTCAGGCGGGTTGGTACTGCCGTTCGGGTTCGGAATGGGCACTGCCGAGGCGGTTGGCGATCACCGCGCAGACCAGGAGCTGGATGAGGTGGAAGATCATCAGCGGCAGGACCATGATTCCGACCTCGGCAGCCGGGAACAGGAGAAACGCCATCGGCAGCCCGCTCACCTGGCTCTTCTTCGAGCCGCAGAAGAACAGGACGATGCGGTCGGCCCGGGGGAGTCTGAACACCTTTCCGGCGCCCGCGAACAGGGCCATCACCACGGCCAGCAGGAGCACGGAGACCCCCACCACGGTGAGTAGTTGCGCAGGAGGCACCACCGTCCACAGTCCCTGGGTGACGCCGGTGCTGAACGCCACGTAGACCACGAGCAGCACCGAGCCCTGGTCGACGATCGACACCAGCACCCGATGCCGCCCGAGCCATTCTCCGATGTGGCGGTGCAGAAGCTGACCCGCGACGAACGGAACCACGAGCTGCCCGAAGATGCCCAGGATCGATTCCGGGGTGATGTGCACCTGCGAGCCGATGAGCAGCGCCGCCAGCACGGGGGTGATCACCACTCCGAGCACGTTGGAGATGGACGCCGAACTCACCGCCAGGGCCACGTTTCCGCGCGCGACCGAGGTGAACGCGATGGACGACTGCACCGTCGAGGGCAGGATGCACAAGAAGAGGAAGCCGGTGGCCAGGGCCGGGCTGAGCACCGACGTCGGGGCGAGGGTGATGAGCAGTCCGAGCAGCGGAAAGACGATGAACGTGCTGCCGAGCACCAGGAGCTGGAACCGCCACTGGGCGAATCCCGCCGCGGTCTGAGCAGGGGCCAGCTTGGCGCCGTGCAGGAAGAAGAGCAGGCAGATCGCCGCGATCGTCGCGGTGTCGAGAGCCTCGGCCACGCCACCTCGTGCCGGAAGCAGCGTCGCGATGACGGGCAGCACGAGCAACGCGGTCAGGAACGGGTCGGGTCGGAGTTTTGCCAGGAATGCCACCGAGCGAGGTTCCCACGGCCGCGAAGAACGGGAAACCCCATTGCCGTGGTCATTGTTATCATCAAAACCGATGACTATGGAGCGTGATCTCGACCTTCGGCTCGTGCGCAGCTTTCTCGCCGTGGCGTCGGAGTTGAGCTTCACCCGGGCCGCACGTCGGCTCGGCCTGAGCCAGTCGACGATCAGCGCCCGCGTCCGCCAGCTCGAAGAGCACTTCTCGCAGCCCCTGCTGGACAGGGACACACACTCCGTCCGGCTCACGCCCGCGGGGGAACGCTTTCTGACGTACGGCCACCGCATCATCGCGCTGGCAGACGAAGCCCTCGACGAGAGCGGATTCCGGCACCGTCGTCACACCGTACGGTTCGGCGTCTCGGAGGACTTCGCCTTCACCCATCTGCCGGCTTTCCTGGAACGCCTCCGGATAGATCAGCCGCTGCTCGACGTGGAACTGTCCATCCATCTCAGCGCGGAGCTGCACCGACGGTTGCGATCCGCGGAATCGGACATCATCCTCGCGATGCGTCCGGGCCCCTCGCGCGGGGTGGACGCCCTCGAGGTCGAGCCGCTGTTCTCCGATCGACTCGTCTGGGCGGCCCGGACCGGCTACCAGCGACCTCGGGGTGAGCCACTGCCGCTGGTGCTCTACCCCCGGCCCTCGGTCACCCGGGACGCGGCCATCGGCGCACTCGAGAGCCACGGCGTGGCGTACCGCACCGCGGCGACCTCGACCAGCCTCGCCGGACTACGCGCGGCGGCGCTCAGCGGAATCGGCGTCATGCCGTTCGCCGAGTCACTGATCCCCGGCGGGTTGTCGATAGTGGACGACCCGGACCTGCCGCCGATGCCGGGCGTCGTCTTTGCGCTGGCGACCCGGCGGACGCCCACCCGTGCCACGCGGAATCTGGCGCAGGCACTGCGGGATCACCGGGCGGACTTCACCACCGACCTCGGCGACCGGTCCACGCGCTGAGGCGAGGCCGCCGCCGCGCGCCCCGTCACGACCACCTGACCTGCAGCGGCCGGCGCCTGGCCCAGCCGACGGTCTGCAGCAGCGGTTCGTCCAGCTCGCGGGACGGGTGGCCGATGCACAGGTAGGCCAGCGGCCGGGCTCCGGCGGGAAGGGGCACCGCGTCGCTGAGGTGCTGCGGGTCGAGCAGGCTCACCCATCCCATGCCCAGCCCCTCGGCGGTGGCGGCGAGCCACAGCAGCGTGATGGCGGCCACGACGCTGTACTCCGACGCCGCGGGCATCGAGGTGGTCCCCAGCACCGGGCCCTCGGGCGGCAGGTGACTCACCACCAGGCCGACGGGCGCCTGCAGGATCCCTTCGAGGCGCAGTGAGTCGTACAGGTGGCGCCGCTCGCCGGAGAATCGTTCGGCCTCGGCGGCGCGGACGTCCCGGAACCCGGCGTGGACCGCCTCACGCACCGCGCGGTCCTGCACCACCGTCACCTGCCACGGCTGGCTCAGGCCGACGCTCGGCGCCACCGCGAACACGTCCAGCAGCCGCTCGATCGTCTCCCGCGGCACCGGGGTCGGGTGGAAGTGCCGGTGGTCGCGGCGGCTGGACAGCACCCGCCAGAGTGCTGCGGCGTCGGAGTCGAAGCCTGCGGCGGAGCCGGCCCCGGCGGCGAAGTCTGATCCACCGTCGTAGCTGGCCTCGGCGGCGTCGGCCCCGACGTCGCCTGCACGATCACCGGTGACCGGCCGCCCGGGCGCATCGTGGAAGTCGGGCTCGCCGCCGCTCACGAGCGGACGAACCTCGGACTCCACACGCGACCGGAGTCGGTGACGCGGGTCCCGGACGCACCCACGATGAGCAGGCATTTCATGTCGATCGACGCGCAGTCGAGCTCGCCCAGGGTGGTGACGGTCAGCGACTCCCCGGCGCGGCCGACGTCCCGACCAACCACGACGGGCGTAGAGGGGTCGCGGTGGCGCAGCAGCACCTCGCGCGCGTCGCGGACCTGGTGGGTGCGCGAGCGGGAGGCCGGGTTGTAGACGGCCAGGACCAGGTCGGCGGCGGCGATCGCCTCGATGCGCTGCTCGATCACCGCCCACGGCTTGAGCCGGTCCGACAGGCTCACCACGGCGAAATCGGCCCCGATCGGCGCACCGGCCCGCGCGGCCACGGCCTGAACCGCCGAGACACCCGGCACCACGCGGATCTCGACGCCGTCGTGCCGCGGGTCCTCGGCGGCCTCGAACACCGCCGAGGCCATGCCGAACACGCCGGCGTCTCCACCGGAGACCACCGCCACACGCTCGCCCGCGGCCGCCAGTTCGAGAGCGAGCCCGGCCCGGTCGACCTCGACGGTGTTGCCGGAACTGTGCCGACGCAGACCGGGCCGCTGCGGCACCCGGTTGACGTACGGCGCATAGCCCACGACGTGGTCCACCGCGGCCAGCACTTCAGCAGCCTCGGGGGTGAGCCACTCGTCCGGCCCGGGGCCCAGGCCCACCACGTGCACCACGCCACGGGCCGGGCCGGCGCCGGTGCCGGCGGAGCGTGTGGAGGCGGGATCGTCGGCGTGGGTGTCCGGGCCGGAGGGGGCCGAGGCGGTCACGTGTGCGGGTCGGCGGCCGGTGGGGTCGTGGTGGTGGGAGTCCCCGGGGACGACGACGAGGGAGAAGTACGGCACGGTCTCCGGGTCGACCTCACTGACGGGGTGATGCGCCTGGGCATCGGTGGAGGCCCGTTCCACGTACACCGCGCCGTCCAGCCGGCCGGCGGACTCGAGCGCCCGCCGCACGGCCGGGAAATTGCGGCCCAGCTTCATGATGATCGCGCCGTCGGTGTCGGCCAGCCGCCGGGCGAGCTCCGGCTCGGGCAGCGTCCCGGGCAGCACGGTCAGGACATCGGTCTGCCTGACCAGGGGGGTCGCGGCGGCGGCGGTGGCGGCGGCGAAGGCGGGCACCCCGGGCACGATCTCGGTGGGGAACCGTTCCGACAGCCGGTCGTGCATGTACATGAACGATCCGTAGAACAACGGGTCGCCCTCGGCCAGCAGGACCACGTCCCGGCCGGCGGCGAGGTGGGCGGCGAGCCGCTGCGCGCTGGTCTCGTAGAAATCGGCGATCGCGCCCGCGTACCCGCCGGGATGGGAGGTCAGGCCCGTGGTGACCGGATACTCGAGCACCTCCTCGATCGCGCCGGAGGGGATGAGATCGGCGGCGATGCGGCGGGCATTGGACTGCTTGCCCCGTCCGGCGTGGAAGGCCACCACGTCCGCGGCGCCGATCAGCCTCGCGGCCTTGAGGGTCATGAGCTCGGGGTCCCCGGGCCCCACCCCCACGCCGAAGAGCCGGCCGGGGCCTGCGCCGGTCATTCCGCGTCCTGCGCCAGGGCGTTGAGCGCCGAGGCCGTCATGGCCGATCCGCCGCACCGACCGTGCACGGTGACGAAGGGGATGTCGATGCCGTGGTCGTGGGCGAACGAGGCCAGGGCGACCTTCGACTCCGCCGCACCGATGAACCCCACCGGGCAGCCCACGATCGCGGCCGGACGCGGGGCCCCGTCGAGGAGCATCTCCAGCAGGTGGAACAGGGCGGTGGGCGCATTGCCGATCGCCACCACCGCGCCGTCGAGCCGGTCGGCCCACAGGGACACCGCCGCCGCGGAACGGGTGGTGCCCATCTGCTCGGCCAGCTCCCGGACTCCGGGCTCCGACAGAGTGCACAGCACCTCGTTCTCCTTCGGCAGCCGGGCGCGGGTGACACCGGAGGCCACCATGTGGGCGTCGCAGAGGATGGGCGCCCCCGCCCGCAGTGCGCCCCGGGCCGCGCCGACGAGCCCCGGGTGGACGCGCAGGTCGCGGGTCAGATCGGTCTGCCCGGTGCCGTGGATCATCCGCACGGCGAGCTTCTCGGCGTCCGCCGGCACGCCTGTCAGGTCGGCTTCACGCCGGATGGTGGCGAAGGAGTCGACGTAGATGGCGGGTCCGTCGTCGACATAGTCGTAGCGACGCGGCGGTCGGACAGCACGAGGCATGGTTCCTCCTCGGGATTCTCGCCCCGGTCAGAAGTCGAAGACCGCGCGGGAATCCCCCGCGCGCCGTCCCTCGGCCAGTATCTGGCTGACGGCCCCCGTCGAGGCCTCACAGTGGCGGAACCGCCCCGGAATCTCACCGGGTTCCTCGCCGTGGGACTGCCGGAAAGCCTACGCGGGCACCACGACAACCCCACGCCACGGGGTGACGATCAACTCGCGCACGTCCGGGCCGGTGAGCCGGGCGAGCAGGGCACGGTCCACGACACCGCCGGGCACCTCGACGTGCTCGATCGCCTCCGCCCCCGCAACCGGGCCGAACGGCAACGGGGCGGACGGCTCGGGCAGCCGCGGATCCGCCGGGGCCGGGGCTGCCAGAGCTGACACCGGTGACGGTTCCGGGCCCGCCAGCGCCGCCCCCGGTGACGGTTCCGGGCCAGCCAGCGCCGACCCCGGTGACGGCTCCGGGCCGGCGAGATGCAGCGGCGTCGCGAGCTCGCGCACATGCCACGGCGCCTGCGGCCCTGCGCCCCGCCCCCGCACGAACCGCCGGGCCAGCTCGACGAGCCGGTCCGCAGCCTCCTCACCCGCCGCCCCCTCGCCCGCCGGCGCCCCGCCCAGCGGCACGAGGCCAGCCCGGTCCGGGCCCACCCGCAGCTGCGCGGTCTCGGCATCCAGGGCGACGAGCCCCAGGTCGCAGCCGCGGTCGACCAGATCGCCGCGGCCGTCGTCCAGCACGAACAGGAATCGGCCCGGCAACCCGGCAAGCGCGGGGTCGGCCAGCAGTCCGGCATCCAGCCGGTCGGTCAGCGGCCGCAGATCCACCCGGCCACCGACCAGCCCCGTCAGCGGCGAGACCAGGATGTTCCGGATCAGTTCGTGCCCCGGGGCGGGCAGCAGACCGGTCGCGGTGATCGCCTCCACCACCTCACCAGGCAGGTGCCCGTCAGGCCCGGTCGGCAGTGCCCGCACCTGCAGGTTCGCGCGGGTGGTGAGGTACACGTTGTCGTCGTCGCCGTATCGGGCGGCAACCCTGTGCAACGCCGCCAGCGATGCCGGTGACACCCGGCCACCCGGCACGCGCAGGCGGACCAGGGCGCCGTCGGCGGCCGGCCAGGGACGCAGTACTCCGGGGCACAGGTCGCCGCGCGTGCGGCGGATCGGGTCGGGGGAGCTCACGCGGGCAAGTGTGGCAGGCGACCGTCGGGAAACCCAGCGGGCCGGATAGGCTCGCCGATGCCGTGGTGCTCGGGAAGCCGGAGGAAAAGCCGGCGCGGCCCTCGCCACTGTAGTCGCGGAGCAACGCGACCCCCGTCCGCCCGGAAACGGTCGGAGGCCACTGGACCAGCCGGTCCGGGAAGGTCGGTCGCACGGCGTTGACGCGGAAGCCAGGAGACCGGCCACGGCGACATGTTCCACGAGGGTTTGGAGAAGAACATGCGCCACGACCGGCGTTCGGCGTCACCTGACGACGCCCAGGCGGCACCCGGGTCCACCGACCCGGGCACCCCCCGCATCGCACTGCTGTCCACGTCCGACACCGACCTGCTCTCCGCGCGCGAATCCGGGGCGCGGTACACGCTCGGCAACCCGGCGCGGATCGACGTGGAGACCGACCTGCCCGGGCTGCTCGACGGCGCCGACCTGGTGGTGGTGCGCATCCTGGGATCCCGCCGTTCGTGGGACGACGGGTTCGCCGCCGTGCTGGGCGCCGGCGTGCCCGTGGTGGTCCTCGGCGGCGAACAGGCCCCGGACGCGGACCTCATGGAGCTGTCCACCGTCCCGATCGGCACCGCCGCCGAGGCGCACCGCTACCTCGCCGAGGGCGGGCCCTCAAACGTCGGGCAACTCCACGCCTTCCTGTCCGACACCGTGCTGCTCACCGGTGCCGGGTTCGAACCGCCCGTGGCCGTCCCGGTGTGGGGGCTGCCCGAGCGGCCCGGCGCCCCGGCGGGCGACCTGCCGCGCGTGGGCGTGCTCTACTACCGCGCCCACGAGGTGAGCGGGAACTCGGCGTTCGCGCACGCCCTTGCCGATGCGGTCGACGCCACGGGTGAGGCCGTGGGCGTGCCGGTGTTCGCCGGCTCGCTGCGCTCGGCGCCGGACGAGCTGTTCGACGCCCTCGGCACGCTCGACGCGCTGGTCGTGACGGTGCTCGCGGCCGGCGGAACCACGCCGGGCGCCGCGAGCGCCGGTGGCGACGACGAGAGCTGGGACGTGGAGCGCATCGCCGCGCTGGACATCCCCGTCATCCAGGGCCTGAGCCTGACCTGGAGCCGCGCGGAGTGGGAGGGATCCGACGACGGCGTCAACCCGCTGGACTCGGCCAACCAGATCGCGATCCCCGAGTTCGACGGCCGGATCATCACCGTGCCGTTCTCCTTCAAGGAGATCGACGCCGACGGGCTCCCCCGGTACGTGGCCGATCCGGAACGCTGCGCCCGCGTGGCCGGGATCGCCGTGGCCCACGCCCGGCTGCGGCACGTCCCGCCGGCCGAGCGCCGCGTCGCCCTGGTGCTGTCGGCCTACCCCACCAAGCACTCGCGCATCGGCAACGCCGTGGGACTGGACACGCCCGTGTCCACCATCCGGCTGCTGCGCCGCATGCGCGAGGACGGCTACGACCTGGGCCCCGCGGACGGTCTGATCGGGCGGTTCCTGGACCGGGAGGCCTACAGCGACGACACCGCGGCCGGGGACGCCCTCATCCACGCACTCATCGAGGCGGGCGGTCAGGACGAGGAGTGGCTCACCACCGCCCAGCTCACCGACGGTCACGTGCGGATCTCCGGTGAGGACTACCTCCGCTGGACCGCCGATCTTCCGCAGGGACTGCGGGACGAGATGGTCGAGGCGTGGGGCGAGGCGCCGGGCGAACTGTTCGTCAACGACGCCGGCGAGATCGTGCTGGCCACCCTGCAGGCCGGCAACGTGGTGCTGCTCATCCAGCCGCCCCGCGGGTTCGGCGAGAACCCGGTGGCGATCTACCACGACCCCGAGCTCGCGCCCTCGCACCACTACCTGGCCGCGTACCGGTGGCTGCGGCACGGATTCGGGGCGCACGCGCTGGTGCACATCGGCAAGCACGGCTCGCTGGAGTGGTTGCCGGGTAAGAACGCCGCACTGTCGGCGGACTGTGCGACCGACGCCGCGATCGCGGACCTGCCGCTGATCTACCCGTTCCTCGTCAACGACCCTGGCGAGGGGGCGCAGGCCAAACGGCGCGCCCACGCCACGATCGTCGACCATCTGGTGCCGCCGATGGCGCGTGCGGAGTCGTACGGCGACATCGCGCGGCTCGAGCAGCTGCTGGACGAGTACGGCAACATCGCCGCGATGGACCCGGCCAAGATCGGCGCCATCCGCGACCAGATCTGGACCCTCATGCAGTCCGCGCACATGCACGAGGACCTGGGCCTGGAGGCGCAACCGGGCGACGAGGAGTTCGACGACTTCATCATGGACGTCGACGGCTGGCTCTGCGAGATCAAGGACGTCCAGATCCGCGACGGCCTGCACGTTCTCGGGCAGGCGCCCGAAGGGGAGGCGCGGGTCAACCTGGTGCTGGCGATCCTGCGGGCCTCGCAGGTGTGGGGCGGTGAGTCGGGTGCGGTGCCCGGCCTGCGACGTGCGCTGGGGCTGGCCGAGGGGTCGCCGACTGAGCAGGTCGACCGGGTCGAGTCGATCGCCCGTGAACTGGTGGTGGCGATGGATGCCCGCGACTGGGACGTGGCCGCCGTGCCGGAGGTGCTCGCCGCCGCGGGGCTGGGGGACGGTGGTGCCGACGGCCGTGACGACAACGACGACGACAACACCGTCGGCTCCGATGTCGCCCGCGTCCTGGAGTTCGCCGCCCGCGAGGTCGTTCCGCGACTGGCTGCGACCGTGAACGAGATGGACGCGGTCCTGCACGCCCTGGACGGGGGGTTCATCCCGGCCGGGCCCTCGGGCTCCCCGCTGCGCGGACTGGTGAACGTGCTGCCCACGGGCCGCAACTTCTACACCGTCGACCCGCGCGCGATCCCCTCGCGGCTGGCGTGGGAGACGGGGCAGTCGATGGCGGATTCACTGCTCGAGCGGCACGTGGCCGACACCGGCGACTACCCGGCCTCGGTGGGGCTGTCGATCTGGGGCACCTCCGCCATGCGGACCTCGGGCGATGACATCGCGGAGGTGTTGGCGCTGCTGGGTGTGCGCCCCCAGTGGAACGAGGCCTCGCGGCGCGTCAACGGCCTGGAGGTGATCGGTCTGGAGGAGCTGGGGCGGCCGCGCATCGACGTCACCGTCCGCATCTCGGGCTTCTTCCGCGATGCGTTCCCGCACGTCATCGCCATGATTGATGATGCGGTGCGGATGGTGGCCGAGTTGGACGAGCCGGACGAGCAGAACTTCGTGGCCGCCCACACGCGGGCCGACCTGGCCGAGCACACGGACCGGCGGCGGGCCACGACGCGGATCTTCGGCTCCGCCCCCGGCTCGTACGGGGCGGGTCTGCTGCAGACGATCGAGGCCGGGAACTGGCGTGACGACCGCGATCTGGCGGAGGTGTACACCCGCTGGGGCGGGTACGCCTACGGCCGCGATCTCGACGGCGTTCCCGCGGCCGACGACATGCGTACCAACTAC
>DWWG01000018.1 GCA_019119875.1 Candidatus Dietzia intestinigallinarum | reverse complement strand
TGTGGGCACCGGGCGCCGGGCGCAGGTGGTGCAACTTGATGGTCATGCTCACTCCGTCTCTTCGACCACGACGAGGTGGTTCACGACGTTGATGAGACCCCGGGTCTGCGCGTTGTCCTCACGCACGACCGACTTCCGGATGCCCTTGAGGCCGAGCGTACGCAGGGAGTCCCGCTGGTTCTTCTTGGACCCGATGGTCCCACGGACCTGGGTGATCTTGAGGTTGGCCATGATCTAAGCCCCCTGTCCGGCACGAGCGCGGAGCATGCCCGCGGGCGCGACGTCCTCGATCGGCAGGCCACGGCGAGCCGCGACCTCCTCCGGACGATGCAGGCCCTTGAGCGCGGCCACGGTGGCGTGCACGACGTTGATGGCGTTGTCCGAGCCCAGCGACTTGCACAGGATGTCGTTGACGCCGGCGCATTCCAGCACGGCACGAGCCGCACCACCGGCGATGACTCCGGTACCCGGCGAGGCCGGACGGAGCATGACGACACCGGCGGCCTCCTCACCCTGGATGGGGTGTGGGATGGTGGAGCCGATGAGCGGGACGCGGAAGAAGTTCTTCCGGGCCTCCTCGGCGCCCTTCTGGATCGCCGCCGGCACTTCCTTGGCCTTGCCGTAGCCGACGCCGACCATTCCGTTGCCGTCACCGAGGATCACGAGGGCGGTGAAGCTGAAGCGACGACCACCCTTCACGACCTTGGAGACGCGGTTGATGGTGACGACGCGCTCGATGTACTGCGACTTCTCGTCGTCACGGCCTCGACGGTCGTCGCGGCCCCGGCCACGGCCGCGGTCGCCGCCGCGTCCCTGGACGTTGTCCCCTGTGTTCTTGTTGTCTGCGGCGGGCCCGTTGCTTCCGCCGTCACGACGCTGACGTCCCGGCATCAGACAGTCCTTCCATTAGCGGTCAGTGCAGTGGTGTTGATCATCAGAACTCCAACCCACCGGAGCGGGCGGCGTCGGCGAGTGACGCGATCCGGCCGTGGTACTTGTTGCCACCACGGTCGAACACGACCGTGTCGATGCCGGCGGCCTTGGCGCGCTCGGCCAGGAGCTGTCCGACCTTCGCGCTGCGTGCCTTCTTGTCGCCCTCGACGGCGCGCACATCGGCCTCGATCGACGACGCGGCGGCCAGGGTACGGCCGGCGAGGTCGTCGACGATCTGGGCATGGATGTGACGCGAGGACCGGTTCACGACCAACCGCGGACGCGCCGGAGTACCGGAGACCTTCTTGCGGAGGCGGTTGTGGCGCCGGGCCCGGCCTTCCCGACGAGCGGTCGAGATGTCGGTTCCCAGCGGGGAACGCTTCTTGGTGCTGCTCATGATCACTTACCCGTCTTTCCGACCTTGCGACGGACCTGCTCGCCCGCGTAGCGGATGCCCTTACCCTTGTAAGGGTCGTGCTTCCGCAGCCGCTTGATGTTGGCGGCGACCTGGCCCACCTGCTGCTTGTCGATTCCGGAGATCGAGAACTTGGTCGCGCCGTCGACCGCGAAGGTGATGCCCTCGGGGGCGGCGACCGGCACCGGGTGCGAGTAGCCGAGCGCGAACTCGAGGTCCTTGCCCTTGGCCACGACGCGGTATCCGACGCCGAAGATCTCCATGTCCTGCTTGTACCCCTCGGTGACGCCGACAACCATGTTGTTGACCAGCGACCGCGACAGGCCGTGCAGGGAGCGGTTGTCCCGGTGATCGTCGGGACGGACAACCGTGAGGGTGCCGTCCTCGAGTGTCACCGTGATGGGGTCGGGCAGCACCTGGGTGAGCTCACCCTTGGGGCCCTTGACCGTGACGGTCTGGCCGTCGACCTTGATGTCGACACCGGACGGGACGGTGATCGGTGCCTTACCGATACGTGACATTTCTCGCCCCCTTACCAGACGTAGGCGAGGACTTCCCCGCCCACCTTCTTGTTGTTCGCCTGACGGTCTGTGAGCAGTCCCTGGGAGGTGGAGATGATCGCGACTCCCAGGCCGCCGAGGACCTTGGGCAGCTCGGTCGACTTGGCGTACACGCGCAGCCCCGGCTTCGAGATGCGCTTGATGCCCTGGATGCTCCGCTGGCGGGACGGGCCGTACTTGAGGTCGATGGTGAGCTTCTTGCCCACCTCGGCGTCGGCGACGGCGTAGTCGGCGATGTATCCCTCCTGCTTGAGGATCGCCGCGATGTTGCTCTTGAGATTGGAATGCGGCATGGAGACTGACTCGTGGAACGCCGAGTTGGCGTTACGCACACGCGACAGCATGTCCGCGATGGGATCGGTCATCGACATGGATTGACCATGGTCCTTTCTCGTAACGGTTCCCATGCAACACATCGTGTGCTCCGGCCTGTGGGCCGGGCAGCTGACGTCGTGGGCCTATCACGAAGAGTGCGAATGTTCTCTTGTATGGGATCTCCGGTTCCCCTTGGGGATTACGGGTGTCCCGCCGCCACCGATGCTCTTGCCATCGGGTGCGACCAGACGACTGGGCCGTCTGCCCGGCGTCGGGGTTCCGCTGCTCGCGAAGCCCCGGCGCGGACGGCCGGTCCGGCCGGTGGAGGTCAGTCCTCCTTGAAGGGGAAGCCGAGCTGCTTCAGCAGCGCGCGGCCCTCTTCGTCGGTGGTCGCCGAGGTGACGACCGTGATGTCCATACCGCGCGGGCGGTCGACCTTGTCCACGTTGATCTCGTAGAACATGGTCTGCTCGTTGAGGCCGAACGTGTAGTTGCCGTGACCGTCGAACTGCTTGCCCGACAGTCCGCGGAAGTCGCGGATCCGGGGAAGGGCGACGGTGGTCAGGCGATCCAGGAACTCCCACATGCGGTCGCCACGCAGGGTGACGCGGGCGCCGATGGGCATTCCCTCACGCAGCTTGAACTGCGCGATCGACTTACGTGCCCGACGCACCTCGGGCTTCTGGCCGGTGATCTGGGTGAGATCCGAGATCGCACCGTTGATCATCTTCGAGTCACGGGCGGCGTCACCGACACCCATGTTGACGACGACCTTGACGACACCGGGGACCTGCATGACGTTCTCGTACTGGAACGTCTCGCCCAGGGACTTCTTGATCTCGGTGCGGTACTTGGCCTTGAGTCGCGGGGTGTAACCGGCGGGAAGAGCGGTATCAGCCATGGTCACAGGTCCTTCCCGGTCTTACGTGAGACACGGACACGCTTGCCGTTCTCGTCAGTTCGGATTCCGACCCGGGTCGGGTTGCCGTCGGCGTCCACGACCATCACGTTCGACACGTGGATCGGGGCCTCCTGGGTGACGATGCCACCGGAGGAGGCGCCACGCTCGGCAGCGGAGTTGGAGGTGTGCTTCTTGATGCGGTTGACGCCCTCGACGAGGACCTTCTCCTGCGCCGGGAAAGCCTGGATGACCTTGCCCTTGGCGCCCTTGTCCTTGCCGGAGATGACGAGGACCGTGTCTCCCTTGTGGACCTTCATGACTACAGCACCTCCGGAGCCAGCGAGACGATGCGCATGAACTTCTTGTCACGCAGCTCACGGCCGACGGGGCCGAAGATGCGGGTTCCACGCGGGTCGTTGTCGTTCTTGATGATGACTGCGGCGTTCTCGTCGAACTTGATGTACGAGCCGTCCGGGCGGCGGCGCTCCTTCACGGTGCGCACGATGACCGCCTTGACGATCTCACCCTTCTTGACGTTTCCACCGGGGATGGCGTCCTTGACGCTGGCGACGATGATGTCACCCACGCCCGCGTAGCGGCGCTTGGATCCACCGAGAACGCGGATGCACAGAATCTCCTTGGCACCCGTGTTGTCGGCGACCTTCAGCCGCGACTCCTGCTGGATCATGGTTCTCCTGACCAGGTCTGTTCTCTGTGTGCCGGATACCGACCCGACACACGCGGTCATGCCGCCCGTCGGGCACGCGTGACCGCACGCCGCTCGGGCAACTGCTCCAGTGTAGGGTGCCGGGCCTCATCAGCCCAAATCCGGATCAGCTACCACTCGACCCGAGCGAACCCGTGAGCCCCGACGAGCCGCTCGAACCGAGCGAACCGCCCGCGGAGTCGCCGGAGCCCGACGATCCGGCGGCCCGCTCCCCCACCGCTCCGGACGTCTGCTTCCCGTTGAGCGTGGCGGGGGCCAGTCCCGCGAGGATGTGGTCGGTTCCCGGGAGCATCTGCGGCACGAACACCGGCCAGTTGTGGATCCCTGTGGGGATGTAGTTCATCTTCAGATCGACCCCGGGAACCGACGCGAGCGCGGCTTCGAGGGCACGGGTGCTCTCGTAGGAGCCCTTCTCCAGGATGTGTCCGTCCACCAGGACCATCTCGTTGCTCCCGAAACGCCCGAGCTCGGCGGAGCCCACGAGACCGGTCGCCGCACTGAGGTAGACGGACTTGCCGGCGAGCCCCGACGGGTCTGCGACCGTGTCGTGCTCCTGCCACAGTCGCGAGCCACGCGGCCCCCACATGTTGGTGACGTCGCCGTCACGGGCGGCCACCGTCAGCCGCGCATACTGATAGCCGAGTTCGTCGGTGGTCGAATAGGCCCCGCTCACGCCGGCCGCACCACCGAACAGCTCGGAGGAATTCGCGAGATGTAGTGCCGGGGCCGCACCCATCGACACGCCAAGGACGCCCCAGGCACCGTTGTGCGGCAGCGGCTCGGCGACGCCGTCGAGTCCGACCTCCAGCAGCCCCGGCAGCTCCTCGGTCAGGAACGTCTCCCACTTGTTGGGCCCGAGGATCGGGTCGTCCTCCGCCCAGTCCGCCCACATCGACGAGGGCGCGCCCGTCGGGGCGATCACGTTGACCTGGCGATTCCGCAGCTCGGGGTCACCCCAGCCCATTCCCCCGCTCCATCCGGAGGGGGACTCGCTGCCCACTCCGTCGAGGAAATACATGTTCGGTGCGTCGACACCGGCCGGAGCGCGGTAGACCTCCACGCGCACCTCACGCTGCATCGCCTCCGACGTCACCGTCCAGACCTCGGCACGGCGATCGTCGGCGGCGGTGGACTCGGGCCACAGGGGCTTGATGTCCCGGACGGTCGAGGCATTGATGGTCAGATCCCGTTCGGCGACCGGGGTGGCGGCGGCACCCGAGGAGCCGCCTGGCCTGTCGAACTCAGTGGATCCGACGGCCGCCAGTGAGCCCAGCATCGCGGTGAGAGGGATCGGCGCTCCGAGGAGGGTGGAGCCCGCAATGCTGAGCGACGGGGCTCCGTACAGACTTCCCGGCGCGACACTGGGCACCAGCGAGCCGGGATCCGGCCAGCTCGGTCCCGGGCTCTGCGCCGGGGCGGCGGGGGTCACGGACACCGACATCGCGACGGCCGCCATGGTGGCCGTGGTCACGCGGAGGGTGCGTCCGGCGAACGAGCGGCTGCCGGCGCCACGGATCGCGGGCGACTGATGGGACATGTTCCGCTCCTGTAGATGATCGTCAGACGACTGAACGGGTAACAGAGTACTGATACCCGGTGGTGATGCGGGAATCCCCCAATCGCCACACGGTGCCGCCGCGCCGGTGCGCGCCTTCCGAAATGCCGTCCAGGCCCGGCCCCGAGGATGTCGGGGCCGGGCCTGGACGGCTGCCTGGGAGGGGTCTACTTGGCCCGCTCCAGGACTTCCACGAGGCGGAACCGCTTGTCTGCGGAGATCGGGCGGGTCTCCATGATCCGCACTCGATCGCCGACGCCGGCGGTGTTGGTCTCGTCGTGGGCCTTCACGCGCTCGGTGCGACGCATGATCTTGCCGTACAGGGAGTGCTTCACCCGGTCCTCGAGTTCGACGACGATGGTCTTGGCCATCTTGTCGGACACGACGTACCCGATGCGCACCTTGCGGCTGTTGCGCTCCGCGCTCTCGCCTGACTCAGTCACTACTGCTTCCTTGTCACTCACTTGGCATCACCCGGCGCCGCCGACAGCCCGAGCTCGCGCTCGCGGATGACGGTGTAGATGCGTGCGATGTCGTGACGGACGACCCGCAGGCGACGGTTGTTGGTCAGCTGACCGGTGGCCATCTGGAAGCGCAGGTTGAACAGCTCCTCCTTGGCCTCGCGCAGGCGCTCGGTCAGTGCATCGGCGTCGAGCTCGCGCAGCTCGGGGGCGGTGATTCCACTTGCCATCAGAACTGCTCCTCCCGGGTGACGATGCGGGTCTTGCACGGGAGCTTGTGCTGCGCGCGGCGCAGCGCCTCTCGTGCTGTCTCCTCGTTCGGGTACGACATCTCGAAGAGAATGCGTCCCGGCTTGACGTTGGCGACCCACCATTCGACGGATCCCTTACCAGAACCCATCCGCACCTCGGCGGGCTTCTTCGTCAGGGGGCGGTCCGGGTAGATGTTGATCCAGACCTTGCCGCCACGCTTGATGTGTCGGTTGATGGCGATACGGGCCGACTCGATCTGCCGGTTGGTGACGTAGGCCGGCTCGAGAGCCTGGATGCCGTAGTCACCGAACGTCACCTTGGTGCCGCCCTTGGCCCCGCCCTTACGGCCGGGGTGGTGCTGCTTGCGGTGCTTGACGCGCTTGGGGATCAGCACGGTCAGGCCTCCTTGTTTTCTGCGGACGCCTCGGCCGGGGCAGCGGCACCGGCGCGGCCGGTCTCGGTGCTGGTGGCCGTGGTGCCCTGGGCGCCGGAACGACGCGGCCGGCCGGCCCCACGCTCGCGGCGCGGGCCGCGGTCGCCACCGCCGCGGTTGCTGGACTGGGCGTACTGATCGGACTCGCGACGACCGCCGACCACGTCACCCTTGTAGATCCACACCTTGACGCCGATGCGACCGAAGGTCGTCCTGGCCTCGTAGGTGCCGTAGTCGATCTCGGCACGCAGGGTGTGAAGCGGGACGCGGCCCTCGTGGTACCGCTCGGAGCGGGACATCTCGGCGCCGCCGAGTCGACCCGAGCAGACCACCTTGATGCCCTTGACCTGCGGCTGGCGCATCGCCGACTGGATGCCCTTGCGCATCGCCCGGCGGAAGGCCACGCGATTCGAGAGCTGCTCGGCGATACCCTGGGCCACGAGCTGGGCGTCGGCCTCGGTGTTCTTGATCTCGAGGATGTTGAGGTGGACCTGCTTGCCGGTGAGCTTCTCGAGCTCGCCACGCAGGCGGTCCGCCTCGGCACCTCGACGGCCGATCACGATGCCCGGGCGGGCCGTGTGGATGTCCACGTGCACCCGGTCACGGGTACGCGAGATGTCGACACCGGAGATCCCGGCGCGCTCCATGCCCGTGGACAGGAGCTCGCGGATCTTGATGTCCTCCGCGACATAGTCGGCGTACTGCTTGTCGGCATACCACTTGGACGTCCAGTCCGAGGTGATGCCGAGACGGAAGCCGTGCGGCTGGATCTTCTGTCCCATTTAGCGGGCACCTCCCTGGTTACGACGACCCCGGCCGGCTCCGGCCTTGCCGGGCACGCTGGTCACCTCGACGGTGATGTGGCTCGTGCGCTTACGCACCCGGAACGCGCGCCCCTGCGCTCGCGGCTGGAACCGCTTGAGCGTGGGGCCCTCGTCGGCGTAGGCGGTCGAGACGACCAGGGTCCGGGGATCCAGGTCGAGGTTGTTCTCGGCGTTGGCGATCGCGGAGGCGAGGACCTTGGCGACGGGCTCGCTGGCGGACTGCGGTGCGAACCGCAGGATGTTCAGCGCGTCACCTGCGTCCTTGCCACGGATCAGATCGATCACACGACGCGCCTTCATGGGCGTGACGCGGACGAACTTGGCGGTAGCGCGGGCCGTGAGCTGCTGCTCGGCCTGCTGCTCGTTCTGCTGGGTGTCTGTGCTCATCGACGCTTACTCTTCCGATCGTCCTTGATGTGCCCCTTGAACGTGCGTGTCGGCGCGAACTCGCCGAGCTTGTGACCCACCATCGAGTCGGACACGAACACGGGCACATGCTTGCGGCCGTCATGAACGGCAAACGTGTGACCGATGAAATCGGG
>DWWG01000153.1 GCA_019119875.1 Candidatus Dietzia intestinigallinarum | reverse complement strand
CGACAACGCTCCGCGACCCGAGTACGACCCCCGCGACGCCCTGGCCGACGTGGCGGCGACCCGCAGCTCCGTCGCCGACCGGCTGCTCACCCCGTGGTGGTACCACCCGGCACTCGGCGTGATCCTCGCCGCGCTCGTGCTGGTGGGGGCACTCGACTTGCCCAACCCCGTTCGGATCCCCGTCGCCGTGGCGTGCGCCGCGGCGATCGGACTACTGGTCTTCGCCTACCAGCGCGTGACGGGGCTGTGGGTGGACCTCCGGAATCTAGGCCCAATCTCCTTGCGCTGGTGGTTCGCGTACCTGGTCATGGTCATCGTGATAGTCGGGATCTCACTGGTGCCGTCCTTCACCGACCACGGCCTGCCTGGGTGGACGACCGCGCTGCTCATCGTGGTGATCCTCCTCGGGACCATCGTGCTGGGCCGCCGGATGGACGCGGCGATGCGCACAGAGATCCGGTCCGGCGCGGCCACCATCCCCGAGGCGCACCGGTGAGGGACCGCCGGCCGACCCCCCGGTTCGACGAGACCATCCACGCCCCGCACCGACTGCGGATCTGCGCGTTGCTCGCGCCCGTGGAATCGATGGAGTTCGGGACCGTCCGTGACGAGCTCGGAGTGGCCGACTCGGTGCTGTCCAAGCAGTTCAAGGCCCTTGCCGACGCCGGATTCGCCACCACCTCCAAGGCCCGCGGCGACACCGGACGGCAACGGACGTGGCTGTCGTTGACCCGAGACGGCCGGCGCGCGTTCGCCGCACATCTCGAGGCGCTGCGCGAACTGGCCGCGGCAGCGGAGGGCATGCCCGGCAGTCAGTAGCCGCCCGCCGCGGCGCACGCCCAACTCGGCACGAGTTCGCCGTGGCGGAGGTCAGCCGTGGCGGAGTGTCAGTCGCGGGTGCGGACGTCGAAGGCCTTGATGGCGATCGGGGCGATGATCACGGTCAGCCCGACGATCCACAGCAGCGACGCGAGCAGCGGGTACTGCAGCGGAAGCGCCGCATCGGGGCCCACGGCCGGCGCGTTGCCCCACAACTGACGCATCGCCTGCACGACCGAGGACAGCGGGTTCCACTCCGCGAACACCCGGAGCCAGGTCGGCATCGACTCCGGCGGCGCGAAGGTGTTGGCCAGGAACGTGATGGGGAACGTGGTGGTGAACATGACACCGTTGACCGCCTCGATCGTCTTGAGCCTCGAGCCCACCACGATGCCGATCCAGATCATCACGAACCCGAAGCCCACCAGGACCAGGTAGCCGAGCAGCGCGTCGATGATCCCGGAGTGGATGCGCCACCCCACGATCAGGCCGGTCAGCGACATCACCACCACCCCGATCGACGAGTGGATCAGGCTGGAGGCGCTGCGCGCGATGAGGATCGACGCCCGCTGGATGGGAAGCGTGCGGAAGCGGTCGATGATCCCCTTGTTGAGGTCGTTGCACAGACCCGAGGCCACGACGAACGAGGAGAACGCCATCGTCTGCGCCATGATCCCCGGCAGCAGCCACTCGCGGTAATTGCCGCTGGAGACCGCGATCGCGCCGCCGAAGACGAACGCGAACAGCAACACGAACATCACCGGCTGGATGGTGACATCGGCCAGATTCTCGGGCTGGCGACGGATATGGAAGAGGTTGCGGCGCACCAGCGCCGAGATCTGACGACCCAGGGTCGGCCCGTCAGGTCGCGCCGGGACGCTGAACGGCTTGGACACGGTTCCTCCGGCGGTGGGGTCGGCCACGGTGCTCATGCCCTCTGCTCCTGTTCGGTGGTCTCGTCACGGGGCCCGCCCTCGTCGGCCCGGCCCTCCTGCGGTTCTTCGGCCCGGCGGCCGGTCAGCGACAGGAAGACGTCGTCGAGGCTGGGCCGCTGCAGGCCGATGTCGTCGAGCTCGATTCCGGCCTCGGTGAACGCGGCGGCGATGCCCGCCAACGCGGAGACGCCCTCCGACGGCGCGGTGAGCCGACGCGAATCGCGGTCGACGTGGAACTCCTCGATCCGTCCGGCCAGCACACGGGCCGCCCGGTCGACGTCCTCGGGCCGAGACACGGTGATCACCAGGCTCGCGGCACCGGAGCGGTCCTTGAGCTGCAGCGGCGTACCCTCCGCGATGACCCTGCCGTGGTCGATCACGATCACGTTGTCCGCGAGCTGGTCGGCCTCATCCAGGTACTGCGTGGTGAGCAGCAGGGTGGTGCCGTCCCGGACCAGGTCCCGCAGCACATCCCACAATTCGTTGCGGGACCGCGGATCGAGTCCCGTGGTCGGCTCGTCGAGGAACAACACCGGGGGCGCCGCGACGAGACTGGCCGCCAGGTCGAGTCGACGCCGCATGCCACCGGAGTAGCTCTTGGTCACCTTGTTCGCGGCATCGGCGAGCGAGAACTTCTCGAGCAGCTCGTCCGCCCGGGGCTTGACCGCCTTCCGGGGCAGCCCGTACAGGTCCCCGATCAGACACAGGTTCTCCCTTCCTGTGAGCAATTCGTCGACGGTCGCGGACTGGGCCGTGAGCCCCATGGCCTTGCGGACCTCGGCGGGCTCGCGCTGCACGTCGTGGCCCGCCACCCGGGCTGTCCCGGAGGTGGGCGGACTCAGAGTGGTCATCATGCGGATAGTCGTGGTCTTGCCGGATCCGTTGGGACCGAGCAGGCCCAGCACCGATCCGGCGGGGACGGTGAAGGAGATGCCGTCGACCGCCGTGAAGTCACCGAACCTCTTGACGAGGTTCTCGGCTTCGATCGCGGGCGGGGAGGACGTCGCACCGGAGGCGGGAAGTGGGGAGTTCACCAGAAAAGGGTGGCCCTCCGCCCGCCACCCCGTCAACAGGTCGACGGAGATCTGCGGACACTATCGGTCACCAATCCGCAAGGGGGTCGGCCACCTCGCGGTCACAGGATGACACCGCTGCGGGGCGAACGGACCTCGTCGCCGTCGCGCGCGCCTACGCCCCTGCACTGCACGCCGACGGAAATCCCCCGCCGCGCGGTTCGAGGTGGACGACGATCATCGACGACGCCCGGGGCGATCTCATCCAGTTGGCCACCACTCCCGGAATGTAGGAACGCGTTCCTGTTTGGGGTGGTGGGGGCCGCTCCACGTATCGTGAGGTGGTTGAAGTGCGCCACCCGCCTCCTCTCGAGCAAAGGATGACCGGTACCCATGAGTCCCACGTCGACCATCCCGCCGACGATCGCCCGTTCCTGGCTGCTCCTGCCGGCGGACAAGTCCGATCGGTTCGATGCCGCGGTGAACTCCGAGATGGATGTCGTGGTGCTGGATGTCGAGGACGGCTGCCGGCAGGCGGAGAAGGAGCGCGCCCGTCGCGAGGTCCGGCAGTGGCTCGAGGCCGGCAATCACGCGTGGATCCGGATCAACGACGTCCGTTCCCCCGAGTGGGAGAAGGACCTCATGGCGCTGGGGCACTCCCCCGGTCTGGACGGTGTGATGCTGGCCAAGACCGAGAACGCAGAACATGTGGCCCTCACCGCCGCGCGACTGACACCCGGCACCCCCATCGTCGCCCTGGTCGAGTCCGCCGACGGACTGGCGCAGGCTGCGGAGATCGCCAAGTCCGAACAGGTCGTGCGGCTGGCGTTCGGTGTGGGTGACTTCCGTCGCGACACCGGCATCGGCTCGTCGCAGATCGCGCTGGCCTACACCCGCTCGCAGTTCGTGGTGGCGAGCCGGGTGGCACGCGTGGCACCGCCGATCGACGGGCCGACCATCTCCAACGACACGCGCGCGCTCAGGGAGGCCGCCGAGCACGCGGTCGAGATGGGGATGACCGGCAAGCTGTGCCTGCGTGTGGATCAGGCCCCCTACATCAACGAGGTTCTCGCCCCGTCCGCCGCGGACGTCTCGTGGGCGGAGTCCGTGATCGACGAGCTGGGCCCCGGCGGCGAGCGCGCCCGGGACGGGTCGGACCTGCCGCGGCTGGCCCGGGCGCAGAAGATCTCTCGCCTGGCCCAGGCCTTCGCCGGCGCCCACTGAGCACCCGCCCCGCCGAATCCGCCACGCCTGTAGCGGTAGCGGATCCGCAGCGGGGTTAGCGGATTTCGGGTGTCGGGGGCGTCAGCGCGGGCTGTCGCCGGTGACGAGCGGCAGGTCGGGATTGCCGGCCCACGCGGTCATCGAGCCGTCGTAGATCGCCACGTCGTCGCGTCCGGCGAGAGCCAGCGCGTGGGCCACACCGGTGGCCGCGATGCCGCCTCCGCAGTAGGTCACGACGCGCTTGTCCTCGTCGAGCAGTCCGGCCTCGGAGAACTCGGCGCGCAGCTCGTCAACAGGCCGCAGCTTCCCGGTCTCGGGGTCTTTCAGGCCGAACACCGGCAGGTTGATGCTGCCGGGGATGTGGCCACGGCGAGCGTAGGTGTCGACCTCGCCACGGTAGGTGGCCTCGTCGAGGACGTTGACCAGGATCGTCCCGGCGTCGTCGAGGTTCGCGGCGACCTCCTCGGTCGAGCGGATCAGCTCCGGTCGACGGGTTCCGGTGAAGGTGCGCGGGGTCGGCTCGGGGACCACGTCGGTCACCTCGTAGCCGGCCGCCTTCCAGGCCGGGAGCCCGCCGTCCAGGACGGACACCCGGTCGAAGCCCTCGTAGCGCAGGTGCCACCAGAAGCGGGTGGCCCAGAAGCCGTCGTGCTGGTCGTAGACCACGACCGTGGCGCCGTCGCCGATCCCGAGCGCGCCGGCCGCGGCCGCGAACCGCTCGTGGTCGGGCGCGGTCCACGGGTCGGTGGCCTCCGGGTCGGCGAAGTCGCCGAGCAGGTCGGCGAAGAAGGCGCCGGGGATGTGCTCGGCGCGGTAGGTCTGTGCGCCGGACTCGGGGACATAGGGTCCGTCGGTGGGGACGGGCAGGTGGTTGGTGGCGTCGACGACGACGAGGTTCTCGTCATCCAGATGCTCGTGCAGCCACCGGGGGCTCACGCTGAGCGGAGTCATGGGAAGCTCCTTTCCAGAGGGGACGACCCCACAATAGACAGATCTGTCTATCCGCTGCCTCGTCGACACCCCCACGGGTGGAGCCGCTTTCGCGCTCCTGCCGCCGGGACCTCCCTTTTCCGCACGGGCGGACGCCGGTCGCGCACCACGCCCCGCAGCGCATCCCCGAGAGCGTCGGCAGAGCCCTCGTGCCGGCCTGAGCGGAGGCCGGCACGAGGGCTCTTCCCGGTACGAGGGTCGTCTCGTGCTGCGCGGTCCGGCTCAGCCCCAGCCCCGGGCGGCGGCGCGGTCGGCGGCGGCCATCCCCTGGTTGCCCTGGATGGCGGCCTGCGAGATCTCCGCGAGCATCGCCTGCAGCGCGGCCGCCGCCTGATCCCAGTCGTTCTGGTGCATCCGGTAGGCGAGGGCGGCGTCGCCCTCCCACTCCGCGACGAGCGGCGCGAGATACTGCCGGAGATCGTCCAGGGTGCTCCGCAGCTGGGTGGAGGCCTGCGACACCCGCCCCACGAGCGCATCGATCGATCCGTGATCGTAGGTGATCTGTCCTGTGGTCATGTCTTGTCTCCCCGTGTCGAAAGGTCTGTGTGGATCAGATGTTCAGCGGTCCGGCGGCACCGGCCCGGGAGATCAACTGGGCGGAGTCCTCGTCCGCGGCGTTGAAGGACGAGCTGTTGACCCGCATGGTCTCCGAGATGCCCTCGAGCGCCCGGTTGAGCTTGGTGCTCTGCTGCTGCCACTCGGACATGATCTGGGTGAACCGGGCCTGCGCGGTCCCTCGCCACACACCGCCGCCCAGCTGGGACACGGAGTCCCGAACGCTGCCGAGCAGCCGATTGATCTCCATGTTGACCTCGTCGACCCGCTTGGCCGCCGTGTCCATGGTCCCGATATGCGTATTGAAACCGCTCATGTCTGCCTCCCCTGTCGGTCGTGCGGATGCCTCTTGGGTCCGTCACAGTGTTCGACGCACCCGGGCGGCCGTGCGGTTCCACCCGATCGAAAAAATCTGGCCGGGCCGGGCGGCTGCGCCGGTCATCCGGTCAGCCGCGCCGGTCAGCCGGGCCGCTCACAGCCCCGCATAGAGCCGCGAGGCCGCCTCCACCGGCGAGATCGGCGGCACCACGAAGGACAGCAGCCGGGCCCGGTCGCAGGCGTCGACGACCCTCTCCGCCAGCCGCCCGCGGACCAGGACCTCCGTCGAGCCCGCCGCGGTCTCCCGGCGGCTGCGCCGCAGGTCGGCGATCACACCGAGGATGCGTGCCACCTCGTCGTCGCCGAGACCGTCGCGGGTGATGTCACGACGGTGCACCACCGCCCGATCGACGAGTGTCAGGCCCGCCCGGGTCCGCTCGACCAGCCCCACGGTCGTGCGGGTCCGGCACGATTCCACGCAGACCGCCCAGCGCGAGGCCGACGAGGGCAGCGCCTCCGCGGTAGCGAGCGCGGCCCTCACCACCCGGGCGTCCACGCCGAGGTCCCCGACGGCTGCGGTCAGGCGTGAGGTGCGACTGCGCCCCCAGTCGGAGGGCGCCAGGACCACGACCTCGCGCTCGGTGGCCGAGGCCCACCGCAACGCCCTGGCGACCGGGGCGGCCAGCAGTTCGCGCACCGGGACGGACAGTCCGGCAACGTCGACACGATTGCGGTGGACGTGCTCCAGGGGGTCGGCGAGGCAGTGGTCGGGGACACGTGCGGCCGCCGCCTCGGATCTCTCGGAACATTCGATCCGGTCGCCTCCAGGAGGCAACGACGAGCCGTCCATTCCGGCGAGCACCGACGCCGGGGCGACGACCGGGTCCAGCACCGCCGAGGCCGAGGCGGAGGCCACCGCCAGCCCGGAACACGACAGATCCACCGCGAGCACCGTGTCCGCGGCCCGAACCGAACCGGTCACGACTGCGCCAACGCCGTCTGCACCAGGCGGCTGCCGCCGTCGCGGGTGACGAGCCTGCCCCGGCCGGCGGGCAGCGGCCCCGGGCGCACGCCGCCCAGCAGCGGCCCCTCCTCGCGACTGCCCGACATGATGAGCCCCGCACCACCGAGGTCCCGGATGCGGCCGACGAACGGGTCGTACAGCACCCGGGAGGCGCCCGCGCTCCGGCGCGCGAGGACAACCGACAGTCCGATGTCACGGGCGTGCGGGAGGAACCGGGCCAGGGGCTGCAGCGGGTTTCCGGCTCCGGTGATCACCAGGTCCAGGTCGTCGACGAGCAGGTGTATCCGTGGGCCGCTCCACCACGACCTCGACCGCAGTTGGGCGGGTGTGACATCCGGGCCGGGCATCCGCTCGTCGAGGATCCGTTCGAGGTGCTCGACCATCGGCTGCAGCGCGGTCTCGGTGGCGGCGTATCCCGCCAGGTGCTCACCCTCGAACTCCCCGAGCAGGGACCGCCGGTAGTCCACCAGGATGACCTTGGCGTCGGCGGGGTCGTTGCCCGTGACCAGGCCCTTGCAGAGTGTGCGCAGCACGGAGGTCTTCCCGCATTCGGAGTCGCCGAAGACCAGCATGAGCGGATCGGCCTCGAGATCGGCGTACACGACCGTCAGATCGGCCTCGTCCACGCCGAGCGGCAGGCGCGTCCTCGTCCCCTCGGGCCCGGGCCTGGCCAGGCTCGCCACCTGCGCGTACGGCAGGACCTCGGGCAGCATCCGCACCGGTGCCGCCGCCACGTCGCCGACCCGGGCCCGCCACCGCCGCGCCAGGTGGTGCGCGGCCGCGACTGTCGCGTCCGCCATCCCCTCGGTGTCGACCCGTCCGTCCAGGCGGGGCTGGTAGATCAGCATGTGGTCGCGTTCGCGGGTGAGCCCCCGCCCCGGCGCGGCGGGCACGCTCATCGCCGTGCGGCGGTCGATCATCGAGTCGGTCGGATCGCCGAGTCGTAGTTCGACCCGGGTGCCGAGCGCATCGCGAAGTGCCGGGCGCAGGTCGGCCCACCGGGCGGCGGACAGGGCCACGTGGATGCCGTAGGACAGTCCGTCGGCGGCCAGGCCGAGCACCACCTGCTCGAGATCCTCGTGCTCGGTCCGCAGCGCGTGCCATCCGTCCACGACGAGCAGGACGTCCGGGAACTGCGCGATCGGCCGCCCGTCGCGCTCGATCGTGAGTTGACGCGCCGCTTCCACGGAGGTGATGCCGGCCTCGCGGAACGCGGTCTCCCGCCGCCGACGTTCGGCATCCACCTCGGCGATCGTGCGCCGGATCCGCTCCTCCTCGCCGCGGTGTGCCACCCCACCGACGTGCGGGAGCCCGGCCACCGACCGGAGCAGTCCGCCGCCCAGGTCCACGACGTAGACCGACAGCCGATCGGGCTCGGTCGAGGCCGCGGCCGACAACACGAGGGTGCACAGGGTCGTGGACTTGCCCGCGCGGGTGCCGCCCACCACCGCGACATTGCCGTCGGCGCCGGACAGGTCCACCCACCAGGTGTCCCGTCGCTGCTCGAACGGCTTGTCCACCACGGCCAGCGGGAAGCGCAGGGTCGCCGGCTCGTCCCCGGCACCCCCGGGCTCGGTCCCCACGGCCTCGTCGAGGGGCGCGCCCTCACCCAGCGGGGGCAGCCACACCTCGTGTGCGGCCCGGCCGTGTCCGCTCAGCCTGCCGACCAACACGTCGAGCAGGCTGGTGCCGTCGTCCTCGCCGTCGCCGGGCCGCCCTGTGGGTGCCGGGTCCGGCTCGGCGGGGGCCGGTGCCGGCGCGGGGACCGGCATGTACCAGGACGTGAAGGGCCGCACGGTCGCGCGGGCGGCCGGGGTGGCGATGGACGAGCCGTCGAGCCGCCGGTCCTCGCGATACGGCCCGGAGACGTAGGCGGCATCGAACCGGACCGGGTCACCGGCATCCACCTTGAGGTAGCCGGCGCCCGGCGTCGCGGGCAGGTGGTAGGCATCGGTCACGCCGAGCACCGTGCGCGATTCGGTGGCCGAGAACGTCTTCAGCGCGATCCGGTACGACAGGTGACTGTCCAGTCCGCGCAGGCGGCCCTCCTCGAGCCGCTGCGAGGCGAGCAGCAGGTGGATGTGCAGGCTCCGGCCGAGGCGGCCGATGGTGAGGAAGAGCTCGGCGAACTCGGGTTTGGACGACAGCAGTTCCGAGAACTCGTCCACCACTATCACCAGCGCGGGCAGGGGGTCGAGCGGTGCGCCCTTGGCCCGGGCGGCCTCGTACTCCCCGACGTTCGCGTAGTTGCCCGCCGCGCGCAGCATCTCCTGGCGCCGGGTGAGCTCGCCCTCGAGCGCGTCGCGCATCCGGTCGACCATCGTGATCTCGGCCTGCAGATTGGTGATCACCGCCGCCACGTGCGCCAGCGGCTCCAGACCGAGGAACGTGGCGCCGCCCTTGAAGTCCACCAGGACGAGGTTGAGCGCGTCCGGATCGTGCGTGGCCACCAGCCCCAGCACGAGGGTGCGCAGGAACTCGGATTTCCCCGACCCGGTGGCTCCGATACACAGTCCGTGCGGCCCCATGCCGCCGTGGGCCGCCTCCTTGAGATCGAGCTCGACCGGGGCGCCGTCGGGGCTGACGCCCACCGGCACGCGGAGTCGGTCGCGCTCGCCGCGTCTCCGCCAGGCCACCGCCGGGTCGACCCGGGTGGCCACCCCGATGCCCAGCAGGTCCGGCAGGCCGGGTGCGCGGCGCGTGCTGGTGGTGCCGTCGGCGTTGGTGACCGTGTCCGCGAGCCGGTATCGGGAGAGCGCCATGGCGAGTCGCTCCGCCTCCGGCGGGCTCATGGAGTCGACCCGGGCGATGTCCTCGTCACCGCTGTCGGTCCGGATGCCGGCGACCCCGTCGTCGTCGACCCGGATGCACAGGCCCCGCCGCAGGGCGAGGTCGCGCAGCTGTCCCGCGCGGCTCCCGGAGACCTCCACGACGGTGACGCCGTCCAGCCCGTCCTCCGCCAGGATCCGCTCGGCGCCGGTGACCCCGACACCGTCGACGACGACGACGAGGTGGGCCCGGCCCGGGACCGTCGCCGCACTCGGGGAGAAGGCGGCCCGGTCGGATATCTCCGAGCCCAGCATCGACTCCGCGCCGGCGAGCGAGAACTCGGTGAGCCGGACCCGGCCGCCGCCGTCGGTGTACACCGGGTGCTGGTGGTGGGGCAGCCACTTGAGCCACTCCCACGCCCGGCGTGCCTCGCCCTCGCTCGCGGCCACGGCCACGCGGACCCGGTCCGGACCGTGCGACACCACCAGCCCGGCGAGCATCGCGCGCACCGCCGAGCGCACCGTGTCCACGTCGCCGTCCAGGGACAGCGCCGCGAACGCGCGGAGTTCGAGCGCCACCGGCAGGTCGTCCACGACCGAGTGCACCCGGACGAAGCGCCGCATGCTCACCACGGAGACCGGTTCGAGGTCGTCGACCGGGCCGGTGTCGGGTGCCCTGAGCGGGGTGGCCAGTGCCTGCCGGCCCGGCCCGAGGCGGACGGTCAGATCGTCCGGGTCGTCCCGGTCGCGTTCCCACATCCGCGCCGTGCCCACCATCGCCGGCAGCTCGACCGGGTCCGGGTGGCGCCACAGCGCGGCCCTGCGCTGTGCTGCCGCCGTCTCGCGGACCGTGTCGCGGGTCTGCCCCAGGTAACGCAGGTAGTCCTTACGCAGCTCGTCGGTCTCCGCGGTCGTGTTCCCGCCGTTGAGGGTGCCCGCGAGCATGCCCACCGCGGAGACCGCCATCATCACCGGGAACAGCATGAACACGGGGTTGCGCATCATGCCGGTGCGCATCATCACCACGACCATTCCCGCCACGGCCACGACCAGCACGACGGGCAGCACGATCTGGAAGAGCGGCCGCGGGGTCGGTCGCGGCAGGGCGGGCGGCTCCTGGAGAGGGACCTCCCCCCGGGGCACCGGCGGGGCCGCGAGCTTCTCGGTGCTCGTGAACACCACATCACCCATGACCGACCCCCTGGTGTAGCGCGCCCCGAGCGGTCCCCTCCGGAAGGTGACGCCCCCGAGACAGACCCCGGACACCGACAATGTTCCGCGTATCGGATGGCGATGTTAGGACAGTACACGTCCTGGCAGGGGCGCCTACCGGGGCGCCGCGGGGCGGCCGTCGGGGAGGAGCCCGGGGATCGGAAAGGACCGGCAGTGACGCAGCGAAGCAGCACCGGAGGGGTCGCCGCGGGGGTGGAGCCGTTGGATCAGCGCCGGGTGTCGGTCGTGTGCCGGTCCACGCGCGTCGATCTGAGCCTGCCCGCCCATCTCGAGCTGGTGTCGGTCATCCCGGAGATCGTCGACCTGGTCCGCGACCACGTGCGGGCCTCCGCCGGGCCCGGCTCCGGGGTGGACGTCGACGCCCGGATGGGTGGCGGCACCGGCGGCTCCTGGCAGCTGTCCCGCATGGCCGGAGGGCCGCTGGCGGTCTCGGAGACGCTGGCCCAGCAGCGGGTCCACGACGGCGAGATCCTCGTGCTGGACCACCGCCCGGTCCCGACCCCGGCGCCGTTGTTCGACGACGTGCTGCAGGGGCTGACCGAGCCCGACGTCGCCCGCTCGGCCGCCTGGGACCGCGGGGACGCGGTCCTCGCCGCCACCGCCACCGTGGGTGTCGCCGCCGCGGCTGCCGCGACCGCACTCGGCAGCCAGTGGCTGCTCGGGGGCGGGCCGGCGGTCCCGCTGGTCTCCCTGGTGCTGGCGCTGCTCGGGCTCGGTGCGGTGATCGCCCTGCGGCGCACCCCCGCCCCGGGGGCATCCCACGCGGTCGCGGGAGCCTGCGCCGTGGGTTTCACCATCCTGGCCGCCTGCACCCTGACCGAACCGCCCGCCGGGCCGGGCTCCCTTCTGGGGGCGTTCACGGCCGGCGCCGCCATGGCCACCGTCCTGCGCTGCACCGCCTTCCGGCCGGGCGCCTCGACCTACGGACTGGCCGCCGGTTACCTGGCGGCGGCGCTCGCGCTCGCCACCGCCGCGGTCGGCGCGCTGGTCGTCGCGGTGGCCGGTGTCCCGGCGAGCGCCGTCGGGGCCGGCGCCGTGCTCGTCGGACTGCTCCTGCTCACCTCGGCGCCGCGGATCGCGGTGTCCGCCGCCCGCATCCCGATCCCGCCCGTGCCCGCACCCGGCGAGGAGGTGACGGACGGGGACCTCGAGGACATCGACCACGACCTGCGTGGCCGGGCCGCCGACGACCGGCGTCCGCGGGGCCCGTTGCCGACCCCGGGCGTGCTCCGGCACCGGTTCCTCACCTCTCGTTCCTGGCTCACCGGACTGGTCGCGGCCGCCGGGGCGGCCTGCACCGCCGGGTCGCTGATCGCGCTGTCCGGGGAGAACTCCGGCCGGTGGGCGGCACCGCTCGCGCTGGTGCTCGTCGTGATCCTCGTCCTGCGCGCGCTGGGCTACTCCGACCGCGTCCACACCACGGTGCTGCTGACCTGCGCACTCGTCCTCGTCGCCGGGGTCCTGGTGGGCGCGGCACTCGTGCTGGCCGCGCCGGTCGGTGTGGTGGTGCCCGCCGCCGTGGCCGTGGCCGCGGCCGTGGTGGTGGCGATCTCCGTCCTGCCACACGTCGACCCCTCCCCCGCCACCCTCCGCGCGGTGGGGACGGTGGAGGTCCTCGCCCTCTGCGTGGTGGTGCCCCTCGCCGTGGGTGCCATGGACGTCTACTCGCTCGTGCGCCAGCGATGAGGACCACGCGGACACCGGTCGCGGTCGGTGCCGCCCTGGCCCTTCTGGCCGGCCAGGTCGGTGGGGCCGGCACCGCCGCAGCGGTGGAACCTCCCGTGATCGACGGGCCGGTCCCCGCGGCCGGCGGTCTCGACTCCGGGCCGCTCCGGCCGGCCGGGCCGTGCCGGACCACCGCGGCGGTCCTCGACCCGTCGCAGCCTCCCGCGTCCGCCACCGCCACCGACCTGGCGGACGCCTGGATCCACGGCCGCGGCGAGGGCCAGGTGGTGGCCGTGATCGACACCGGCGTCAATCCGGGGCCGCGACTGCCCCGGGTCCGCGGGGCCGGTGACGTGGTCCCCGGCCGCGACGGCACCGAGGACTGCGACGCCCACGGGACCCTGGTCGCGGGCGTGCTCGCCGCCACGGAGGACGAATCCGGCCACTCGGGCATCGCGCCGGGCGTCGAAATAGTCTCGATCCGCCAGTCCAGCAGCGTCCTGCGCCCGGAACAGCGCGGAGACGACCCGGCCGGCGAGTCCGGCCGGATGTCCGGGGTCGGATCCCTGTCCACACTCGCGCGGGCGATCCGGGCCGCCGTCGACGCGGGCGCGGGGATCATCAACATCTCCGAGGTCGCCTGTGTGCCGGCCGGGACGGTGCTCGCCGACGACACCCTCGGCGGCGCGATCCGCTACGCCGCTGTCGACCACGACGTTGTGCTGGTGGCCGCCGCCGGCAACGTCGGCGAACCCTGCGGGGACCAGAACCCGGACGGCCCGGACGCCTCCGCGCCCGACGACGACGGCTGGGACGGCGTGCGCACCATCGCCTCCCCCGCCTGGTACGACGACCACGTGCTGACCGTCGGCGGGGTGGACGCACTGGGGCGGCCCGCCGACTTCTCGCTACGCGGCCCCTGGGTTGACGTGGCCGCCCCCGCCGTGGACCTGCGATCGGTCGGCGCCGACGGCGACGGCGTGTCCGACATGGTGGTGGACGGCGACGGCACACGGACCGGCATCAGCGGCACCAGCTTCGCGGCGCCCTTCGTCGCGGGCACCGCAGCACTCATCCGGCAGGCCCACCCCGAACTCACCGCCAGGGAGGTGATCCGGCGGATCGAGGACACCGCCATCCCGGCCGCCGGCGGGCACGACCACGCGATCGGACACGGGGTGGTGGACCCGGTGGCGGCCGTCACCGGCGTCCGCGGGCCCCGCCGTCCGGCCCCGGCCAGCTCCACGATGGCCGCACCCGTGCCGGATCCCGGACCCCCGGGCACCGGCTCGGGTGGCCTCGTCGCGGCCGGCGCCCTGGCCCTGGGAGCGGCCGCCCTCGTCGTCGTCGTACTCCTCAGGCCCCGCGGGTCACGCTGACCGCCCTCATCCGGCGGGCTCCCCGTCCCCCGTCAGCACCGAGTCCGGGCCGTCGCGCGTGACCAACGCGGACGCACGATCCAACCGGGGACCGGCCGGCAGGCGGTCGAGGATCCCCGCGTCGACCGGCGCCGCCGCCCCGGCCAGGCCGAGGATCTCCGCCGTCTCCGCGTCGGGGACGTCGAAACGGACGCCGGTGTCCGAGACGATCGTCGTGACCGCCCCGCGCGTGGCGGCGCCCCGACCCGTCGCCGACACCAGCAGTCCGCCCCCGGGAACACCCACCGCATCCACCGCGGGCCCCGCGCCGTCCGCGCCCGCCACCTCACGAGCCGTCGCCGGGCCCGGCGCGGGCGCACCGGCGATGATCGCCATCCGCCGCGCCCCCGCATCCGCCCCGGGGGCCTCGCGCACACACAACACCGGGGAGTCCGCCGTGTCCAGCACCGACGGCCGCACGGCCGGAAACGCCTCGACGTCCAACGCCACCGACCGCGGCACCCCCATCCGGTCCGGGGCGACCTCGGCCACCTCCCCGACCGTGGAGGTCGACCGGATGACGTCCGCCAGCACCGGGCCCACCTCCTGGACCCCGTCGGCCAGCGCCACATGGGTGCGTGTCCCGCTCGCGGTGTCCACGGTGAAGACCTGGCCGATGAGCAGTCCCTCCAGCCCGTAGTCGACCGGCTCGCCGAGCATGTCGATCACCGGCCGCGCCACCGGGTCGAGCTCCGGCAGCGGGTCGATCAGGGCGGCCGTGACCGGACGTGGAGTCACACCCTGCAGCCCGAGGATCGACAGCAGGTCCGCGTCCGACAGATCGATCCGCGCCCTCGTCCCGTCGCGCAGCACCCACCCCTGACCGCCGACATCGACCAGCACGACCTCGTCCGGGCCGGTCTGCCGCCCCGGGCCGGCCCCCTCCCGCGCGACGATGCTCGTCCCCACCACACGCGGGCGCCCGCGATCGGCGTCGGCCACCTCGTCACACACCGTCCACGAGATCGCGCGCGCCGCCTCTGCGTCGCGCTGCTCCGGCAACACCGACGGTGCGCCGGGGATCCCCACCATCCCTCCGCGGCGGGTCCCCGCGACATCGGAATCGCGCACGGTCTCGGGTTCGGCCGCCCGACCCAGCACCAGTCGCGCCGACGCCAGGTTGTGGACGGGGTGCACCACGTCGCCCGCCCGCACGTACATCTGGCCGGAGTCGCGTCCCACCATGACCATCGCGCGATCGACGTCCGGTGCCGGATCGAGCAGCGAAAGCACCGCGGCGCCGGCCACGCCGACCACCGCGGCCACCACCCCCACGGTGAGCCCCGTCGACTGACGCCTGAGCGGGTCGTGCAGCATCCGCACGTCACGGGCCACCACCGCGTGCCGGGCCCGACGGGTGAGGAAACGATGCCCGTCCACCTGCGCCTTGGTCGTGGGCCGCAACGGCATGCCCCACCTCGCCTCTCCCGATGTTGACGCCCCTTCCGCGGGGTCACCGGGGGTAGGGTACGCGACGTTCCGGCACCGGTGGCCGGTCATCCGGTGCCGCCCCACGTGGCACCCGGCCCGAGGGCGGTGCGCGAGGAGGACGAACTCATGACGGCGGTCCCGACGCTCCCCGGACTGATCGCGGCACTGGCGACCACCGTGGTGCTCACCGTCGCCTGCCCGCCCGCCTGGCAGCCCTGGGCACAGCTGGCCGCGGCGGTCGCGATCGCCGCGGTGGTCACCGCGCGCCGGCACGGACGCCCCCTGCTGGCCCGCACCGACGCACCCCGGCGCGTGCCCGTCGACGTCGTGGACCTCGTCGCCCCCGACCGCACCGTCGTCGGCTGCGTCGAGGGCGACCGGGTGGTCACCACGGCCGTGGAGATCTCGGCCGGCGAGTTCGTGGTGACCGAGGTGGGTCTCGACGACCCCGCGGTGCACCGGGGCAGCCGCCTGCCGCTGCCGGAGATCGCGCGCCAGCTCGACCAGGGCGGGGTCGTGTTGGAGGGGATCGACGTCGTGGTGCGGGGCCGCCGTGCCGCCGGGGGCGACGACGGCGAGGTGTACTCACAGCTGATCGGACCGCTGGCACTGATCTCGCACCGCCGCGTCCACCTGCTGCTCCGCTTCGACCTGGCCCGGCTGACGACGGTCGGCTCCGCGGGAGCGGATGCGCCGGTCGACGGGGTCGTCGCGGTGGCCACCGAACGCCTGCGGCGGTCGCTGGTCCACCACGGGATGCCGTGCCGCGTCCTCGACGCCGCCGAGCTCGCCGAGTATTACCTGGAGGCCGAGAACGAGCCCGGCGACGGTCTGGGCTTTCTCGTGAGGCCGTCCGCCGACGTCCGGGCGGTGGCCGATCGGCTCACCGCGGTCCGGGCCGCGGAGCTCACCGAGGTGACGCGCCTGCGTCGGGTCGAGGGCCGTGCCGACGTGGTGGACACGGTCTCGACCGTCGCCGTCACCGGGCTCCCCGCCGATCCCTGGGCGGTGGCCGGCGGCCCCGGGGCGGTGTCCGGCGGCCCGGAGGCGGCGTCCCACCACCGGCTCCCTTCGGCCCGAGTACTGCCGGTCCCCGGCGAGACCATGCCCGGCACGGTCGCGGGGTGCCTGGGCCGCCGCACGATCGCGTCGCTCGCCGAACTCGCGCCGCCCGCCCACGGAGCCGGTACTGTCCTCGGCGCCACCCGCGGGGGCGCGGCCGCGGCCGTCCAGATCGCCGGCCCGCATCTGCGCTCGGTGCTGCTCACCGCCCGGCCGGAGGTCTGTCTCCGGGTGGCGTTCCGCACCGTCGCCGCCGGGTACCGGGTCGCCGTGGTGACCGATGTCCCGGACCGCTGGCGCCCCCTGCTGCGGATCGGCGACGAGTCCCGATACCGGATCGTCGACCCCGACTCGTCGGACGCGGGAGCCCCCGTCGACGCGGTGGTGTGGGATGTGGACGGCCCCCTCAGCGAGGCGCGGATCGACGCACTGGCCGGACCGGGCGGTCCGGACGTCACCCCGCCCACCGTCATCCGCGTGGACGCCGACTGGGAG
Organism: Candidatus Dietzia intestinigallinarum; assembly: GCA_019119875.1. GTDB lineage: Bacteria > Actinomycetota > Actinomycetes > Mycobacteriales > Mycobacteriaceae > Dietzia > Dietzia intestinigallinarum. The sequence goes on along the minus strand of DWWG01000153.1, from coordinate 4,250 downwards.
ATCCTGGGCGCGGGACGGTCGAGGTCGAGCACACCCCCGGACCTGGTGCTGGACGGCCGGATCGACGGCTGGATCGCTGTCGAGCCCCGCGCGGGCGATGCGCTCCGGGTGTCCGTGGTCACGGGCCCCGGCGAGGAGACGTTCGTGGGGCCGACAGCCCCGCCCCGTGCGGTCACACCCGCAGGTGCTGCACCTTCCGCCAGCCCGGATCATCCGTGACGGTGATGGTGACCTCGCCCTGATCCCAGCCGCACGCGGCGGCGCGGAGCTGCTCGTGCGCCGGGGAGGTGGAGTCCACATAGAAGTGCAGCAGGCGTGAGCCGTCGCAGCTCTCCGCCCCCACGCACTCGCCCGTGCCCTCGAGCCGCTCCACCAGATGGTCCTCGAGATCCCGCAGACCCGGAAGGGAGAGCGGGCCGGGAAGCCCCCCGCCCTCGACATCCGCATAGGGGACGTCGACGGCGACGTGGCGATCGAACTGAGGCGCCGACAGGGAGACCAGCGGCACCCGCACGACGGCGACCAGCGGGCCGTTGCAGGTGTCGCCGTGCAGGATCTGCCAGGCCGGGTCACCCAACTCGTCGGTGTTGTCCGCGGCGAGCTCGGTGAGGATCCGCGGCAGGTCCGCCAACGGCACGGCGTCGTCGCCCGGTGCCGTGGCGTTGGCGCGGATGAGTCCCACCCAGGTCTCCACCTGCTCCTCGCCACACAGCGCGTCCAGCAGCAGGTAGGCGGCGATGCTCGCGTCCGCGCCGGCCAGTGCCGCGAACCCGGGGTGATGAACGGTGACGTCCGCGCGCGACAGGCCCGGGTCCACCACCACCTCGGCCTCGTCGAACGCCAGCCGGTGCTCCCGGAAATACATGGCGCGGCCGCGGACCGGTTCACGCAGGTCGGCGTACGACCACGTCCCGTCCGCCGCCGGCGCCGCCGCCAGCCACCGACGGGCCGCCCCACGCAGTTCCGGCACCCCCGCGGCGGTGACCGTCAGCCGGTGCGGGCCGCCGTCGACGGCGGGCACGAACTCCCAGGACAGTCCGGGGTCGATCGCCTCGACCAGTGCGGTGATCTCGGGCACCACGCGACGGGCATCCCCCGAGGCGAGAGCCGCGGTGGCGCGTCGCCGCCCGCCCTCGGCCCACCAGCGCCAGAACGTGGTGACGGCCCGGTCGGACCGCAGCCGGGCGGTCTCGATGCGTACTCCGGAGAAGTCCAGCGACCGCGAGAGCTGCCGGGGTCGCGCCGCACCGATCGCCATCTGTTCTCCTTCCAGCGCCGGGGGTCCAGAGACTGTCCGTCCCCCAGTATCCGGATAACCGGCCTCCCGTGCCCGCAACACCCCGACAGGGCTGGTCGGAGCGGCCCCCGACGCCTCACGCCGCGGGCGGAGGGGGCCCGGGAGAGGCATCCGGTGACCAGACGACACGCCTCTAGCCGCCGCAGCACCCGCCGCCGGCCGGGGGCCCACCGGGAACCGAGCGCACCTCGCGGGTGAGCGCGTTACGGGCGGCGAGCTCGTCGTCGTCCGGGTACTCCACCCCCACCAACGTCAGACCGCGCGCGGGCGCGACGGGCACCGCCGACGAGCGCTCGGTCTCCGACAGCAGGCCGCTGATCCAGTCGAGGCTGCGTCGCCCCTCCCCCACGGCCATGACCCCGCCCACGAGACTGCGCACCATCGACCAGCAGAACGCATCGGCGCTCACGCTCGCCGTCCACACCTCGGCCGCCCCGGGCGCATCCGGTCCCCGCGGGTCCGGGTCGACGCGCCAGTCGAAGCGCTGCAGCTCCCGGATGGTGGTGGCCCCCTCCCGCCGACGGCAGAACGCGGCGAAATCGTGCAGTCCCAGCAGCCGCTGCGACGCCTGCCGGACCAGGTCCACGTCCGCCTGCCGCTGCCAGGCCGCGGTATCCCGCGCGCGGACGGGGTCGGCGCCCCAGGGCGCGGTGGTGAGCCGGTACTCGTAGTGTCGCCGCAGGGCCGAGAAGCGGGCGTCGAACTCGTCGGACACCCAGCGGGCGCCCATCACCGCGATGTCGTCGGGCAGCAGCCGCGCGAGCCGCCGCACCAGGTTCTCGGGCCGCCCGTCGAGAGAACGCTGGTCCAGCCCGGCCGGGTCCACGTCGAAATGACAGACCTGGGCGCGCGCGTGCACCCCGGCGTCGGTTCGGCCGGCCACGGTCAGGGTCACGGGCTCCCGCAGCACCTTCGCGAGCTCGGCCTCGAGCGTGCCGCACACCGTCCGCAGGCCGGGCTGGCGCGCCCATCCCGAGAAATCGGTTCCGTCGTAGGCGACGTCCAGGCGTATCCGGCGGGTGCTCACGGACTACAGACGCTAGACCACCTCTGTACCCGGGCGCCACACGGCACAGCCCGGGGTGGCCGGCCCGACCGTCCGTGCCGCGGGGAACGACGAGGGCCCCGTCGCCGCACGATGCGGTGACGGGGCCCTTCGTGGCCTGTCTGAGAGTGGCTCAGGCCTTGTCGGCGTCGTCGGCGTGGGTCGTGTCCTCCGACACGGCCTCGGCGGTCTCGGCGGCGGCCTCGACCTCGGCGTCGTCGGCGGCCTCGACCTGCTCGGCGATCGGGCTGTTCGCCTCGGCCTCGGCGGTGGTGTCCGACTTCTCGGCGGCCTTCTTCGAGGCGGCGGCGCGGGTGGCGCGCGAGGCCTCGGCGGAGGCGAGCTCCTCGGTGACGAGCGCGATCATCGCCATGGGCGCGTTGTCACCCTTGCGGTTCTCGAGCTTGACGATCCGCGTGTAGCCGCCGTCGCGGTTGGCGACCCGGGGGCCGATCTCGGCGAACAGCTTGTGCAGCACGTCCTTGTCGCGGATGACCTTGGCGGCCTCACGACGGTCGGCCAGCGTGCCGCGGCGGGCCTTGGTGATCAGCTTCTCCGCGTAGGGGCGCAGCTGCTTGGCCTTGGTCTCCGTGGTGCGGATCTGGTCGTGCTCGAACAGCTGGGTGGCCAGGTTCGAGAGGATGAGCCGCTGGTGGGAAGCGGAACCGCCGAGGCGGGCGCCCTTCTTGGGCTTGGGCATCAGATTCTCCTAGGAATTTGTGTGCCGAGAGCTCGTCAGAGCTGCTCGGTCTCGGCGTAATCCTCGCCGCCCTCGTCGGTCCACGTCCCGGTCTCGGCGTCATAGCCGGCGACCGAGGCGGGATCGAACCCGGGGGGAGCGTCCTTGAGCGAGAGGCCGAGCTCGACGAGCTTGACCTTGACCTCGTCGATCGACTTCTGTCCGAAGTTACGGATGTCGAGCAGGTCCGACTCGCTGCGCGCGACGAGCTCGCCCACCGTGTGGACGCCTTCACGCTTGAGGCAGTTGTAGGACCGAACCGACAGGTCCAGGTCGTCGATGGGCATGCCGTATGCGGCGATGTGGTCGGCCTCGGCCGGGCTCGGCCCGATCTCGATGCCCTCCGCCTCCTCGTTGAGCTCACGGGCGAGCCCGAACAGCTCCACGAGGGTCTTACCGGCAGAGGCCAGGGCGTCACGGGGGACCATCGAGTTCTTGGTCTCCACGTCCAGGACCAGACGGTCGAAGTCCGTGCGCTGGTGCACACGGGTGGCCTCGACCTTGTAGGTCACCTTGAGGACCGGCGAGTAGATCGAGTCGACCGGGATACGACCGATCTCGTGACCCGCGTCCTTGTTCAGCCCGGCGGGGACGTAGCCACGCCCGCGTTCGACGACCAGCTCGATCTCCAGGCGCCCCTTCTCGTTGAGGGTGGCGATGTGCAGATCCGGGTTGTGCACCTCGACGCCGGCGGGAGGCACGATGTCACCGGCGGTGACGACGCCCGGGCCCTGCTTCTTCAGGTACATGGTGACCGGCTCGTCCTCGACGGACGAGACGACGAGGCCCTTGAGGTTCAGGATGATGTCGGTGACATCCTCCTTCACGCCCGGCACGGTGGTGAACTCGTGCAGGACACCCTCGATCCGGATGCTGGTGACAGCCGCGCCCGGGATGGACGACAGCAGCGTGCGACGCAGCGAGTTGCCGATGGTGTAGCCGAAGCCCGGCTCGAGAGGCTCGAGCACGAAGCGCGACCGGTTCTCGGAGATGACCTCTTCGGTCAGGGTGGGCCGCTGGGAGATGAGCATGTGCTACCTCTTTCGATTCTCGGCGTCCGCTATTTGACGCCGTGGGAACCCACCGTCGCCGGGCGGGCCGCATAGCGCAGCCTGCCCGGCGACGGTGGAGGACAGATCACTTCGAGTAGAGCTCGACGATCAGCTGCT
>DWWG01000152.1 GCA_019119875.1 Candidatus Dietzia intestinigallinarum | reverse complement strand
CTCAGCTGCAGGCGGCGATCACGAGCTCCTTCACCCGAGCGGGATCGGCCTGCCCGCGGGTGGACTTCATGACCGCGCCGACGATCGCACCGGCGGCCTGGACCTTGCCGGAACGGATCTTGTCGGCGACGTCCGGCTGCGCGGCCAGCGCGTCATCCACGGCCTTCTGCAGCGCCGAATCGTCGCGGACCACCTCGAGTCCCTTGTCCGCCACGATCTGGTCCGGCTCCCCCTCGCCGTCGAGGACCGCGTCCACGACCTGTCGGGCGAGCTTGTTGGTGAGCTTGCCCTCCGCGACCATCTCGATCACGCGGGTCACCTGGGCGGGGGTGATGGCCAGTGCGTCGAGTTCGACCTCCCGCTTGTTGGCCTGCTGGGTCAGGTACGACACCCACCACGACCGGGCCTCGGTCGGGGACGCGCCGGCGTCCACGGTGGCCAGGATCAGGTCCAGCGCGCCGGCGTTGACCAGATCGCGCATCTCCTCGTCGGAGACGCCCCACTCCTGTTGGACGCGAGCACGACGCACCCACGGAAGCTCCGGCAGCGTGGCCCGGATCTGCTCGATCAGCTCCGCAGAGGGCTCCACCGGTGCAAGGTCCGGCTCCGGGAAGTAGCGGTAGTCCTCGGCCGACTCCTTGGGGCGCCCGGCCGTGGTGGTGCCGTCGGCCTCGTGGAAGTGACGGGTCTCAAGGACCACCTCTCCACCCTCGGCGAGGACGTCCGCCTGACGGCACATCTCATAACGCACGGCCGTCTCGACGCTGCGCAGCGAGTTGACGTTCTTCGTCTCGGTACGGGTGCCGAACTCGGTGGCGCCCTTGGGCATCAGCGACACGTTGGCGTCGCACCGCATCGAGCCCTGGTCCATGCGCACATCCGAGACGTCGAGGCTCTTGAGCAGGTCGCGCAACGCGCTCACATACGCACGCGCGATCTCCGGCGCCCGCTCCCCGGCCCCGACGATCGGCTTGGAGACGATCTCGATGAGCGGCACCCCGGCCCGGTTGAAGTCGAGCAGCGAGTGCGTCGCCCCGTGGATACGGCCGGAGGACGAGCCGACGTGAGTCGACTTACCCGTGTCCTCTTCCATGTGGGCCCGCTCGACATCCACGCGCCAGGTGCTTCCGTCCTCGAGCTGGACGTCGAGGTAACCGTCGTAGGCGATGGGCTCGTCGTACTGCGAGATCTGGTAGTTCTTCGGCTGGTCCGGGTAGAAGTAGTTCTTCCGGGCGAAGCGGCTGTACGGCGCGATCGAGCAGTTCAACGCGAGACCGATCTTGATCGCCCACTCGACTGCCTGACGGTTGGCGACGGGCAGCGCACCCGGCAGTCCGATACACACCGGACACACCTGGGTGTTGGGATCCGCCCCGAAGGTGGTCGGGCAACCGCAGAACATCTTGGTGGCGGTGTGCAGCTCGACGTGCACCTCCATGCCCATGACGGGATCGAAACGTGACACGACCTCGGTGAACTCCATGCCGAACAATCTAGCCGAAGAGGCAGGCGGCCTCGCGGTAGCGGTCCTCCGGAACGGTCTTGAGCACCGCCACCGCGTCCTCTACCGGCACCATTTCGATCGCCTCTCCGTGCAGCGCCACGATCTGACCGAAGTCACCTCGGTGCACGGCGTGCGCGGCGTGCACCCCGAAACGGGTCGCCAGGACGCGGTCGTAGGCGGTCGGGGTGCCCCCTCGCTGGATGTGGCCGAGGACGGTGGTGCGCACGTCGCGGTTCATCCGCTCGGCGATCGCCCCGGCCATCTGATCCGCCACCCCGGTGAACACCTCGTGGCCGAACTGGTCGACGCCCCCGTCGCGAAGACTCATCCCGGACCCCTCGGCGGGGGTGGCACCCTCGGCCACCACGCAGATCCCGTAGGCCTCCCCCATCTGGAAACGTCGCTTCATCACCTTGCACACGAAGTCGATGTCGAACGGCACCTCGGGGATCACGATCATGTGGGCCCCCGAGGCCAGCCCCGCGTGCAGGGCGATCCACCCGGCGTGACGACCCATCACCTCCACGAGCATCACCCGCTCGTGGGACTCGGCCGTGGTGTGCAGTCGGTCGATGGCGTCCGAGGCGATCGACACCGCGGTGTCGAATCCGAAGGTGTAGTCGGTCCCTCCCACGTCGTTGTCGATGGTCTTGGGCACCCCCACCACCGGGATCCCGTTCTCGGTGAGCCACCGGGCGGCCTTGAGCGTCCCGTCGCCCCCGATCGCGACGAGCGCGTCGATCGAATGCCGATCCAGCGTACGGCGGATCTCCGGCAGGCTCGCCGTGAGAATGTCCGGGTTGAGACGGCCCGTGCCGAGGATCGTGCCGCCGCGCAACAGGATGCGGTCGATCTCCTCGTCGTCGAACAGCGGCACCGCACGATCGTCCACCAACCCGGACCACCCGTCCTGGAATCCCAGGACCGGCGAGTCGTACTCGGAATGGGCGGTGCGAACCAACGCCCGGATCACAGCGTTGAGCCCGGGGCAGTCGCCACCGGCGGTGAGCACGCCTATACGCACGTGGAGCTCCTCTCGGTTCCCCCGCAGTCTAGAGGGGAACGAGGGGTCACCGCGCCGAGCTCACCGACTGTTCATCGGTACGGAAGGCCATGGTGGCCACGCCGCCCAGCAGCACCACCACAGCGGGCAGGAACATCGCGTCCGCCACGGCCTGGCCGACGTCGCCGTGGGCGACGAGGCGGGCTTGCATCAACGCGCCGATCGCCGCCGAGCCCAGCACCGCACCCACCTGGCGAGTGGTGTTGTACACGCCGGACCCCGCACCCGCGGACTCCAGTTCCAGCCGCCGCATCGCGGTGGACGACGTGGGCGCCCACACACACCCGTTCCCCACCCCCATCAGCGCGATCGGACCGAGCAGCATCGGGATCGACGTGGACGAATCCATGACCAACGCCAACCAGATCAGCGAGATCGCGTACGAGAAGTAACCGATACCGGTGAAAATCCGCGGATCCAGACGGTCCGCCAACCGGCCCACGATCGGGGCGAGGACGCCGGCGATGAGCGCCATGGGGAGCAACATCAGGCCCGCCGCCGTGGGACTCATCCCCTTGACACCCTGCAGGTAGAACATCAGCGGCACCATCGTGCCGGCGGTGACGAAGCCGATCGTGGAGACCCCGAAGTTTCCGATCGAGAAGTTCCGGTCCCGGAACAACCGGAGCGGAACGAGCGGTTCCGTCCGCACGCGCGACTGCCACCAGAGGAACACAACGAGCGCGAGCAGTCCCAGGGCGACGAGAGCCCCCGTCGTGGCACCCCACCCGTGCGACTCGCCCTGCTGCACCCCGTACACGAGCAGGAACATGCCGACGGCCGACAGCACGATGCCGGCGATGTCGTAGGAATGCCGGCGGGTCTGCAGTCTGGGCACCCACAGCCAGACGAGCACCACCGCGACGATCCCGAACGGGATGTTGACGAAGAAGATCCACCGCCAGTCGAACGCGTCGATGAGCACCCCACCGAGCACCGGGCCCACCACCGAGGCGATTCCCGCGACCGCACCCCAGGCGCCCATCGCCGCGCCGCGGCGCCCCGACGCGAACACCCGGGTGATGACGCTCAGTGACTGCGGCGTCAGGAGAGCCGCGCCGAACCCCTGGAAGACCCGCGCGACGATCAGGGTCTCGATATCCGGGGCGAGTCCACACCACAGCGACGCCCCGGTGAACACGACCAACCCGGCGATCGCCACCGTGCGCGGGCCGATCTGGTCCCCGAGCCGGCCGGTGAACAACAGCGGCACCACATAGGCGAGCAGATACGCGCTCGTCACCCAGATGACCTGGTTGGTGGTGGCGCCCAGCTGGGTGACGAACGCCTCCGTGGCCACCGCGACGATCGTCTGATCCACCAGGATCATGAAGAACCCGATGACCAGGGCCGCGAGAGCCTTCCACGCGTCCCGCTCGGGGACCACGGTCACGCGATCGCGCCCCTCGCGGCCTCGAACGCCGCACCGACCCGGTACAGACGCTCGTCGGCCAGTGCCGGCGCCATGATCTGCATGCCCGCGGGCAGGCCGTCCACCAGGCCGGTCGGCACGGACATCCCGCAGTGGCCGGCCAGGTTGAGCGGAAGGGTGCACAGGTCGAACTGGTACATCGCGACCGGATCGGACACCTTGTCCCCCAGCGGGAACGCGGTGGTGGGTGTGGTGGGAGACACCAGTACATCGGCCTTGGTGTAGGCGGCGTCGAAGTCGCGTGCGATGAGCGTGCGGATCTTCTGCGCCTGGCCGTAGAAGGCGTCGTAGTATCCGGCCGACAGGGCGTAGGTGCCCAGCATGATCCGGCGTTTGACCTCCGGGCCCAGCCCCTCGGCGCGGCTGGCGGCCATCACCTGGTCTGCGGATCCGTCACCGGTGCGCAGTCCGTAGCGCATGGCGTCGAAGCGGGCCAGGTTGGAGGAGACCTCGGACGGCAGGATCAGGTAGTACGCGGGCAGCGCGTACCTGAAGTTCGGGCACGAGACCTCGACGACCTCGGCGCCGAGACCACTGAGGGTGTCCACCGCGGCCCGGAAGGAGGCCTCGACGCCGGCCTGGTAGCCGTCGCCCGCAAGTTCGCGGACAACACCCACGCGAACACCCTTCAGGTCGCCGCGCGCGCCTTCCCTGGCCGCGGCCACCACGTCGGGGATCGCGACGTCGAGGCTGGTCGAGTCGCCGGGGTCGTGACCGGCGATCACCTGGTGCAGAAGGGCCGTGTCCTCGACGGTCCGGGCGCACGGTCCGCCCTGGTCGAGGGACGAGGCCGAGGCGACGAGACCGTGCCGCGAGACCGTGCCGTAGGTGGGCTTGACACCGACCGTGGCGGTGAGGGCGGCGGGTTGACGGATGGAACCACCGGTGTCGGTGCCCACGGCGAGCGGTGCCTGACGGGAGGCCAGGGCCGCTGCCGAGCCGCCACCGGAGCCGCCGGGGGTCCGGTCGTGGTCCCACGGGTTGCGGGTGGGGCCGTACGCCGAGTTCTCGGTGGAGGAGCCCATCGCGAACTCGTCGAGGTTCGTCTTGCCGAGAATCGGGATGCCGGCCGCGCGCAGGCGTGTGGTCACCGTCGCGTCGTAGGGCGACATGTAGCCCTCGAGCATCTTCGAGGCGCAGGTGGTGGGCGCGTCGGTGGTGGTGAACACGTCCTTGAGCGCGACCGGGACACCGGCCAGCGGGCCGAGCTTCTCGCCCGCGGCCAGGCGGGTGTCCACGGCACGGGCGGCCTCGAGTGCGGCGTCGGCGCCCACGTGGAGGAAGGCGTTGATCTCGCCGTCCACCTCGGAGATCCGGTCCAGGTACGCCCGGGTGACCTCCTCCGAGGAGACCTCGCGGGATGCGATCCGACCGGCGAGCTCGGCGGCGGTGGCTGTGGTCAGGTCGGTCATGCGTCCTCTCCCAGGATCTGCGGGACCTCGAAGCGCTGCTGGTCCGCTGCCGGAGCCTGGTCGAGCGCCTGCTCCGGGGTCAGCCCGGGCGTGACGACGTCCTCCCGGTACACATTGGTGATCGCGGTGGGATGGCTCATCGCCGGCACATCGTCCGTGGCGACCTCGGACACAGCCTGCACGTGGACGAGGATGTCGGTGAGCTGCTGCGCGAACGAATCCAGCTCGGAGTCGCTCAGATCCAGGCGCGAGAGCCTGGCCAGATGCGCGACGTCCCCGCGAGAGATCGAGGTCACGTGCCTGCCCCTTTCCGTGACGTGGTCGGTACCGGCCCAGCCTAGCCAGCCCGGATCGGTGCGGCACAATGGCGTCATGTCCTATCTGCTGCGCGTCCTGCTCCCCGACCGACCGGGAAGTCTCGGATCCCTCGCCGTGGCGCTGGGATCCGCGGGCGCGGACATCGTGAGCCTGGACGTCGTGGACCGCTTCGACGGGGTCGCGGTGGACGACATCGTGGTGCACGTCCCCAACGGGACCTTCCCCGACACGCTCATCACCGCGGCGGAACAGCTGGACGGCGTACTGGTCGATTCACTGCGTCCGTTCGGCGGGATACTGGACGCCCACCGCGAGCTGGAACTGGTCGATTCGGTGGCCACCGCCGGGGAGCGCGCCGCCCAGCTGCTCGCCGACGAGTTGCCGGCCGTCCTCCGGGTCGGGTGGGCGCTGGTGGTCGACGTCTCGACCGAGTCGTGCCGCCTGGTCGCGCGCGGCGAGTCCGCACCGATGTGGCAGGGCGGCAGGGTCGAGGCTCTGTGCGGCCTGGAACGCGCGATCGCGCTCGACGAGGACGACGACGTGCCGGCCGGCTGGGTGGCCATGGACACAGCTCTCGCCGCGGCACCTCTGCCGTCACAGCACGTCCTCGTGGTGGGTCGGCCGGGCGGTCCCTCGTTCCGTCCGTCCGAGATCGCGCGGCTGGAGTATCTCACGGGAATCCTGCGGACTCTGCTGGCCGGCTGATCGTCCACGGCGTGCACGGCACGCACGGTGTGTGCCGGCTCCGGGTTCCGGCCAGAGCCGACGTCAGCCGCCGCTCTCACCCGCCGCGTCACCGCTCCCGTCGGCGTCGTCGGCCTCCGAGGATGCGGAAGGCCCGTTCTCCATCAGGTCGACGAATCCGGCCTCGTCGAGGATCGTCAACCCCAGTTCCTCCGCCTTCGTCGCCTTCGAACCGGGGTTGTCCCCCACCACCACGTAGTCGGTCTTCCTGGACACCGAACCCGAGGCTTTGCCCCCGCGCGCGATGATCGCCTCCTTGATCCCGTCCCGGGTGAAACCCTCGAGAGAGCCTGTCGCGACGATCGTCAGCCCCTCCAGCGTCCGCGGGATCGACTCGTCCCGCTGATCGGCCATGGAGACCCCGGAGGCCGCCCACCGGTCGACGATCTCCCGGTGCCAGTCGACGTCGAACCACTCGACCACCGACGCGGCGATGGTGCCGCCGACGCCGTCCGTCTCGGCCAACACCTCTTCGGAGGCCTCACGGATCGCGGCCATGGTCCCGAAGCGGGTGGCGAGGGCCCGCGCCGCGGTCGGACCGACGTGCCGGATCGACAGCGCCACCAGCACTCGCCACAGCGGACGATCCTTCGCCGTGTCGAGATTGGCCAGCAGCTTCCGGCCGTTCTCGGTGAGGACCGTCCGCTCGGGCTCGGCTCCTTCCGCTATCTGCGTCTTCGTGGCCTTGTCCACGCGGGTGTAGAGATCGGTACGGAGGAGGTCGCTCTCGGTGAGATCGAACAACCCCGCCTCGTTCTCCAGCACCCCGCTGGTGAGCAGATCGGACGCGCCCTCATATCCCAGTGCCTCGATGTCCATGGCGCTGCGTGAGGCGAGGTAGAACAGGCGCTCCCGGAGCTGCGCCGGGCAGTCCCGGTGGTTCGGGCACCGCCAGTCGGCGTCGCCCTCCCTGGCCGGCGCCAGCACGGTATCGCACTCGGGGCACCGCTCAGGGAAGACGAACTCCCGCTCGGTGCCGTCTCGACGCTCCACGACCGGGCCGAGCACCTCCGGGATCACGTCGCCCGCCTTGCGTATCACCACGGTGTCCCCGATGAGGACGCCCTTGCGGGTCACCTCGGTCTGGTTGTGCAGCGTGGCCAGCGACACCGTCGATCCCGCGACCTGCACCGGCTCCATGTAGGCGAACGGGGTCACCCGGCCTGTCCGACCCACCGAGACACGGATGTCAAGAAGTTCCGTCATGACCTCCTCGGGCGGGAACTTGAAGGCGATGGCCCACCTCGGGGCGCGGGAGGTCTGCCCCAGCCGCCGCTGGACCGCCCGGTCGTCGATCTTCACCACGAGGCCGTCGATCTCGTGCTCGGGGTCGCCGCGATGTTCTCCCCAGTACCGCACGCGTTCGAGCACCGCGTCCGTCCCCGTGGCCGGCGCCGTGTACGGCGACACCGGAAGTCCCCAGTCGGCGAGCGCCAGATAGACGTCGTGCAGGCTGTCGAACGTCGCGCCCTCCACCACGCCCAGCCCGTGGCAGTACATCCGCAGGCGTCGCCGGGCGGTGACCGCGGGGTTCTTCTGCCGCAGCGATCCCGCGGCGCTGTTGCGCGGATTGGCGAACGGGGCCCTGCCCTCGGCGACCAACCCGGCGTTGAGTTCCGCGAAGTCCTCGAGGCGGAAGAACACCTCGCCCCTGACCTCGAGCAGGGAGGGCGTCGGTCGTCCCTCGACGTCGGTGAGTCTGACGGGGATGTCCTCGATCGTCCGTGCGTTGAGCGTCACGTCCTCACCGGTCCGGCCGTCACCCCGGGTCGCCGCGCTGACCAGCTTGCCGTCGCGGTAGACCAGGTCGAGTGCCACGCCGTCGATCTTGACCTCGCAGAGGAACGGCAGGTCTTCCTCGGGCACGTTGGCCTGCTCCACGGCGGAGGCTATCCAGTCACGGAGCTCGTCCTCCGAGAACACGTTGTCCAGGCTGGTCATCCGCTGAAGGTGCTCGACCGGTGCGAAATCGGTGGAGAACCCGCCACCGACGAGCTGGGTCGGGGAGTCCGCACCCCGGAGCCCCGGATAGTGCTCCTCGAGCTCCTGCAGTTCCGAGAACAGGCGGTCGAACTCCGCGTCGGAGACGATCGGGGCGTCCTTGACGTAGTACCGGAACTGGTGGTCGCGGACGATCTCGGCGAGCTCGGCCCAGGCGTGTCGGGCCTCGGGGGGGATGTCCGCAGGGCCGGCGGGATCGCTGGTGTCCATGGGTTCACTCACGTGGACAGGCTAGTCCCGCCCGCAACCGCGATGTCGGAGTGCTGTCCTACCGTGAGCGCATGACCACCGATATCCAGACCCCCGTCACCATCAACCGCACTCGTCTTCTGGCCTTCGATCTGGAGACCACCGGCCCGGATCCCTGTACCGCGCACGTCGTCACCTCGGCTCTGCTGTCCATCGACGGCCCCGACCGGAGGGTGCGCACCTGGTTGGCGGACCCGGGGGTGGAGATCCCCCCTGGGGCCACCGCGGTGCACGGCATCACCACCGAGCACGCGCGCGCGAACGGCCGTCCGCATGCCGAGGTGATCGCCGAGACCGTGGCCGGCATCCGCCAGGGGTGGAGCGAAGGCCGGACGCTCGTGGCCTTCAACGCCTGCTTCGACCTGACCGTTCTGCGCCGATGGGACCCCACCTTTGAGATCCTCGGTCCGGTGGTCGACCCGTTCGTGATCGACCGGGCGACCGATCCCTACCGCAAGGGCAAGCGCACACTCGAGGCCGTGTGCGAGTTCCACGGTGTACGCCTGGACGCCGCCCATGAGGCGGAAGCCGACGCGCTGGCCGCGGCACGACTGGCCTGGAAGCTCCTCGGGGCGCTTCCCGACCTGGCGGCTCGCGACTGGCGGGAGGTCAACCTGCAGCAGGCCCGCTGGCACGAGGTTCGGCAACGGAATTTCGCCGCCTACCTCGAACGCACGGGAAAGGACGCGTCGGACGTCAGTGCCGAGTGGCCGATCGCCACGGTCTGATCCCCCGCGAGGACCGCGGCCTGGACCCGGCGCGATCGGTCCGCCGGGGCCTGACCTCCGGGGCCCGGCCGCCGTGTCCCGGCCGCCCCATAGTGCGCCGGCCGTCGCCTATTCGGCGAGGCGTGGGGCGGCCTCGGCCACCCGGCGGGCGGCTGCGAGCGCGCGGACGGCAGAGTGCTCGTCGGTCGTCACCCGGCGGATCGTCGGGGTCAGCACCAGGTGGCTCAGGCTCTCGTACCTGGGCGCGCCCACCCTGTCGAGAAGCGCGAACAGAGCTGAAGCGGCGCGTTCCACGCCAGCCCCGGTATCACCGGGCCGGTCGGTCTCGGCGATCCCCTCCAGCTGGAGGATCCGGCCGTCGCCGAGCACGGCCCCCGCCGCGTCGAGTGCGTCGTGGGCTCGAGCCGCATAGAGCGGTTCGGCTTCCAGCACCAGCCCGTCGAGCGGGGTCTCACCTCGTGGGGTTTCGGCAAAGGCGGAGAAGAGCTGCGGCGAGTCAGGAGCTGCCGTGGTGGGCGGGCGGAGCAGCACCTGATCCACGCCGGCCGCACGGAGCGTGTCGGCGAACCGGCTGAGCGCGAGGACGAGCCGTTCGGTCGGCACGGCCGCAACCGGATCAAAGTGGCTGGGCGCCGGCACCGTTCCCGCGGCCACGCGCCAGAGCATCGGCTCGTCCAGGACCACCCGGCTGCCGGCCCGCAGCCGTCCGGCCAGCCGAACCGTCCGCGAGGCCACGCCTTCCGCCAGGGAGGACGCCAGATCGCGCCGAGCGCCTCGGTCGGTGAGGGCGGGGAGTCCACCCGGCAACTCCAGACCCGCCGCCAGGGACCACGGCCCCGTCACACGGACCTGCAGAAAACGGTCCGAGTCCGAGGGGGGCGTGTCGGGCTCGCGGGCCTGTTCGTCCGCCTCCTCGAGTGCATCGCTGTCGCGATCGAGCAGGTCGGCTGCCACGCGGGCCAGGCGGCCCCGTGAATCGGACAGCCGCCAACCTCGTGGCGAGACGTCCACCGGCAGGTCGACGAGCATCGCCAGGGTGCGTCCGGCCTGATCGGAACCCGGTCCCCGCCCGGGCAGCTCGGGAAGGAAGGGCAGTCTGTGACATTCGCCCGCCACGATGCGGGCGCTCTCACGGGGGTCGGTCCCCGGCATCGGGCCCGGCCCGGTGCTGGCCACGGTCGGCCCCGTCACGAACTCCCCCCGACCGGCCGCGCGACCGAGATGGTCCCGCTGCCCAGGACCCGCTCTCCCCCGTCCTCCGGGCGGTAGAGCACCGCCGCCTGGCCGGGGGCCACACCGCGCACCGGCTGATCCAGGGAGATCTCGAGCCGGGCGTCCGCGCCGTCGCCGATCCGCCGGACGTGCCCCGGGGTCGCCTCACCGTGTGCGCGGATCTGCACCAAGCAGTCGGTCTCGCGGATGTCGTCGTCGACCAGCCAGTACGGCGACATGGCGGTCATCCCGGACGACAGCAGATGATCCGCACCGCCGACGGTGACCGTGCCGGTCTCGGCATCGATGGCCGTGATGTACCGGGGCCGCCCGTCGGCGGCCGGCTTCTCGATACCGAGCCCCTTGCGCTGCCCGATCGTGAAACCGTGCACGCCCTCGTGCCGCCCCAGCTCGTCACCGGTGTCCGCATCCACCACCGCTCCCGGCCGAACGCCGATACGTGCGCCGAGGAAGGCTCGGGTGTCACCGGACGGGATGAAGCAGATGTCGTGACTGTCGGGCTTGGAGGCCACCGGGAATCCGGCGGCCTCGGCCTCGGCCCGGACATCGGACTTACGGGTGTCCCCGAGCGGGAACAGCGAATGGTCCAGCTGCCGGGGGGTGAGCACTCCCAGCACGTACGACTGGTCCTTGGCGTCGTCGACCGCCCGGCGGAGAACGGGCCGGCGGGTGCCGTCCGGCAACTCCTCGTGAGACAGGCGGGCGTAGTGTCCGGTGGCCACCGCGTCGAAGCCCAGTGCCATCCCCCGATCGAGCAGTGCTTCGAACTTGATGCGCTCATTGCACCGGAGGCAGGGGTTGGGGGTCTCACCCCGGGCATAGGATTCGACGAAGTCGTCGATCACGTCGGCACGGAACCGCTCGGCGAAGTCCCACACGTAGAACGGGATGCCCAACATGTCCGCGACACGCCGGGCGTCACCCGCGTCCTCACGGGAGCAGCACCCACGTGATCCGGTCCGCAGCGTGGCCGGGTCGGCGCTGAGGGCGAGGTGCACCCCCACCACGTCGTGGCCGGCCTCGACGGCACGCGCGGCCGCGACCGCGGAGTCCACTCCCCCGCTCATCGCTGCCAGGACCCTCATGACGCCCCCGCTCCTGCTCGGGTGAGCCCGAGTCCGGCGACACGGGCGCGCTCGGCCGCGGGGCCGAGCGCGGCGATCGCCGCCTCCACGTCCGCCTCGGTGCTCGTGTAGCCCAGGCTGAGTCTGAGACTGCTCCTGGCCGCCGCCTCACCGGCTCCCGCCGCGAGCAGCACGTGGCTCGGCTCCGCGACCCCGGCGGTGCAGGCCGATCCGGTCGAGCACTCGATCCCGGCGGCGTCCAGCAGCAGGATCAGCGATTCACCCGAACACCCGGGGAAGGTGAGGTTGACGATTCCGGGCAGACGCTCGCCCCCACCGTTGACGATCACTCCGGGGACGACCCGGCGGACACCGTCCACGAGCCTGTCCCGCAGATCGGTGAGGCGTCGGGCCTCGGACTCCATCTCCCCGACGGCCTCCTCCAGCGCCGTGGCCATCGCGACCACCCCGGGCACATCGACGGAGCCGGAACGCAGGTCACGTTCCTGTCCGCCGCCGAATCCGATCGGTCGACAGTCGGCGCCACGGTCGATGAGCAGCGCCCCGACTCCGAGCGGCCCGCCGAACTTGTGGGCGGACAGGCTCAACGAGGTCACACCGAGGGCCTCGAAGTCGACGGGGACGTGACCGACCGCCTGCACGGCGTCCGTGTGGACCGCGGCCCCGACCTCACGTGCCGGCGCGGCGAGGTCTGCGACATCATTGAGGGTTCCGATCTCGTTGTTGCCCAGCATCGTGGCGACCAACGCCAGCCGTGGACCGACCTCCGTCACGAGATCACGAACGGAGTCGATCCGGACCGCGCCCCGCGCGTCAACGGGAAGCACGCGGACGTCCTTGCGTCCCCCGCGGTCCGTGGCCAGATGCGCGGCGGCGTCCAGGACCGAGTGGTGCTCGGTGGCGCCGACGGCCACGACGTCACCCGCGGCGGCGGCGGAGAGCCCGAGCACCGCCAGGTTGTCCGCCTCGGTCCCGCCCGAGGTGAACACGACCTCGGAGGGCCGACAGCCCAGATGATGTGCCAGCGATTCCCGGGCCTCCTCGACACGGCGCCGCGCCCGGCGGCCGGAGCCGTGGAGGGATGAGGCGTTGCCGACGGTGGAGGCTGCCTCGGCGTAGGCGGCGACGGCCGCCGGACGCATCGGGGTGGTCGCGGCGTGGTCCAGGTAGTGGACGGGGCGGATGGTGCGCATATCGCAGGCAAGGATACGCCGGAATGCGTCGGGCCCCGGCACCGCAGGGGTGCCGGGGCCCGACGCGGGCGTGGAGACCTCAGGTGTCAGCACGCCGGGGGCGACTCACTTGCGGGCGTTGATGGCCTCGGTGAGCTGCGGGGCGACGTTGAACAGGTCGCCGACGATGCCGTAGTCCGCGATCTCGAAGATCGGGGCCTCTTCGTCCTTGTTGACGGCGACGATCGTCTTGGAGGTCTGCATCCCGGCGCGGTGCTGGATGGCGCCCGAGATGCCCAGGGCGATGTACAGCTGGGGCGAGACCGTCTTGCCGGTCTGGCCGACCTGGAACTGGCCCGGGTAGTAGCCCGAGTCGACCGCGGCACGCGAGGCTCCGACGGCACCCTTGAGCGAGTCGGCGAGCGGCTCGACGACCTCTTCGAACTTCTCGGCCGAACCGACGCCTCGACCGCCGGCGACCACGACCGTGGCCTCGGTGAGCTCGGGTCGGTCGCCACCCACGATCGGATTGCGCGAGATGATCTTGGCGGCGTTCTCGGGCTCGGGGACCTGGACCTCGACGACCTCCCCGGCGCCGGCGGCCGGGACGGCCTCGACGGAGCCCGGGCGCAGGGTGTAGACGGGGGTGTCGCCGGAGACGGTCGACTCGACGGTGAACGCGCCGCCGAAGATCGAGTGGACGGCGGAACCGTCCTGACGGATCTCCACGACGTCACCGAGGATGCCGGAGCCGGTACGGGCCGCCAGACGTCCTGCGACCTCCTTGCCCTCGAAGGTCGCGGCGATGAGGATCGCGGCCGCGCCCTGCTCGGCCAGGCCGGCCAGGACGTCGACCTTGGGGGCCACGAGATAGTTCTGGACAGCGTCGCCCTCGGCGACGTAGATCTTCTCCGCACCGGCCTCGGTGAGGGCGGCGGTGAGGGCGGCTCCGGTGCCGGTCTCGCCGAATACGACGGCGGAGGGCTCACCGAGCGCACGTGCGGCGGTCAGCAGCTCGTGGGTGACCTTCTTGAGTTCGCCGTCGACGTGTTCGACCGCGACGAGGACTTCAGCCATGGTGGATTCTCCTTGAAAACTGGGGTGAGTCGGTCGGGTGAGCCCGGATCAGATGAGCTTCTGGGCGACGAGGTACTTCGCGATGTCGTTACCGCCCTCGCCCTCGTCCGTGACCTTCTCGCCCGCGGTGCGCGCCGGCTTGGGAGTGGAGGAGGTGACCGTCGAGGAGGCGTTGTCCTTGCCGACCTGCACGGTCTCGACGTTGGTGTCGGCCAGTGTCAGGACCTCGACCGGCTTCTTCTTGGCCGCCATGATGCCCTTGAACGACGGGAACCGCGGCTCGTTGATCTTCTCTCCGACGGACACGACGCACGGGAGGCCGGCCTCGACCTCGAAGACGCCCTCGTCGGTCTCGCGCTCGCCCTTGGCCACACCGTCGCCCACCTCGAGGGTCCGCATGTGGGTGAGCTGCGGCAGGCCGAGGTACTCGGCCAGCATGGCCGGGATGGCACCCATCCGACCGTCGGTCGCCTCGTTGCCGCAGATGACCAGGTCGGTGTCCCCGACGTTGGCGTTCAAGAGGTTGGCGATGGTCCAGGCGGTCTGGACGACGTCGGAGCCGTGCAGTGCCTCGTCGTTGAGGTGGACGGCCTTGTCGGCGCCCATCGACAGCGCCTTGCGGATCGCCTCGGTGGCGCGCTCCGGTCCCACGCACAGCACGGTGACCTCACCGTCACCGGCCTCCTTGATCTGGAGAGCCTGCTCGACGGCCTTCTCGTTGATCTCGTCCAGGACCGCATCCGCGGCCTCGCGGTCCAGGGTGAAGTCCCCCTCCGAGAGCTTTCGCTCGGAGTAGGTGTCGGGAACCTGCTTGATCAGTACGACGATATTCGTCATGGGCCTGCGTCGACCTCCTGCGAGTCGGGGCTGAGTGCGCTCCATTTGACCGGGACGCACCGGATTATGGTCCTGCGACACACAATAACGCCACCACGGCCGGGACCGTGGTGGCGGGTCTGTCAGTTGATGCGCTTCTCCCAACCCGACCAGGCGGCGTCACGCAGTTCGTTCTTGCGGACCTTGCCCGTGGAGGTCCGCGGAAGTGCAGCCGTGAGCTCGACCGCGCCGGGCACCTTGTAGCGCGCGATCCTGGTCCGACAGTGCTCGATCACCCCCGCCTCGTCGAGCTCCGAACCCGGCCGCACCACGACGTACGCCTTGGGTCGCTCCCCCCACTTCTCGTCCGGCATGGAGACCACCGCGCAGTCCACGACGTCCGGGTGCGAGGCGATAGCCTGCTCCACCTCGATGGTCGAGATGTTCTCGCCGCCGGAGACCACCACGTCCTTTGCCCGGTCGAGCAGCTGGATGTAGCCGTCCGGATGCATCACGCCCAGGTCGCCGGAGTGGAACCACCCGCCCGCGAACGCGGCCGCGGTGGCCTCCGGATCGCGGAAGTAGCCCTTCATCACGCCGTTTCCGGTCATCACGACCTCGCCCATGGTGACCCCGTCCGCGGGGACGTCGACGAGCGTCGTCTCCCCCGGCGAGGTCCGCTCGACCACGCGCACGGAGTCCGCGTGGATCATCGCCACCCCCTGCCGGGACTTGCGGGCCGCCCGTTCGTCGGCGTCGAGCCCGGCCCAGTCCGGCTGCGGGATGCACACCGTGAACGGGCCGTAGGTCTCGGTGAGTCCGTAGACCTGGGTCACGTCGATCCCGAGTTCCTCGAACCGGCGCAGGATCGTCGGGGACGGCGGGGCGCCGGCGGTGACCATGCTGATGCCCGACACCGGCCTGGCCGCGGGGTCGTCGGCGATGGTGGACAGCACCGCCGGGGCCCCGGCGAGACGGTTGATCTTCTCGGAGTCGAACAGTCGCCAGATCTGGTCACCGCGGACCGAGCGCAGACACACGTGGGTTCCGCGCGCGCCGGTGAGCGCCCATGTGGTGCACCATCCGTTGCAGTGGAACATCGGCAACGTCCACAGGTACCGGGAATCGGCGTCGAGCTGCTGGTGGACGATCTCGCCGAGGGCGTTGAGGTAGGCCCCGCGGTGGGTGTACATCACGCCTTTGGGGCGCCCCGTGGTGCCCGAGGTGTAGTTGACGGCGATGACCGCGTCCTCGTCCTCGACGGTCCAGGACACCGGCTGCGGAGAGGCCAGCGCGAGGGCCTCGTCGAGCGCCTCGGCCCGCGGCCCGAACCGCGCGGGGTCCGGCTGGCCGCCGTCGGCATCCGGGGCGATGAGGACCAGCCGCAGCGCCTCGGGCACCTCGTCGCCGAGGCCCTCGAAGAGTTCCGCGTCGGCGATGAGCACCTCGATACCGGCGTGGTCGACGATGTAGGCGATCTCCGCGGGCGCGAGCCTGGTGTTGAGCGCGACGACCGCGGCCCCCGCGAGCGGGACACCGAAGTGCGCGAGCAGCGCCTCCGCGGAGTTCGGTGCGAGCACGCCGACCCGGTCTCCCCGTGCGACGCCACGCATCTTCAGCAGCGACGCCAGCCGGGTGGCCCGGTCGGCGAATTCTGCGTAGGTCTGGCGCCGGGGCCCGTCGACCACCGCGGTCGCGTCGGGCGAGACCAGTGCGGCCTTGGCGAGGAAGCCCAGCGGGCTCAGGGGTGTGTCCAGACCGGAATCGGCTGTCATCGCGGGGGTCCGCCTCTCAAGTCGGGCTTCGTGGTGCCGGTCACGGTAGTTCCGGTCGGGTCCGCCCGCGGCCCGATCACCACGGATTCCCCCCGCCGCGGTTCCGATCTCCGGTGCGTCCGTCGGGCCCCGGGGTGCGGGTCCGACTAGTCTCATGCGGTGACTCCCGTGGCGGGGGTCGTGGACGACGGGGGGATCTGTGGGACCGGTACCGACAGCGCGCGCCGCGCGGATCCTGGCCGTCACCGCGCTCTCGGTGGGGTTGGTGGCCGGGTGCACCTCCGGTACCGAGCCCGGCGATTCGCGTCTCGAGCAGGCCGCCAGTTGGTCGTCGGTGACCGGCGGCCCACCCAACTCGGGTCGGGCCCACGCCTCCGTGTCCGAGGCCCCGGAGCTGGTGTGGTCGCGCACGCTGGGGGCACCGGCGATCGGGGTCGCCTCCTCCGACGGCATCGGGACGTCGTTCCAGGCCACGGTCTCGGAGCGCGGCTGCAATCTGTTCGCCCTGTCCGCCGAGGACGGCCGCAAGCGGTGGTGCTCGCGCCTGCCGACGGACGGTCCGCGGATCACCGCGACCGTCGACGGCAGGGGGTCACTGTTCGTGCCGTTGCACGGCGGTGTGGCCGCGATCGCGGCGGAGGGGGAGCACCGCTGGTTCATGCCGACGCGGGGCGTGCCCACCACCGTGACGTTGCTCGACAACCGGCACCTGTTGGTGATCTCCCACCAGGGCACGGCCGAGGTCGTCAACACGCACACCGGGCTGAGCGCCTCGCCGTCGCTACGGCTGGCCGGCCCGGTGACGACCGGGGACCGCGGTTACGGGGTGCCGTGGTGTGGGATCGGCGAGCGTGGCTGCCCGGTGCCGGGGCCCGCGGCCGTGGACACCGCGACGGCGACCGCCTATGTCACGGTGTGGACCCCTGACGCCGACGAGCCGGAGTTGGTCGCCGTCCGCTACCACCGGGCGGGGTCGGAGCGGGAGCGGTCCGCGTTCGAGGAGCTCTGGCGCGCGCCCCTGTCGGGGGGCCGGCTGGGGGTGCCGGTGGTGCTCTCCGACGACCGCGAGACGGTCTACGTGCACTCCCGGGACGGAGACCTGGGCGCGTACTCGACGGCCGATGGTGCCGAGCTGTGGTCGGTCCCGGTCGGGTACCGCCCGGATCTGCCTCCGGCGGTGCTGCCGGACGGCACGGTGGTCACCGGTGGACGTACCACGACCGTGTGGAGGGGCCCCGACGACGACCACGACGACGACGCCGGCCCCTCACCGGTGGTGGCCGTCCGCGCCGAGGACGGTTCGGGCGGTCAGCTCTGGCGGCGGGACGACCTGCAGCAGCTGACCAATCCGGCGGCGACCGAGGACGGGCGGGTGGTGGTGGCGGTGCGCGCGGGCGGCGGTTCGGGCACCGACGGTGCGGGCTCCGGCGACGGCGGCGGCGCGGACACCACCGGACCCGGAATCGCGATCCATGTGCTCGACGGCGGCGACGGCCGGACCCTGCACCGCATCGACGTGCCCGCAGCCACCGGCCCGGTGTCCGGGCTGAGCATCGACTCCGACGGCCGCATCGTCCTGACCACCGCTGTGGGCGCGGTCTACCTCTTCGAATAGTCCTTCGCGCGGGTGCGTGGCCCGCACACCAGGACCACCGCGGACCGCTCGATACGGGTGACCACCAGCGCCAGGGGGCGCGAACCCCTGAGCGCCAGCGACCGACGCAACACGTCCGGGTCCACGTCGACGCCCCGCACGAGGATCTCGAGTGAGCCGCAGTCCAGGTCCCGGAGGACACGGCGCAGCTCCCTGCGGTCGAGACGACACCGCCGGAGCACCTCGAAGCCCGAGTACCCGGCCGGGATCCGGGCGCCCGTCAGGTGAGCGATCCTCGAGTCGAGCTGCCGGAGCCCGTGTCGGCGGGCCCAGTGCCGCACCAGCCCCGCCCTGACCACGGCCCCGTCCGGATCCACGATGAAACGCTCCGGTTCGCCGTCGACGTCCACGTCGTCGTCGTCGCCGTCGGTCACCTCCTCCACGTGCACCGCGACACCCTCAGCGGTGATCACCGGCTCGCCCCACGGCCCCGGCTGCCCCGCAGGCCCGGTTCGTACGACGGTCGCGCGGCGCCCCACCCCACCCGACAGCCCCTCCGACCACAGGCACGCCTCGCGGACCGAGCCGTCCAGCGAGACCACCTCCACCTCGCCCCGGTGGCCGAGGAGCGAGGTGTCCAGGCCCGGCGCGCACTTGAGCGCGTGATCACGCGCGGCGACCGTCTCCAGCAGCGCCGGCAGCGGTGGGCTGAGCCGGGCCGGATCATGGATGCGCCGCCCACCCGCCCGGCGCGCCGGATCGGCCACCACCACGGTGTCCCGTGTCGGCGGTGCGAGCGCGTCGGCGACACACACCAGCGCCCCGGGCACGTTGTGTGCGGCCATGCGGGCACGCACCGGGTCGAGATCGGACCCCACCACCCGGTCGGCCGTGCGGACCAACTCCGCCAACTCGGCCCCCACCGAACACGTGACGTCGTGCACATCGCGTCCCGACAGGCGCCTGGCCCGCAGCGCCGCCACGGGCCAGGCCGTGGCCTGCTGGACCGCCTCGCCGGTGAGCAGCATGTCCTGCGCACCACGGAGGCGGCCGGCCGCACGAGCCCGCGCGGTCACCACATCGATCGCCGCGGCCGCGTGCACAGGGTCCACGCGACGCAGCGCCGCCGTCGAGGCGACCGCGTTCGCACGCGAGAAGTCCAGGCCCGCGGCGGCCTCCAGCAGCGCGCCGCCGGCATCGGTCAGCAGGAATTCCAGGTCCTCCGGGGTCACGAGCGCACTCTAGTTGCCACCCGGCACGATGGACCGGGGTCGCTCCAGAACCTCCGCGACATCGGCGGCCGTGGCCAGGTCCGCGAGCACATGCAACGTGGGTCGCAGCATGCCCAGGTGCCCCAGCGTGCCCGCGTGCGCGGCGTCCTCCGCCCGGATCCACTCCGCCGAGTGCGCCTCGCTCGTGACGGCGTCCGGCTCGGCGCCCTCGGGCAGGGCGGCCACGAAGAACAATGTGTCGTACCGACGGGGCGGGCCGACCGGCGTGGTCCACCGGTCCCACGGACGCAACAGGTGCGCCGCGAGGACCAGTCCGTACTGCTCCAGCAGGCCGTCCAGGTCGCCCTCCCCCGCGTCGAGCGCGCGGCGGGCGGCGAGGCGGGGGCCGCCCTCGCGCGACGCCGCGCCGCCCGCGGTGGCCGGCTCCGCCAACAGGACACCGGTCTCCTCGAACAGCTCCCGCGCGACCCCCCGTACCGCGGCTGCCGCGCGCTCCACCCCGATGCCGAACCGCCGGGCCCACCATCCCGGCTCCGGACCCGACCACGCGCGGGTGCCGAGGTAGTCCCGCGGCTCCACGCCGCCGCCGGGGAACACCGACATGCCCGCGGCGAACTGCATGGTGGACACCCGGTGCTGGAGGAACACCTCCACCCCGCCCCCGACCCGGGCGTCCCGGATCAGCGCGACCGTGGCCGCCTCGCGGACGGGGACCTCCTCGGGGACGAACGCCCGCGGCGGCTCCGCGCGGGTCATGCCCGTCGGTGACGGCCGGCGCGGCGCGCCCGACGCGCGAAGTACCGTCCGTCGATCTGATCGACCTGGATCGACTGGGCGAACGCACGGCTCAGGTTCTCGGAGGTGATCACGTCCTCGATCAGCCCCATCGCGGTGACCTCTCCCTCCGACAGGAGCATGGCGTGGGTGAAACCCGTGGGGATCTCCTCCACGTGATGGGTCACCAGGACGGTCGCCGGGGCGTCCGGGTCCATCGCCATGTCGCCCAGTCGCGCCACCAGGTCCTCGCGACCCCCCAGGTCCAGTCCGGCCCCGGGCTCGTCCAGGAGCAGCAGCTCCGGATCGGTCATCAACGCCCGGGCGATGAGCACCCGTTTGCGCTCGCCCTCCGACAGCGTCCCCCAGGTCCGCTCGGCCAGGTGCTCCGCCCCGATCGACTCCAACGTGTCCGCGGCACGGTCGAAATCCTGTCTCTCGTACCGCTCACGCCACCGGCCGAGAACCGCATAGCCGGCGGAGACGACCAGGTCCTGCACCACCTCGTCGCCGGGGATACGGCCGGCGACCGCGACCGACGACAGTCCCAACCGGCTGCGCAGCTCGGTCACCTCCGTGCGGCCGAGCTGCTCGCCGAGGATCACCGCCGTGCCGGTGCTCGGATACTCCAGTGCGGCGGCGATCTTCAGCAGCGAGGTCTTGCCCGCACCGTTGGGCCCCAACACCACCCACCTCTCGTCCAGCTCCACCTGCCAGGAGAGCGGACCCACGAGGTCGGTGCCCTCGCGGCGTAGCGAGACGTCCCTCAGATCCAGGACGAGGTCGGAGTCGATGTCGATGTCGATCGCGGTGCTCACGGCGCCCATCTAACCCCGAATCGACGATCGGCGTGGCGAGGCACACGGCCCCCACAGGTGAACCGGAGGTGACGCGGCTCCCGGATCGCCCCGCCTTCGCTAGCGTCAGGTGCGTGACCCGCCCGTCCCGGCGGGCCGGCAGCCGAGAGGAGCACCGACGTGAGAGACCGTCTGGCCATCGAAGACGTCCGCCCGCTCGTGGCGTGTGGGAGGTTCCCCGCCAAGTCGGTGGTGGGCGAGATCCTGCCGATCTCGGCGGTCGTCTGGCGCGAGGGCCACGACGCCCTGGCCGCCACCCTGGTGGTCCGCCGTCCGGGAGGCGCCTCCACCCGCACGACCATGGTCGCCGGGACCGAACCCGACACGGTCCACGCGTTGCTGCCCACCGACGCGCCCGGAATGTGGTCATTTCGGGTCGAGGCGTGGTCTGACCCCTTCGCCACCTGGCGGGACGGGATCGTCAAGAAGATGGCGGCCGGGCACGGGGCCGACGAGCTCGGCAACGAGTTCGAGGTGGGGGCCCGTGTGCTCGGCACGGCGGCGGAGCAGGCCACGACCGCCGGACACGGGGACCGCGCGACGCGGTTGCTGTCCGCCGCGGCGGCGCTGCGGGGGCCGGGCGACGCCCGTCGCCGCACCAGCGAGGCGCTGTCCGACGAGATCGCCGAGGCGATGGCCGCGGATCCCGTACGCGAGCTGGTGACCACAGGGCAGACCCATCGCGTGTGGGTCGACCGACGCGAGGCCCAGTTCAGTTCGTGGTACGAGTTCTTCCCGCGTTCCACCGGCGGTCGGGATCAGGACGGCCGGCCCGTGCACGGCACCTTCCGCACCTCGCGCGCATACATCGACCACGCCGCTGACCTGGGTTTCGACGTGGTGTACCTGCCGCCCGTCCACCCCATCGGCCACATCAACCGCAAGGGCCGCAACAACACCCTGGTCGCCGAACCGGGAGACGTCGGCTCCCCGTGGGCCATCGGTTCCCCGGAGGGGGGCCACGACGCCGTTCACCCCGACCTCGGGACGATCGAAGATTTCCGTGAGCTCGTGGAGTACTCCGCGGACCGGGGCGTCGCCATAGCACTCGACCTGGCGCTGCAGTGTGCCCCCGACCACCCGTGGGCCCGGGACCATCCGGAATGGTTCACCGTCCTGCCCGACGGCCACATCGCCTACGCCGAGAACCCGCCCAAGAAGTACCAGGACATCTATCCGATCAACTTCGACCGCGACCCGGAGGGGATCTACTCCGAGGTCCTGCGCGTGGTCCGACTGTGGACATCGCTCGGCGTGCGCATCTTCCGGGTGGACAACCCGCACACCAAGCCGCCGGACTTCTGGCACCGGCTCATCAGCGAGGTCAAACGCACCGAGCCGGACGTGCTGTTCCTCGCCGAGGCGTTCACCCGACCGGCCCGACTGTTCGGGCTGGCCCGCCGCGGGTTCTCGCAGTCCTACACCTATTTCACCTGGAAGACCACCAAGGCCGACCTCGTCGAGTTCTGCCGGCAACTGCTCGCGCACGTCGACGAGGCGCGTCCCAACATGTTCACCAACACCCCGGACATCCTCCACGACTCACTCCAGCGGGGCGGTCCGGCGATGTTCGCCATCCGTGCGGCCCTGGCGGCGACCATGTCCCCCAGCTGGGGCGTCTACTCCGGATTCGAGCTCTACGAGTGGCAGCCCGTGGCACCGGGCAGCGAGGAATACCTGGACTCGGAGAAGTACGAGCTGCGCCCGCGCGATTTCGCCGCGGCCGAGTCCGCCGGTCAGTCACTGGCCCCCTGGCTGCGTACGCTCAACCGCATCCGACGGGAGCACCCCGCTCTACAGCAGTTGCGGACGCTGCGTTTCCACACGGTGGACAACGATCAGCTCATCGCCTACTCCAAACTCGACCCGGCCACCGGTGACTGTGTCCTGACCGTCGTCTCGCTCGACCCCCACGGCGCCCGGGAGGGCACACTCACCCTGGACATGGAGGCGCTGGGATACGACGCGGACGCCCGCTTCACCGTCCGTGACGAGGTGACCGGCTCCGAGTTCCACTGGGGACCGAGCAACTTCATCCGCCTCGAGCCGTGGTCCGCGGTCGCGCACATCGTCGTGATCCCGCCCTGCGATCCGGCACGTAGGGTCGAGGTGTCCTACCGCACGCACATCGTGGATTAGAGGCACACCCATGGCACAGCACCACGAGACGCGCACCCCCCCGGCGGGCGCACCGACCCTGCGCGCCGGGTCGTCGTCCCCGTTCCCCGCCGACGATCTCGCCAGGCTTCGTTCGGGCACGCACCACGATCCCCACTCGGTGTTCGGCGCCCACCCGGACGGCGACGGCACGGTGGTGCGCACCATGCAGCCGGGTGCGGTGCGGGTGGAGATTCTCCTCGGCGACCGTGTGGTACCGATGACCCCGGTCGGCGAGGGCCTGTTCCACGCGACGCTCGCCGAGCGGGACGTGCCGGACTACCGGTACCGCGTGACCCATCCCGACGGGCGGATCCGGATCCTCGCCGACGGCTACCGATTCCTCCCCACGCTCGGCGAGGTCGACCTGCACCTCATCGGCGAAGGCCGCCACGAGAGGCTGTGGACCGTCCTGGGTGCGCACGTGCGTACCTACGACACCGCCGAGGGGCCGGTCACCGGAACGTCCTTCGCGGTCTGGGCCCCCAACGCCCGCGGCGTCAGCGTGATCGGCGACTTCTGCGGCTGGAACCCCGTCGCGCACCCCATGCGGTCGATCGGCTCGTCGGGTGTCTGGGAACTATTCGTCCCCGAGGTCGGGGACGGCGCCCTTTACAAATATTGCGTCCGCGGTGCGGACGGCCGGACCGTCGACCACGCCGACCCCCTGGCCTCGGCCACCGAGGTGCCACCGGCCACCGCCTCAAGAGTGTTCACGCCCCGTCACGAGTGGAACGACGACGAGTGGATCGCCGCCCGCGCGACCCGTGATCACTCCAGGTCCCCGATGACCGTCCTCGAGGTGCACATCGCCTCCTGGCGCCCCGGCCTCGGGTACCGCGAGTTCGCGCACCAACTGGCCGACCACGTGATCGAGACCGGATTCACCCACGTGGAACTGATGCCGGTCGCCGAGCACCCGTTCGGAGGATCGTGGGGCTACCAGGTCTCCTCCTATTACGCTCCCACCAGTCGGTTCGGCTCCCCGGACGACCTGCGGTACGTGGTCGACCACCTGCACTCCAGGGGTGTCGGTGTGCTGGTGGACTGGGTTCCGGCGCACTTCCCCAAGGACGAGTGGTCGCTCGGCCGATTCGACGGCACTCCCCTGTACGAGCACCCCGACCCCCGACGCGGCGTACAGCCGGACTGGGGCACCTACGTCTTCGACTTCGGGCGCCACGAGGTCCGCAACTTCCTGGTGGCCAACGCTCTGTTCTGGGCCGAGGAGTTCCATGTCGACGGTCTACGCGTCGACGCGGTCGCCTCGATGCTCTACCTCGACTACTCGCGCGAGGACGGACAGTGGGAGCCCAACCGGCACGGCGGTCGGGAGAACCTCGAGGCGATCTCACTGCTCCAGGAGGTCAACGCGACACTGCACCGTGAGCACCCGGGGGTTCTCACCATCGCCGAGGAGTCCACGTCCTGGGGCGGGGTCACCGCCCCCACATCCACCGGAGGGCTCGGGTTCTCCATGAAGTGGAACATGGGGTGGATGAACGACACCCTGCGGTACGTGGGACTCGATCCGGTGTACCGCTCGCACCACCACGGCGAGATCACCTTCTCCATGATGTACGCCTGGAGCGAGCGCTTCATCCTCCCGTTGAGCCACGACGAGGTGGTTCACGGCAAGGGCTCCATGTGGGAGCGGATGCCGGGCACGTCCTGGGACCGCGCCGCCGGCATCCGGGGCCTGTACGCCTACATGTGGGCCCATCCCGGCAAGAAGCTGCTCTTCCAGGGGCTGGAATTCGGGCAGAGCACCGAGTGGGACGCCGACCTCGGGGTCACCTGGTCCGACCTGAAGGGGTGGGAGGGGGAGTTCCACCGCGGGATCCTCGCCTGCGTGCGGGATCTGAACAACGGGTACGCCGAGAACCCCGGCCTGTGGTCGCTGGACGACGACCCGTCGGGCTTCTCGTGGATCGACGCCAACGACGCGGACCACAGCACCCTGTCCTTCCTCCGCACCGATCACGCGGGCAATACCCTGGCGTGCATCGTCAACTTCTCCGGCGGACCGCTGCACGACTATCGGATCGGTCTGCCCTCCGGAGGTCGCTGGGCGGAGGTGGTCAACACCGATGCCGTCGACTACGAGGGATCCGGCGTCGGCAACCTCGGCGGCGTTCGGGCCGAAGAACAGGGGCATCACGGGCGCCCCTACTCCGCGACGGTCGCGGTGGGTCCCCGGGCGACAGTCTGGCTACGACACGAGGGCTGATCGGCGTCGGTCCCGCCCCGTAACGCCGGGGCCGGGCTCAGTACAGTGCGCTCGCGAGATCCCGGCGGGCGTCGAGCACCCGAGGATCGTCCGCAGGCAGGGACTCGAGGATCTCCAGGAGACGGGTCCTCAGGAGTGCCCGGTCCTCACCGGAGTGGACCCGGATCGCGTCGACGAGAACCGTGAACGCCGAATCGTACTCGCCCGCCACCAGCATCAGGTCGGCGGAGCGGAGGGCGGCCGGGACCGGCTCCTCCGCGTTGTCCGTCTCGTCGGCCACGCGACGCCCCGCCTGCACGTACCGCAGCGCTTCGACCAGGGTGTGGTCGCCGGGGCGCGACTCGACCAGTGCGAGGAAACGCTCCTCCGCCGTCTCCAGGTCCCCCGCCGACAGTGCGTCCTCCGCTGCATCCAGCTCCGGGTCGCTCTCGTCCTCGGCCGAGGCCTCCCCTTCCCCCGTGCCGGGGCCGCTGAGCTTGCCCTCGGTGGCCCGCAACACCGCGCCGAGCCACTCACGGAGGGTCTCCTCGGGTTGCTCACCCTCGAAATCGGCGAGCGGCCGACCCGCGGCGACGGCGTATACGGACGGAACGGTCCGGGCCTGGAGCGCCTGGGCGATCCCCGGTGAGCTGTCGACGTCCACCGTCGCGTGGACCCACGCCCCGGCCGCCTCGTCTGCCAGTGCGGCCAGCAGGGAGGTCATCGGGGTGGGCGCGCGCTGCGAGACGAGCTCGATGATCACGGGGACCCGGGCGGAGCGGACGAGGACCTCCTGCTCGAAGGAGGCCTCGTCCACCTGCACCCGGGTTGCCGAGGCGCCGCCGGTGGACGGCGTACCGGGCTGGCCGGGGGCACCACCGGTGGCGGCGGCACCCCGCTGGGCCTCGGCGCGACTCTTCAGTGCCGAGAGGTCGACGGCGCCGGCGAGCGACGCCGCGAGCTTCTGCTCGGCGGCGGACGGGGGACGGTTACCTGGTCTCGACACGGCTCCGATCTTGCCACGCCGCCGCCGTCGGCGTCTCAGCCGGCCGCGGGCACCCGGATGATCAGGGCGTCGCCCTGTCCGCCCCCGCCGCAGAGCGCGGCCGCGCCGAGACCGCCGCCCCGACGGGCGAGCTCGAGGGCCAGTGTCAGCACCACACGGTTTCCGGACACACCGATCGGGTGACCGACGGCGATGGCGCCGCCGTTGACGTTGACCTTGTCCGCGTCCAGCCCCAGCATGCGGGTCGAGTGCAGCCCGACCGAGGCGAAGGCCTCGTTGAACTCGAACAGGTCGATCTCGTCAACCGCGACGTCCGCGCGGCGGCAGGCGTCGAGCACCGCGTCGGCGGGCTGGTGCTGCAGCGTCGAATCCGGTCCCGCGACCGTGCCGTAGGCGACGATCTCGGCGAGCACGGGCCAGCCCTCCGCCTCGGCACGGGCGGCGGTGGTCACGACGACGGCCGAGGCGCCGTCCGAGATCTGGGAGGACGAGCCCGCGGTGATGGTGCCGTCCGCGGCGAACGCCGGACGGAGCTTGCCCATCGACTCGGCGGTCGAATCGGCACGGACGCCCTCGTCGGTCTCCACGACGGTGTCCCCCTTGCGACCCTTGACCGTCACCGGGACGACCTCGTCCGCGAAGCGCCCCTCGGACCACGCGGCGGCCGCCCGCTGGTGCGAGACCGCGGCGAACTCGTCCTGGTGCTCACGGGTGATCTCCAGCTCGGCGTTGCGCGCCTCGGTGAGCGCACCCATCGGCTGGTCGGTCGGCACGTCGTGCAGACCATCGAACGCCATGTGGTCGAGGACCTCGATGGAGCCGTACTTGTAGCCGGCGCGGCTCTTGGGGAGAAGGTGCGGTGCCTGCGACATCGACTCCTGGCCACCGGCGACGACCACCTCGGAGTAACCGGACCGGATGGCCTGGTCGGCGAGAGCAATGGCCGTCAGCCCGGACAGGCACATCTTGTTGATGCTCAGCGCATCAACGCTCTTCGGCAGTCCCGCCGCGAGCGAGGCCTGCCGGGCGGGCATCTGTCCGTTCCCGGCGGACAGCACCTGCCCCATGATGACCTGGTCAACCGCCTCGGGTGCGACGCCGCCGCGTTCGAGTGCGGCCTTGATGGCGATGCCGCCCAGCTCGGGGGCGGAGAGGGAGGAGAGCCCTCCCTGCAGGCGGCCGAACGGGGTGCGCGCGCCGGAGACGATGACGGTTCGGGTGGGGTCGGCGGTCATGGGGACACCTTCCGATAGTGGGGGATGGCTATCCACGCCAAACTACCGTGAAGCCCGACCGACTAGCGTGGAAGGTATGACCACTACCCCAGCCGGACAGTCCCTTCTGCCCTCCGAACTCGTCGTGGCGATCGACCACGTCGGCGTCGCGGTCCCCGACTTCGACGCCGCCGTTGCGTGGTATCGCGACAATCTCGGCATGGAGAACCTCCACGAGGAGATCAACGAGGAGCAGGGCGTCCGCGAGGCGATGCTCGGTTCACCTGGACGACCTGAGGGCAGCGCGCTCCTCCAGGTGCTCGCACCGCTCGACGAGAGCTCCACGATCGCCAAGTACCTCGACCGCAACGGCCCCGGCATCCAGCAGATGGCGGTGCGGGTGACCGACATCGAGGCCGTCACCGCTCATCTCACCGGTCGCGGGGTGCGGGTGCTGTACCCGTCTCCCAAGACCGGTACCGCCGGGTCGCGGATCAACTTCATCCACCCCAAGGATGCCGGCGGAGTTCTCCTCGAACTCGTCGAGCCCGCTCCCGACCAGCACTGAGAGATCACGCTCAGGCTGCACGGCTAGGCTGTGGGCATGTCGAGCATGCACACCCCACGAACGGCCGTGCAGCCTTTCGCGGTGGTCCGCAGAGGCTTCGACCGGGAGCAGGTGAATTCCACCCTCACACGGCTCGAGGCCGAAGCTGAACTCCTTCGAGCAGACCGCGACTCGGCGGTCGAGCGGGCCGAACGCGCAGCCGCGGACCTGGAACGCGAACGCGAACGTGTCCGTGCTCTCGAGGCGCGGGTGGCGGAACTCGGCCGGGTGCCCACCACGAGTGAACAGATGTCCGATCGACTCTCGACGATGCTCAGCCTGGCCAGCGCCGAGGCGGAGTCCATCCGGGACAACGCCCACGCCACCGCCGACCGGATTCTCACCGAGGCGGAGGAGTCCGCATGGCGTATGCGGGAGACGGCGGACACCGAACTGAAAGCGGCCCGAGCGCGCACCACGGCCATCCGTGCAGAACACGACTCCGTTCTCAAGGCCGCGCGGACCAGGGCCGAGGAGATCATCCGGGCGGCGGAGCGGGAAGCGCAACGATTGGACGACGAGGCCGCCCGGCAGCGTCGTCAGATCGACGAGGATCACCGGCTGGCGTCAGACCTGCGTCGCCAGGAGGCGCTGCGACGGGACGAGGCTAGACAGACCGCCGCCGTAGCAGCCGCAGAGGAGATACGGGCACAGGCACGGTCCGAGGCCGACAGGCTGCTCGCCCAGGCCCGGGACCGGGCCGAGAGGATGGTCGACGACGCCACCGCCCACACCGAGAAACTACGCGAACTCCGCCGGGACGTCCTGTCCGATCTCGCGACCGTCCGTGCCCGGTTGGAGGTGGTCCCGGCCAGAGTCGATCACGAAGAGCCCCTGCCGGCACCTCCGGAGTTCAGCTCCAACGACGAGTGATCCCCCGGCTTCCCCGGCCACTCCAGCACCCGGTATGCCAGTGGCGACGGTCGTCTTCGCCACCCGGCCTGTCCGGCCAGGCCACCACGTGGCTGGTCCCGGAGGTCACCATCTGGTCGCACCCGGGGCATCGGTAGTCCTTACCGGCCCGTGCTCCGGGGATCCGACGAACGTGGTAGTCGTCCGGGTCCCCGGCCGGACCGGCCTCCAGCGTGCCCCCGCCCAGTCCATGACGTACCGGCGCGGGCCGGTCACTTCTGGCACGTCGATGTCGTCTCGGCACCGTGGACCCCGCTCAGAACAGGCGCAGGTCGTTGGATTCGGTCCCCCGCAGCTGGTCGTAGTCCAACGTCACGCACCGGATGCCCCGATCCTCGGCCAGGGTACGGGCCTGGGGCTTGATGATCTGCGCCGCGAAGATCCCGCTGACGGGTGCCAGCAGGGGATCACGGTTGAGGAGCTCGAGGTAGCGCGTCAACTGCTCGACGCCGTCGATCTCCCCCCGCCGTTTGATCTCGACAGCCACGGTCGTGCCCTCGGAGTCACGCCCCAGGATGTCCACCGGACCGATCGCCGTCATGTACTCACGGCGGATCAGACTGTATCCCTGGCCGAGGGTGTCGATGTGCTCGGCGAGCAGTTCCTGCAGGTGTGCTTCGACGCCGTCCTTGACCAGTCCCGGATCGACACCCAGTTCGTGGTGGGACTCGTGGTGCACCTCGGCGACGGTGATCCGCAGCTGCTCACCCGCCTTGTTCTCCACCACCCACAGAAGGTGGTCCGAGTTCTCGGGGTGTTCCTGTTCCGTCAACGAACAGGGTGGCGTCATCCAGTTGAGAGGTTTGTAGGCACGGTCATCCGCATGCACGCTGACGGAACCGTCGGCCTTGACCAGCAGCAGACGTGGCGCCATGGGCAGGTGTGCGGTGAGCCGGCCGACGTAGTCGACCTGGCAGGTGGCGACGACCAGTCGCAACGGGACCTCCTGGAACGGGCTCGGAAATGCCGGAGAAGAGTGTGGGTCAGCGGCGATGCCGCCTCGGACGGACCTGTTCGGTCGAGCAGGCCTCGACCCACGCCATCAGACCGGTGAGCTCCGAGGTGCCGAGACACAATTCACCGTCCACCTGGCGTTCTCGACGGTCGAGGCCGGAGAACGGGACGATCATCTCCCCTTCTTCGGCCACGTCCAGTTCCTCGCCGGTGGGCGGGCGACGCCTGCCGAGAACGAGCGTCCTCCTGTCCAGCCGTACGTCCGGCCGAAAGCGCACACTGAGGAGGCGGTAGAACGCCACGTCCGTATCGGAGTACCGAACGGCCCCGTAGACCCACGCCGACTCGCCCGCCCGGCGCGCGAGGACCGAGGTGGAATTCCGGCGGATGTACACCAGCCGATACACCGCGGCCGCGACCACCGGTGCGAGTATGAGCAGAACGACGACACCGAGGACAACCTCGATGGGAGCCGTCAATCTGGTCAACTCCTTCCGGCGGGCGCGGCCGTGGTGACGGTCGGGGCCCGATGGTGTTAGGCGCCCGCCTTCTCGATGGCGCGGAGACGACCCCGGGCCGCCGCGGCGGCGGCCGCGTCGTCGCCCGCCTCGGAGAGTGCCTTCTCTGCGGACGCGCGGTCGATCGACTCGGACCACACCGCCGCCTCGCCGAGGATACTCACCTTGTTGGCGGTGACCGAGAGGAATCCGCCCTCGACGGCGGCGACCTTCTTGCCCTCCTCGGTGTAGACCGTCACGGTGCCACCGGTGTCCAGCTCCCCGAGCAGCGGCTCGTGTCCGGCCTGGATACCGATCTCGCCCTCGGTGGTCTTGGCGACCACCATGGTCGCGGACCCCGACCAGAAACGACGCTCGACGGTGACGAACTCGACTTCGATGTCAGCAGCCATGATCCCCGGTCACTTCCCGGCGAGCTTCTTGGCCGCGGCCTCGACGTCGTCCAGGCCACCGATGCCGTTGAACGCCTGCTCGGGCAGGTGATCGAGCTCGCCCTTGCAGAGCTTGTCGAAGGCCTCGATGGTCTCCGACAGCGGCACGACGGACCCGACCTGGCCGGTGAACTTCTCGGCGACGAGGAAGTTCTGGCCGAGGAAGCGCTCGAGGCGACGGGCACGCTGAACCGTGACCTTGTCCTCCTCGGAGAGCTCGTCCATGCCGAGGATCGCGATGATGTCCTGGAGCTCCTTGTACTTCTGCAGGATCCGGATGACCTCCTGCGCGACGCGGTAGTGCTCCTCGCCCACGATCCCGGGCTCGAGGATCCGCGACGTCGAGGTCAGCGGGTCCACGGCCGGGTAGATGCCCTTCGAGGCGATCGAGCGGGAGAGCTCGGTGGTCGCGTCGAGGTGGGCGAACGTGGTGGCGGGCGCGGGGTCGGTGTAGTCATCGGCGGGCACGTAGATGGCCTGCAGCGACGTGATCGACCGTCCGCGGGTCGAGGTGATCCGCTCCTGGAGCTGCCCCATCTCGTCCGCCAGGGTCGGCTGGTAACCGACGGCCGACGGCATACGGCCGAGCAGCGTGGAGACCTCGGAGCCGGCCTGGGTGAAACGGAAGATGTTGTCGATGAACAGCAGGACGTCCTGGCCCTGGACGTCGCGGAAGTACTCGGCCATGGTCAGGGCCGAGAGGGCGACGCGCATACGCGTGCCCGGCGGCTCGTCCATCTGGCCGAACACCAGCGCGGTGTCCTGGAGAACGCCCATCTCCTCCATCTCGAGGAAGAGGTCGGTGCCCTCACGAGTACGCTCACCGACGCCGGCGAACACCGACGTACCGGAGAACTCACGGGCGATACGGGTGATCATCTCCTGGATCAGAACGGTCTTGCCGACACCGGCACCACCGAACAGACCGATCTTCCCGCCCTTGACGTACGGCGTCAGCAGGTCGATGACCTTCACGCCGGTCTCGAGAATCTCCGTCTTACCCTCGAGCTGGTCGAACGCCGGCGGCTCGCGGTGGATGCCCCACTGCTCCCCGTCACGGCCGGTTCCGGGCGCATCCAGGCAGTCGCCGAGGGCGTTGAAGACGTGGCCCTTGACGACGTCGCCGACGGGAACCGAGATCGGCTTACCCGAGTCGACGACCGCGGCACCACGCACGAGGCCGTCGGTGGACTGCATCGAGATGCAGCGCACCATGTTGTCGCCCAGGTGCTGCGCGACCTCGAAGGTCACGGTCTTGGCGACGGCCTCGAGAGTGATCTCCGCGGTGAGGGCGTTGAAGAGGGCCGGCAGGGCGCCGCGCGGGAACTCCACGTCGACGACCGCGCCCAGGACGCGGGCCACCCGACCGGTGAGACCGGCCGTGCCCGTCGTGCTCTGATCGGTAACAGCTGTGGTCATTGCTTAGTCACTTCCTGCGCTCGCGGCGAGCGCACCGGCGCCACCGACAATCTCGCTGATTTCCTGGGTGATCTGTGCCTGGCGGGCCTGGTTCGCCTCTCGGCTGAGGCCCTCGACCAGTTCGGTCGCGTTGTCCGTGGCCGACTTCATCGCCGTCCGGCGCGCGGCCGACTCGGAGGCAGCCGACTCGAGCAGTGATGCGAACGCCCGCGTCGACATGTACCTCGGAAGGATGTTGTCGAGCAGGGTGTCGGCATCGGGCTCGAACGAGACCTCGGGCTTGAAGTTGGTCTTGGACGTGTCCAACATGTCCTCGCCGAGATCCAGCTCCTCGACCTCGACCTGGGTCTCGATCGGTGCCAGACGACGGGCCTTCGGCGTCTGGGTGAGCATCGACTTGAACTGTGTGTAGACGATGTGGACCTCGTCCACACCCTTGCGCTGGGTGTCGCCCACGTAGCCCTCGCCCAGGAACTCCGCTGCGTCGAAGGTTCCATCGCCGCCCGCCGCGAAGGCGGTGGACAGCAGCTGGAAGGCGGGGCGGGCCTCCTGGTAGACGGGCTTCTGAGAATGCCCGTGCCAGGAACCCGCGATCGCGATCTCCCGGAACGTGTAATACACGATTCCCTTGTTCCCCAACACGTAGATGTCGACCTCCCGGCCCTCACCCTCGAGGAAGGCGATGAGCTCGGAGGCCTCCTTGAGCACGTTGTGGTTGTAGCCGCCACACATGCCTCGATCGGAGGTGACAACGAGTATCGCGGAACGCTTGGCGTTCTCGGGCTCTTTGAGCATCCGGTGCTTGACCGACGACGCGTTGGCGAGGTCGGTGAGGATCGCCGTGATCTGGTCCGCGAAGGGCTGCGCCTCCGCGACCCTCGCCTGCGCCTTGGAGATCTGCGAGGTCGCGATCAGTTCCTGGGCCTTGGTGATCTTCTTGGTCGAGTTGACGGACTTGATCCGGTCGCGCAGTTCGCGCAGATTCGCCATGGTCTCAGATCACACTCCTTCCGGCCTTGAATCGGATGGCTGTCATCGCAGGCCTCAGGCCTTCTTCTTGGTGACCGTGAGGGTCTCACGGTCGATCTCGTCCTCGGACAGCGCCTCGGCCTCGGGCTCGTTGATCACGCGCGAGCCGTCGGAGGCCACGAAGCCCTCCTTGAACTCGTTGGTCTTGGCACGCAGAGTCGCCATCGACTCGTCGGACAGGGCCGCACCTCCCTCGATCTGCGAGAACACCTCGGCCGCAGAGTGGTGGAGCTGCTCCAGCAGCTCGGCCTCGAAGCGGCGGATGTCGACGACCGGGACGCTGTCGTAGAAGCCCTCCCCCGCGAGGTAGATCGACACGATCTGGTCCTCGACCGCGACCGGGGAGCTCTGGTCCTGCTTGAGGATCTCCACCAGACGCTGACCACGCTCCAGCTGGGCCTTGGAGGCCGCGTCAAGATCGGAGGCGAAGGTCGCGAAGGACTCCAGGTCGCGGAACGCCGCCAGGTCGAGACGCAGCGAGCCGGAGACCTTCTTCATACCCTTGGTCTGGGCGGCGCCGCCGACTCGCGAGACGGAGATACCGACGTTGACCGCGGGGCGGACGCCACGGTTGAACAGGTCCGACTCGAGGAACACCTGGCCGTCGGTGATCGAGATGACGTTGGTCGGGATGAACGCCGAGACGTCGTTGGCCTTGGTCTCGATGATCGGCAGGCCGGTCATCGAGCCGCCGCCCATCTCGTCCGACAGCTTCGCGCAGCGCTCGAGAAGACGCGAGTGCAGGTAGAAGACGTCGCCCGGGTATGCCTCGCGACCCGGCGGGCGACGCAGCAGCAGCGAGATGGCACGGTAGGCGTCCGCCTGCTTGGACAGGTCGTCGAACACCACCAGAACGTGGGCGCCACCGTACATCCAGTGCTGGCCGATGGCCGAGCCGGTGAACGGGGCGAGCCACTTGAAGCCCGCGGAGTCCGATGCCGGGGCCGCGACGATGGTGGTGTACTCCATCGCGCCGTGCTCCTCGAGGGTCGCCTTGACGCCCGCGATGGTGGAACCCTTCTGGCCCACCGCGACGTAGATGCAGCGGAGCTGCTTGGTCTTGTCGCCGGACTCCCAGTTCGCCTTCTGGTTGAGGATCGCGTCGATGCAGACGGCGGTCTTGCCCGTCTTGCGGTCGCCGATGATCAGCTGACGCTGGCCGCGTCCGATCGGGGTCATGGCGTCGATGGCCTTGATGCCGGTCTGCATCGGCTCCTCGACGGGCTGACGCTCGAGGACCGACGGCGCCTGGAGCTCGAGGGCGCGGTTGCCCTCGGCCTCGATGTCGCCCAGCCCGTCGATCGGCTGACCGAGGGGGTTGACGACGCGGCCGAGGAAGCCGTCGCCGACGGGAACCGAGAGGACGTCGCCGGTACGGCGGACTTCCTGCCCCTGGGCGATCTCGTCGAAGTTGCCGAGGATGACCGCGCCGATCTCGCGATCCTCCAGGTTCAGCGCGACGCCCAGGATCCCGCCGGGGAATTCCAGCAGCTCGTTGGCCATCGCCGAGGGGAGCCCGCTGATGTGCGCGATACCGTCACTGGTATCGACCACAACGCCGATCTCCTCCTTGGTCGCCTCGGTCGAAACGGTTGAGGTGTAATTCGCAATCGCACTACGGATCTCGTCGGAGGAGATCGTCAACTCCGCCATGTCATTCCTGCTCTCAAAGTCGGGATGTGCTGTAGAGGTGTTTCGTGAGCCTTGACCGTTCGCGACCGCAGCTCGTCATGTGACCGGAGTGCCGGTCAGCGGAGGTTCCGCCGCAGTGCGTCGAGCCGACCCGCCACGCTGCCGTCGATGATCTCGTCACCCACACGAACGACCACTCCGCCCATCAGTGCCGGGTCGATGTCGTTGTGCACCGCGATCTCGCGACCATAGACCGATCGGAGTCGACCACCGAGGTCTGCCGCCTGCTGCTCCGAGAGTGCCTCGGCGCTGGTGACCACGGCAACAGTGCGTCCGCGGAGCTCCGCCGCCTGCCGGGAGATCTCCATGAAATCGTCCGCCGGCATCCCGGAGGGCCGCGCGATCGCCTGTGAGGACAGGGCCTCGGTGACCGCGGTGACCTTGCCGTAGAGCACCTGGGCCAGCAGCGCCCGCTTGGCCGCGGTATCGGCCGTGCGGTCGCCCAGCGCCTGCTCGAACTCCGGGTCGCCCGCGACGATGCGGCTGAGGCGGAACAGCTCGTCCTCGACCGTCTGGAGCTGGCCCTGCTCGTCCGCGGAGCGCAGCAGCGCCTCCCGGCCGAGAATGATCAGACCTTCCCGCAGCTCACGCGGATTGGACCAGTCCGATGAGACCGCAGCGAGCAGCAGATCGAGCGTTGTCTGATCGATCTTCCACCCGAACACCCCGCGGACGAGATCTTGTCGGGCCTCGACCGTGGCCGAGGTGTCGGCCACCGCGACCCGCAGTGACCGGTTGTCCTCGAGGACGTCGACCACCCGGAACAGCTCCTGGCCAACCGTGGCGCCCGTCGCCCCCCCGGCCGGATTGGCGGCCAGGGCGGACTTCAGGGCGTCGCGCGTGGTGTCGAGTGCCTCACGACTCGCTGCGTGCATGGACTCCACTTCCCTTAGTTCTTACCCGCGCCGGGGACCCGGTCGAGGTCTGCCAGAAAGCGGTCGATGGTGCCCGAGCGGCTGACCGAGTCGGACAGCTGCTCACCCATGAGCCGCTCGGCCAGGTCGACGGACTGGCGTCCGAGATCGGAGCGCAGCTCGGCGACGATCTGCTGGCGCTGAGCCGCGAGCTGCTGTTCACCCGCGGCGACGATCCGCTCGCGCTCGGCCTCGGCCTCGGTCTTCATGTCCGAAAGGATCTGCTGGCCCTGCGCACGAGCGTCGTCGCGGATCTTGGCCGCTTCGCTGCGCGCCTCGGCGAGTTGAGCCTTGTACTTGGCCAGCTCCTCCTTCGCCTCGGCCTGGGTCTGCTCGGCACGACGCAGACCGCCCTCGATGCGCTCCTCGCGCTCGTCCATGACCTGCTGGAACTTCGGAAGCACGAACTTCCAGAAGAGCCAGAGGATGACCACGAGCGGGATGAGCGACCAGACGATGTCATACAGCGGAGGGATGAGCGGGTTGACGCTCTCCTCCAGGGGAAGCGTCTCCCCTTCGGCCGCCAAGATGGCGATGACGTTGTTCATGGTGCGTCCCTAGAGGTCGGTGAGTCGTCGATCAGAACAGGAAGCCGGCGACGATACCGATCAGGGCGAGCGCCTCGGTGAAGGCGATACCGAGGAACATCGTGGTACGGAGGGTGCCGGCCATCTCGGGCTGGCGGGCCATGCCCTCGACGGTCTTGCCGACGAGGATGCCGATGCCGATACCGGGGCCGATCGCGGCGAGGCCGTAGCCGATGGCGCCGTAGCCCTCGTTGGTGATGGTCTGCTCGGCGGCCTGGGCGAGAGTGACGATGTCCATGGGGTTTCCCTTTCAGATGGCCGGTCCGGGTTATTCCGAGCCGGTCGGACGTTATTTGTCGGGTTGACTGGTGGTCGTGTCAGGCCTGACGGCCCGGGATCTAGTGGTTCTCGGCGTGCAGCGAGCTCTCGATGTAGACCGCGACCAGCAGGGCGAAGATGTACGCCTGCAGGAAGATCACGAGGAGCTCGAACAGCGTGAACGCAACCGACAGCACCGAGATCCCGGCGGACAGCAGGGTCCATCCGTTCAGCTGCCAGAAGAAGAAGTTCGTGGCGCTGAACAGCAGCACGATGATGAGGTGTCCCGCGAGCATGTTCGCCATGAGACGAATGGTGAGCGTGACCGGTCGCAGGATGAAGGTCGAGAGGATCTCGATCGGGATCAGCAGGATGTGCAGCGCCGGGGGCACGTTCGGGATGACCACGCTCGCCTTGATGTACCGGAAGAACCCGTACTTCTTGGCGCCGGCGTAGATGAAGGTCACGTAGCCGAGAGCGGCGAGCATGAGCGGGAACCCGATACGGGCGTTCGGCGAGACGTTCAGTCCCGGAAGCACCGTGGGCAGATTCATCGCGAACACGGCGAAGAAGATCGTGGCGATGATCGGCAGGAATCGACGTCCCTGATCCTTGCCCAGGATTTCTTCGGCCACGTGGACGCGGACGAAATCCAGGCAGATCTCGGCGAAGTTCTGCACGCCGCTCGGGATGAGCTTCGGGTTGCGCATGGCGATCATGAAGAACGCCATGAGAACCACTGCCATGAGGATGCGGACGAACATCAGGCGATCCATGACGAAGGCGTCCGCCGCGAAACCGGTGAACCACCGGTCGACGGGGAAGAACTCTTTGTCGATATCCGGGGCATGGAACTCGCCCTTGAAGGCCAGAAGCGTGGTACTCAGTGTGTTCTCCCCTGGTCGTGTAGGGCGACTGGCGCCCGAGCGCGTGCAGTACGAGCGGCCGGGTGTCCGCGGCCGATCCGGGTCAGCGCGCGAACGTCCGGAGGCCGTGGGGCATCCCGGCGACGTGCTCGTCTCACCGTCGAAGAGAATAACATCCCGGTCTCGGAAGCCGCGTGGCAGGGGGACCCGGTCAGGGGTCGAGCGGTTCGGCGGGTTCGACGTACGGGGTCTTGGTCTTGATGACGCCCCACGTCTCCGCCGCCAGGACCACCACCAGGGCGGCGATGATGGTCACCGCGAACGCGTTTCGCGAATAGAAGTCGAACCGCGAGAGAACCACCACGACGCCTATCGCGACGACCAGCTTGAG
This sequence comes from Candidatus Dietzia intestinigallinarum, assembly GCA_019119875.1. Taxonomy (GTDB): domain Bacteria; phylum Actinomycetota; class Actinomycetes; order Mycobacteriales; family Mycobacteriaceae; genus Dietzia; species Dietzia intestinigallinarum. Next base: position 25,589 of record DWWG01000152.1, on the reverse strand, counting down.
CAACCACGTCCCGAGCAGGATCGCCGCCGTGGTCTGTGGCGCCGACCCGGCTGTGGCCATGACGACGACGGCGGTGGTCAGGACGAAGGCCCCGCCGACGGCCGCACCGAGCACCGCCCCCCACAGGCCCGGCACACCGTCGACGAAACCCCAGCCGACGACGCTCACGACGCCCAGCACGGCCAGGGCGAGTCCACCGAGTCTCAAGGCCGTTCGGAGTCCGGCGTTCTGTGGGTTCGGGTCGGACAGATCGGTCGTCGCTGGAGTCTCGCTCATGGCAGCAGCCTAGCGGGAGGCCGTCTCCCCTCCCCCGTGGTCCTCGACCCGCGCTCTGCGCAGACGCGGGACGAGTGTCGCGGCCAGCACGGAGATCAGGCCGGCCGCCACCAGCGGCACTATCACCTCGGTCGGCAGCATCGTGGCGCCGACCGCGCCGAACGCGATCAGGGAGACCCAGGCGTAGATGACCAGCGCGACCCGTCGATGGGAGTGACCGAGGTCCAGGAGTCGATGGTGGAGATGCATCTTGTCGGGGGCGAACGGGCTCCGTCCCGCGCCGACACGCCGGATCACCGCCATGACCAGGTCCAGCATCGGGACGAACATCGCCGCGGCCACGACGATCATCGGCGAGAGCAGGACGATCATCTCCTGCGGCCCGTACAGGCTCTGGGAGATCTTCCCGGACGCGCTGGTGGACGCGGCCGCCAGGACGAGGCCGATGAGCATCGAGCCGGAGTCGCCCATGAAGATCCGGGCGGGCTGGAAGTTGTGCGGCAGGAAACCCAGCAGGGCCCCGGCGAGTACCGCGGTGACCAGGGCGGGCGGATAGGCGCCGACGGTACCGCCCTGGTCGATCATGATCCCGACCGAGAACACACAGATGGCGAGCGCCGCGATGGCGCCGAGACCGGCCGCGAGACCGTCGAGTCCGTCGACGAAGTTCATCGCGTTGACGATCGCGAGGGTGAACACGACCGTGAGCAGCCCGGCCTGGAGCTGGTCGAGAACGAGGATGTTGCCGTCGCCGAACGGGAGATACAGCAGGGTCCAGGAGACGCCCATCGCCACCAGGACGCCCGCCGCGGCGGCCTGCCCGGCGAGTTTGGTGACCGCCCCCAGGCCGAGGATGTCGTCCACGATGCCGACCAGCACGATCACGCCGCCGGCGATGATCGTCGCCTCGACGTCCGGGGCGAACGGCGGGAAGGCCCGGTTCAGCGCCGGCAGCTGCGCGGCGAGGTAGACCGCGACGAGCATGCCGGTGAAGATCCCGACACCGCCGAGGCGCGGGGTGGGGACGAGGTGCACGTCCCGCTCCCGCGGGTAGGCGAGCCCGCCGATCGCCGGGGCCACACCGCGGACCAGGCCGGTGACGACGAAGGTGACGAGGGCGGCCGTGATCCCGATGAGCAGGAGCTCCCGGAACGGGATCCCGATGCCCACGGCTAGCCGCGCAGAGTCGCCGGGTCGACGCCGATGACCTCGCCCACGCGTTCGGCCGTCACGGCCCCCTCGCGCAGGATCCGCGGCCCCGGCCCGGACAGGTCGACGATGGTGGACGGCTCCCCGATCGAACAGGGGCCGCCGTCGAGGTACACGGCGACGGAGTCGCCGAGTTGTTCGCGGGCCTGGTCGACCGTGGTGGCCGGGGGCTGTCCGGACACGTTGGCACTGGAGACGGCGAGCGGGCCCACCTCGCGGAGGAGCTCGATCGCGACGGGGTGAAGCGGCATGCGGAGCATGACGGTGCCCCGGGTGTGACCGAGCTTCCAGCCCAGTGACGGGGCCTGGTGGACGACGAGGCTGAGTCCGCCGGGCCAGAAGGCGCGGATCAGGTCGCGGGCGGCGGCGGGTGTGCTGACCACGAGACCGTCGATCGTCTCCCACGAGCCCACCAGGACGGGGACGGGCATGTCGGGGCCGCGACGCTTGGCCGACAGGAGCTGATTGACCGCATCCGGGTCGAAGGCGTCGGCGGCGAGGCCGTAGACCGTGTCGGTCGGGGTGACGACGAGCCGGCCCGCGCGCAGGGCGCCGGCGGCGGAGCTCAGGCCGACCTCGCGGCCGGTCTCGTCGGTGCAGTCGTAGGTGATGGTCACCGGGTGTTCCCCTTCTGGACTGTCGTGTCGACCTCGTCGTCGTCCCGGTCGTCGTCGCCGCCGCGGGCGCCGGTGTCGACGTCGTCGCGGGTGGTCGCGGTGACGAACCGCGGTCGGCCGGCGAGGTCGGTGTGCTGCTCCACGGTACCGAAGCGCCCCTGCCTCTTTACGACCGCCGCGACGTCCGCGCCGGTGGTGTCGTCGTGCTCCACGGCGAGGAAACCGCCGGGGGCCACGAGGGACGCCGCCAGGTCGACCAGGGGGACGACGACGACGAGGCCGTCCGTCCCCCCGAACAGTGCGGTCGCGGGCTCGTGCCCCAGCACGTCGGCGGGAAGGTCGTCGGTCACCGGGATGTAGGGCGGGTTGGACACCACCGCGGTGACCCGGCCCCGCAGCCCGGGCAGGAGACCGGGATCGGTCGCGTCCCCGTGGTGGATCTCGATCGGGGTGTCGCCCGCGGCCGCTCGCTCCTCGGCGTTGCGGTGCAGCCACTCCAGTGCCGCATCGTGGAGTTCCACGGCGTGCACGTCCGCGTCGGGGCGCGCGTGCGCGATCTCGAGCGCTATAGCGCCGCTGCCGGCACACAGGTCGACGATCACCGGCCTTCCCGCCCCGCCGGGCTCCGGCAGACGGTCGAGCACCCACTGGACGAGCAGCTCGGTCTCCGGTCGGGGTATGAACACCCCGGGCCCCACCGCCAGGTCCAACCGGCCGGACGGCGCGCGGCCCAACAGGTACTGCAGGGGGACCTTCTCCTCCGCCCTGGCGGCGGTGATCCGCTCGACCTCCGCGACCGCGGCGTCGTCGATCCCGTCGGCAGACATGAGCCGGGACCTGTCGACCCCCAACACGTGGGCACAGATCAGGCGGGCCTCGGCCCGGGCGGACTCGATGCCGGCCCGCGCCAGGGCAGCCGCCGCGGTCCGCAGCACGCCGGCGACGGGGGCCGGGTGCGTGGCCACGGCGTCAGGCCTCTTCCATCCGCCGACGGCGGTCCTCGTCGGCGAGCGCGTCGAGCACGGCGTCGAGATCACCGTCGAGGACGGAGTCCAGATTGTGCGCCTTGAAGCCCACGCGATGGTCGGCGATCCGGTTCTCGGGGAAGTTGTACGTGCGGATGCGCTCCGAACGGTCGACGGTCCGGACCTGGGTGGCACGCCCCTCCGCCGCCTCGGCCTCCGCGGCCTCCGCGGCGGCGGCCTGGAGACGCGCCGCGAGCACCTGGAGTGCACGCTGCTTGTTCTGCAGCTGACTGCGCTCGTTCTGACATGTGACGACGGTTCCGGTCGGCAGGTGGGTGATACGCACCGCCGAGTCGGTGGTGTTGACGCCCTGCCCGCCCTTTCCGGACGAGCGGTAGACGTCGATCCGCAGATCCGATTCGTCGATCTCGATCGGGCCGATGTCCTCGGGCTCCGGGAACACCAGTACACCCGCCGCCGAGGTGTGCACCCGTCCCTGGGACTCGGTGACCGGCACCCGCTGAACCCGGTGGACACCGCCCTCGAACTTCAGTCGCGACCACACGCCGTCCCTCGAGGCCTGCTTCGCCCGGATGGACAACGAGGCGTCCTTGATGCCGCCCAGATCGGACTCGGTGACACCCAACACCTGGACTGTCCAGCCGTGCTTCTCGGCGTAGCGGGTGTACATGCGGGCCAGATCCGCGGCGAACAGCGCCGACTCCTCGCCCCCCTCCCCGGATTTGATCTCCATCACGACGTCGTCGGCATCGTGCGGGTCACGCGGCGCCAACAGGTCGGCCAACCGGACCTCCAGCTCGGCGGCCTCCGCGTCCAGGCGCCGCGCCTCCTCGGCGAACGAGGCGTCGTCGTCGGCGAGCTCCCGCGCGGCGTCGGCGTCATCGCGCGTCGACACCAGCGCCCGGTAGCACTGCACCACCGGGGTGAGTTCGGCGAAACGCTTACCGACACGACGCGCCGCGGTCGCGTCCTCGTGCAGTGTCGGATCCGACAGCTGCGCCTCGAGGCCGCCGTACTCGGAGAGGACGTCGTCGATCGAAGACGGCGAACGTCCCGCCGCCTCGCTCACTCCTCGTCCTGGGGCAGCGTGGGCGTGGTCTTGGCCACCTGCAGCAGGAACTCGTAGTTGGTGTTGGTCTTACGCAGCTGCGACATGAGCAGGTCGATCGCCTGATGCGTGTCCAGCCCCGACAGGACGCGGCGGAGCTTGTGCATGATGCCCGCCTCCTCGGGGCTCATGAGCAGCTCCTCCTTGCGGGTGCCGGACGGGCCCACGTCGACGGCCGGGAAGACGCGGCGCTCGGCGATCCGACGGTCGAGCTTGAGCTCGGCGTTGCCTGTGCCCTTGAACTCCTCGAAGATCACCGTGTCGCCGGCCGAGCCGGTCTCCACCATCGCCGTGGCGATGATGGTCAGCGAGCCCCCGTCCTCGATGTTGCGCGCCGCACCCAGGAAACGCTTGGGCGGGTACAGCGCCGTGGAGTCGACACCGCCGGACAGGATGCGGCCCGAGGCGGGCGAGGAGTTGTTGTAGGCGCGCCCCAGTCGCGTGATCGAGTCGAGGAGGACCACGACGTCCTGCCCCAGCTCGACCAGGCGCTTAGCGCGCTCGATCGCCAGCTCGGCGACCTGCGTGTGATCGGACGGCGGACGGTCGAAGGTCGAGGCGATCACCTCGCCCTTCACCGAACGCTGCATGTCGGTGACCTCCTCCGGACGCTCGTCGACGAGCACCACCATGAGATGGCATTCCGGGTTGTTGGTCGCGATCGCGTTGGCGATGTTCTGCAGGATCGTGGTCTTACCGGCCTTCGGCGGGGACACGATCAACGCACGCTGGCCCTTGCCGATCGGCATGATCAGGTCGATCACACGCGTGGAGAGGATGTTCTTCTCGGTCTCCAGACGCAGCCGCTGATTGGGGTACAACGGCGTGAGCTTGGAGAACTCGACGCGGTTGCGGGCCTGGTCGACGGGGCCGCCGTTGACGGTGTCGATCCGGACCAGCGGGTTGAACTTCTGGCGGTTCTTGCCGCCACCCTGGCCTCCGCCGTCACCCTGGCCATCGCGGGGCATCTTGACCGCACCGGTGATCGCGTCGCCTCGACGGAGCCCGTGCCGGCGGATCATGTTCATGGAGACATAGACGTCGTTCGAACCGGCGAGGTACCCGGAAGTGCGGACGAACGCGTAATTGTCCAACACGTCGAGGATGCCGGCGACCGGCTGGAGGACGTCGCCCTCCCGCACCTCGGTCTCGCCGTCGTGCTGACGGCCGCCCCCGCGGTTGCGTTCGCGACGGCGACGACTGCGCCGACCGCGACCACCGCCGTCGTCGTCACGGTTCTGGCCGTCGCCCCGCGGGCCGTTCTCCCCACCCTGGGTGCTCTGGCCCGACCCCTGCTGGTCACGGTCGTCGCCGTCGCGCTTGCGCCCGCCCTGCTGGTCACGGTGCTGCTGATCGCGCCCCTGCTGGTCGCGGTCGTCGCCGTCGCGCTTGCGCCCGCCCTGCTGGTCACGGTGCTGCTGATCGCGCCCCTGCTGGCCACGACCACCCGACTGGGCCGGGCCCTGGTCGTCACGGCCCTGGCCGCCGCGACGTTGCCGACCGCCGTTGTCGCGATCCCGGCGCTGACCGCTCCGGTCACCGTCCTCGTCGCGGGTCCGGCCGGACCCCTGCGCGGGGCCCCCACCGTCGGAGGCGGCGCCGGCGGTGCGAGCGGCCTCGGCCTCGGTGGCCTGCCGGCCCGTGGCCCCGGACTCGGGATCAGGGGAGGCCGGGGGCTCCTGCGTCGCCGAGCTGCTGTCGCGGCCGGCTTTCCGCTCCGCCGGCGACGTCGAAGCCGGGGCCGACGTGGTCGCCGCCGCGGTGGCGGAGGGGGTCCGCGTGGCGCGGCCGCCCTCGATCATGGCGATGAGATCACTCTTGCGCTTGCCGGACAGGCCCTTGAGGCCCATCTGCTGCGCCAACGCCTTCAGTTCGGTGAGACGCAACGACGACAACGACACGCCCTGCGGTGGCGTGGGGGTGGTTTCCGTAGAGGTCACGGGAATCCTTTCTGGGCCCGGTGCCGGGGCGATGAGCACCGCCTGGCATCGAGCAGGTGTCCGGGATCGTCGAGTCGGCGGCCCCGGGTGGCCACGTGGCCCTCTCCGCGGCTGCGACGTACGTCGCATACGGAGCTTTCGTCTGAGGGGGATCCACATAGAGGAAGAGTCGCCCACCTGCGAGGATCCCTGATCGCCACTCGCCGTACAGTCACCGCCTACCGGGACCCGCACCTTCGACGGCCACCCGGCAGGTGGCTGACTGTACGAGGAACCCGGGACGCGGATGAGACCGGGCGTCCGTAGCTGACCGCAAGCATACTACCTGCGAGCACCGTCGTACACGTCCCCCTTCGCGTGGCGTGGCCACGCGCCGCTGGTGAGCGGGACAGCGGTAACCTACGGCACACGACCGCCCGACCGGCAGGAGGTGCCCCGTGTTCGGAACGATGCTGGACACGCCCTTGCTCGTCTCCCGGATCCTCGAGCACGGTGCCGAACGGCACGGGAACACCACCGTCACCGGATTCGGCGACCGTATGGAACCGCGCACGGCTCGTTTCGACGTGCTCGCGTCCCGGGCGGCGGCCACCGCACACGCGTTGTCCGAACTCGGTGTCGGCGTCGGCGACGTCGTGGGAATCCTCTCCGAGATCCGGACGGAGTCCGTGGAAGCCGTGTTCGCGTTGCCCTCGATGGGCGCGGTGGCACTGCCGATCAACATCCTCCGCTCGCCCTCCTTCATGATCTCCGCGCTCGAGACCAACCGGGTCACGGTGATCCTGGTGGACCCCGCGGTCCTCTCCCCCGTCCTCGAGATCGCGGCCCGTGTCGAGGGCCTGCGCCACGTCGTGGTCCTGGCCGGTCAGGTACCCCCGGACCTCGGCGACACCGCACTGCAGGTACACGCGCTCGAGGCCATTCTCGACGGACAGTCCACGACCTACCCCTGGCCGGAACTGGACGAGAACTCCGCCGCGGCGATCGCCTACACGTCCGGCACCACAGGCGACTCCAAAGGCGTGGCCTACACCCACCGGTCGATCTGGCTGCACTCCATGCAGATGTGCATGGCCGAGAGCGCGGCACTGCGCAGTGGTGACAGCGTGCTCACCACGGTGCCGATACACCACGTCATGTCCTGGGGGCTGCCGTACGCCGCGCTCATGTCCGGCGCCGGTCTCGTCGCCGCGCGCCCACGGCCCGGTGCCGCCCTTCACACCGGCGCCGACGTCGCCGAACTCCTGGCCATCCACCGCCCCAACAAGGTCATGACCACCCCGGACACTTTGCAGAGGCTACTGCGGAGACTGGAATCGCACCCGCAGTCACTGGCGCATCTGTCCGAGGTGGTCGTGGGCGGCTCACCTGTGCCGGAGGCGTTGTTCGACGCCTTCGTCAAACGCCACGGCGTGACGCTGATCCAGGCCTACGGCCTCACCGAGACCAGCCCCATCGCAGCATTCGCCCGACCTGATCCCCACTCGTCCGCCACGCACCGTCGCGCACAGGCACTCGGACAGGGCAGATTCCCCGCCGCCGTGCAGGCGCGTCTCGTGGATGCCGGGCGGATCCAGCCGAACGACGGGTGGGCTGTGGGCGAGCTCCAACTTCGAGGCCCCTGGGTCACCGCCCGATATCTGCACGACCAGGACCCTGATCGATTCGTCGACGGCTGGTTACGCACCGGCGACATGGCCAGTATCTCGCCCAGGGGTTACCTCGACGTGGTCGACCGTGTGGACGACATCATCGCCTCCGGCGGTGAGCTGATCTCCTGCGTGGAGCTCGAGCACGCCGTACTCCGGGACGACAGGGTCGCCGACGCCGCCGTGATAGGCGTACCGGATGACCGCTGGGGCAGTCGACCACTCGTCCTGGTGCACCTCAAGCCCGGTGTCACCGCGTCCGCACGCTCCCTCTGGGAAGGTCTCGAGGGCGTGATCGAGATGTGGAAACGCCCCGACCGCTGGGCGTTCGTCGATCACATCCCTCGCACGACGGTCGGCAAGTACGACAAGATCGAGATCCGGGCCAGACACGCGGCCGGGCGGTACGAGATCACCAGGATCGCCCCGGGCTCACAGCGCTGACGGCGGGGGCGACGTCGGGTCGGTCCGCCGGTCTCGGACCCGATCCGATCCGGGATCGTCCCGGCCCAACTACGCCGTGGAGACCACCCGGGCACCGTCGGCGATCTGGAGATCGAGCGCCCGCCACCCCTGGGACTCGGCGAGATCCCGAAGATCGGCCGGCAGGTCCGAGGTGCCCAGGACCAGCACCGTCGGGCCGGCACCCGACACGGTGGCGGCCAGACCGCGGTCCCGCAGACGGGTGATCCACTCCGTGGTGGCGGCCAGGGCCGGCGCCCGGTACGACTGATGCAGTCTGTCCTCCGTGGCCGCCATGAGGAACTCCGGCCGTGACGCGAGCGCCACCGACATCAGGGCGGCGCGGCTGGCGTTGAACGCGGCGTCCTCGTGCGGGACCTTCGCGGGCAGCAGCCCCCGGGTCTGCGCGGTCGACGACGTCTCGGCCGGCACCAGGACGGTCGCGACGATCGAGGGATCGATGTCCATCCGGACCGCGCGGTAGTTCACCGTGGTGGCCGTGCGCTCGGTCCAGGAGACCACCACTCCGCCGAGCACACTGGCCGCGGCGTTGTCCGGGTGTCCTTCGAACTCGCTGGACAGCTGGACCAGATGCTCGGTCGTCAGGACCCCACCCATCAGACCGTTGGCCGCGACCAGACCACCCACGGCGGCAGAGGCCGACGACCCCAGACCTCGGGAGTGCGGGATCGTGTTGTGACAGGAGATGCGGACACCCGGCACGCCCACTCCACCGGCCCTCAGCCCGGCCTCGACGGCCTTGGCCACCAGGTGGGACGCGTCCTCGGGGACCTCACCGGCACCCTCGCCGGTGACCTCCAGTTCCAGGCCGGAGGCGATCGTGGTGACGGTGATCGTGTCGTAGAGCCCCAGGGCCACACCGAGCGCGTCGAAACCGGGGCCGAGGTTGGCGCTCGACGCCGGCACCTCGACGGTGACGGACCGGCCGACCGGCAGTATGCGGCCGCCCGAGCTACCGAAAACCTCCGGGCCCGGGGCGTTCACGTCGCTCATTCCAGACCGAGGGCGCCGGCGACCGCCGAGGGGTCGACCGGGACCGGCTCGACCTCGGGCATGCCCAGCAGCGCGGTGTCGGGGTCCTTGAGACCATTGCCGGTCACCGTGCACACGATCGTCTGCCCCGCCTCGAGTTCACCGTTCGCGTGCGCGTCGAGCAGACCGGCCACCGACGCGGCGGACGCGGGCTCGACGTAGACGCCGTCCTTTCCGGCGACCGTGCGGTATGCCTCGAGGATCTGCTCGTCGGTCCGCTTGCGGAACGTGCCACCCGATTCGTCACGGGCGGCCACCGCGCCGTCCCACGACGCCGGGGCGCCGATGCGGATCGCGGTGGCGATCGTCTCGGGGTTCTTGACCGGCGCACCGTCGACGAGCGGTGCCGCACCGGCGGCCTGCACACCCATCATGCGCGGACGGTCGGGCATGATCCCGTCCGCGTGGTACTCGGTGTAGCCGCGCCAGTACGCGGTGATGTTGCCCGCGTTGCCGACGGGCAGGAAGTGCAGGTCCGGGGCACGCCCGAGAACGTCCACGATCTCGAACGCGGCGGTCTTCTGGCCCTCGATGCGGACCGGGTTGACCGAGTTGACCAGACCGATCTCCGCGTAGGTCGCCGTGGTCTTGCGGGCCAGCTCGAGGCAGTCGTCGAAGTTGCCGTCGACCTGGATGATGGTGGCACCCATCATCACGGCCTGCGCCAGCTTGCCGGCGGCGATCTTGCCCTGCGGGATGAGGACCGCACACTCCATGCCGGCGCGCGTGGCGTAGGCGGCCGCCGAGGCCGACGTGTTTCCCGTGGACGCGCACAGGACGGCGCGCTGGCCGCGCGCCTTGGCGTCGGTGACGGCCATCGTCATACCGCGGTCCTTGAATGACCCGGTGGGGTTGAGGCCCTCGACCTTGAGGTAGACCTCACACCCGGTGACCGCCGAGAGATGGGTCGCCCGGATGAGCGGCGTGCCGCCCTCGTACAGGGTCACCGGCTCCCAGTCCTCACCGATCGGGAGACGGTCGCGGTAGGCCTCGATAAGGCCGGGCCAGCGGCTGTGCACGGGCTGGTGGGTGGTGCTCATTCGGTGTCGACTCCCTCGAGACGGATGACGCTGGTGATGTCCGTGACGGCGTCCTGGTCGGACAGCGCGGCCACCGTGTCGGCGAGGGCGCGCTCGGAGGCCCGGTGCGTGAGGACGGTCAGCTCTGCGCTCGGCTGGACGTCGTCGTCCTCGCCGGTGGCCGTCTCGACCTCGGTCTGGCGGCACTGGGCGATCGAGACGCCGTGGTTCGCGAACTCGTTGGCGACCAGTGCGAGGACGCCGGGCTTGTCGGCCACGCGCATCCGCACGTGGTAGCGGGTGAGGATCTCGTCCATCGACGCGACCGGCAGTGCGGCGTAGGTGGAGTCGCCCGGGGCCCGGCCGGCCCCGACCTTGTTGCGGGCGGCCGCGACCATGTCGCCGAGAACGGCGGAGGCGGTCGGCGCGCCACCGGCACCCTGTCCGTAGAACATGAGCCGTCCGGCGGCCTCCGCCTCCACCACGACCGCGTTGAACGCACCGCCGACCGCGGCCAGCGGGTGACTGTTGGGCAGCAGCGCCGGGTACACGCGGGCGGAGACGGCCTCGGTGCCGTCGGCACGACGCAGCTTCTCGCAGATCGCGAGCAGTTTGATGGTGCAGTCCATGTCGCGGGCGGACTCGAAGTCGTCGGGCGAGATCCGGGAGATCCCCTCGCGGTAGACATCACCGGCGGTGACCCTGCTGTGGAACGCGATCGAGGCGAGGATCGCGGCCTTGGCGGCGGCGTCATACCCCTCGACGTCAGCGGTGGGATCGGCTTCGGCGTACCCGAGACGGGAGGCCTCGGCGAGTGTCTCGGAGTAGTCGGCGCCGGTGGAGCCCATCTCCGACAGGATGTAGTTGGTGGTGCCGTTGACGATGCCGACCACGCGCTCGACCTGGTCACCGGCCATCGAACGACGCAGGGGGCCGATCACGGGGATCGCGCCGGCCACGGCCGCCTCGAAGTACAGGTCGGTGCCGGAGGCGTCGACGGCCTCGGCCAGCTCGCCGGTGTACTCGGCCAGCAGCGCCTTGTTGGCGGTGACCACCGACTTGCCGTGGCCCAGGGCCTCGAGGAGGAGGGGGCGTGGCACGTCGATGCCACCCATGAGTTCGACGACGACGTCGACGTCGTCCCGTGACACGAGGGTGGACGGATCCGCGGTGAGCAGCTCGGGGTCGATCCCTCGATCCCTGGTCAGATCGCGGACGGCCACCCCCCGCAGCTCCAGCGGGGCACCGATTCGCGCGGCCAGTGACCGCGCGTTCTCTGTCATGAAACGGATGACCTCGGTGCCGACCGTGCCCATTCCGAGCACCGCCACTCCTACGGGTCGCACGGCTGACGCCGCTGCGTCGCTCACTGTCCCACCTCCAGGCTCGTCAGATCGTCAAGGGTTTCCCGGCGCAGCATCAGACGTGCGCGTCCGTCGCGGACCGCCACCACCGCGGGCCGTCCGATGAGGTTGTAACGGCTCGACATGGAATAGCAGTACGCGCCGGTGGCCGCCACCGCGACGAGATCGCCCGCACGGACATCCTCCGGCATCCACAGGTCGCGGACCACCACATCGCCGCTTTCGCAGTGCTTCCCGACGAGGCGCGACACGACCGGCTCCGCCGTCGAGCCCCGTCCGACCAGGCGGGCGTCGTAGTCCGCGTCGTAGAGCGCGGTGCGGATGTTGTCGCTCATGCCGCCGTCGACGCTGATGTAGCGCCTGCGCTCGCCGCCGGCCAGGTCGACGTCTTTGACCACGCCGACCTCGTAGAGCGTTACCGTTCCCGGGCCGGCGATCGCGCGTCCGGGTTCGACGACCAGTGTCGGAGGTGCGAGGTCGGCCTCGCGGGCGAACGAGTCGACGATCTCCTTCAACGAGCGCGCCAACTGTGCCACGGGCGGCGGCTCGTCCGAAGGGACGTAGCTGATGCCCAGTCCGCCGCCGAGGTCGAGGTGGTCGAGCTGCGCGGTGCGCCCGGTGCCGAACTCGTCGACGATCTCCCGCAGAAGTCCGATGACCCGGCGGGCGGCGAGCTCGAATCCGTGGATCTCGAAGATCTGGGACCCGATGTGGCTGTGCAGTCCGGTCAACCGGATGTTCTCGGCCGCGAACACTGCGCGCACGGCCTCCATGGCGGCGCCGCCGGCGAGGGAGAAGCCGAACTTCTGGTCCTCGTGGGCGGTGGCGATGAACTCGTGGGTGTGGGCTTCCACGCCGACGGTCACGCGGATGAAGACGTCCTGTACGACCCCCTCCTCGCCTGCGATGCGGTCCAGGAGTTCGATCTCCGACATCGCGTCGAGCACGACGTGACCCACGCCGTGCCGCACCGACATGCGCAGTTCCTCAGCGGACTTGTTGTTGCCGTGAACGGTGATCCGCTCGGCCGGGAAGTCGGCGCGCAGCGCGATCGCCAGTTCTCCCCCGGAGGCGACGTCCAGGCTCAGCCCCTCCTCGGCGACCCAGCGTGCGACCTCGGTGCACAGGAAGGCCTTGGACGCGTAGTGCACTCGCTCCGCTCCCCCGAACGCCTCGGCCATCTCGCGGCACCGGGACCGGAAGTCGTCCTCGTCGATCACGAACAGCGGCGTGCCGAACTCGGCGGCCAGCTCGGTGGCCGGGACCCCTGCGAACTCGACCGTGCCGTCGTCGCGGCGCCCGGCACCGCGGGGCCACACCGCGGGGGCGAGAGTCATCAGCACATCCGGATCGGAGGGGCGCTCGCCGATCGCGGGTGCGTGCGGGTACTCGTGCCGGGCGCCGGCGGGGTGCGCGCTCACATCTTCTCCGGTGCGCTGACGCCGATGAGACGCAGACCGTTGGCCAGCGTCTGCCGCGTGGCCGTGCTGAGGGCGAGGCGTGCCGCGTGCAGCGGGCCGGGTTCCTCATCCCCCATCGGCAGCACCCGACACGTGTCGTAGAACCGGTGGTAGGCGGCTGCCAGCTCCTCCAGGTAGCGGGCGACCCGGTGCGGCTCGCGGAGATCGGCGGCGCTGGCCACGACGCGCGGGAACTCCCCGATGGTCCGGATGAGGGCGCCCTCCCGGTCCTCGACCAGGAGTGACAGGTCGGCGCCCTCGAGCGTGACCCCGAGGTCGGCGGCGTTACGCGCCAGGGAGCACAGTCGGGCGTGCGCGTACTGCACGTAGAACACCGGGTTGTCGTTGGTCGCCGAGGCCCACAGCTGGAGGTCGATGTCCATCGTCTGGTCCACCGACGAACGGATCAGCGCGTATCGGGCGGCGTCCACGCCGATCGCGTCCACCAGGTCGTCCAGCGTGATCACGGTTCCGGCGCGCTTGCTCATCTTCACCGGGGCGCCGTCACGGACCAGGTTGACCATCTGTCCGATCAACACCTCGATCGTCGCCGGGTCGTCCCCGAGCGCGGCCGCCGCGGCCTTGAGCCGGCCGATGTACCCGTGGTGATCCGCTCCGAGCATGTAGATGCACAGGTCGAAGCCGCGCTCACGCTTGTCGAGGAAGTACGCGATGTCACCGGCGATGTAGGCGGCATTGCCGTCGGATTTGAGGACCACCCGGTCCTTGTCGTCTCCGAACGAGGTCGTCCTGAGCCACCATGCGCCGTCGGACTCGTACAGGTTGCCGTTGCCCTTGAGGGTCTCGACGGCCCGGTCGACCGCGCCGGAGGTGAACATCGAGTTCTCGTGGGTGTAGACGTCGAAGACCGTGCCGAAGTCGGCCAGTGAGGACTTGATGTGAGCGAACATCTGGTCCACACCGGCGGCACGGAAGATCTCCAGGGACTCCGCCTCGGGCTTGTCCAGGACGTCGGGGTGTTCTGCGACGATCCGGGCCGCGATGTCCTCGATGTAGGCACCGGCGTAGCCGTCCTCGGGGGTCGGCTCCCCCTTGGCGGCGGCGGCGAGCGATTTACTGAAGCGGTCGATCTGCGCGCCGTGGTCGTTGAAGTAGTACTCCCGGGTGACCTCAGCGCCGGAGGCCTCCAGGACACGCCCCAGCGCGTCGCCGACCGCGGCCCAGCGGGTTCCGCCGAGGTGGATGGGCCCGGTCGGGTTGGCCGAGACGAACTCCAGATTCACCCGCCTCCCGCGCATGGCGTCGCCGTGTCCGTATTCGGCGCCCTTCTTCAGGACCGAGGCGACGAGCGAGCCCTGGGCCCCCGAGTCGAGGCGGATGTTGATGAATCCCGGTCCGGCGACCTCCGCCGACGCCACGCCCGGATCGGCGACCAGTCTCTCTGCGAGTTCGGTGGCGAGATCGCGCGGGGCCGCGCCGACCTTCTTGGCCAACTGCAGCGCGATGTTGGTCGCGTAGTCGCCGTGTTCGGGGTTGCGTGGGCGCTCGACGGTCACCGTCTCCGGAACATGTGAGATGTCAGCCCCACGATCGGTGAGAACAGCGAGGAGGGCGGCACGGATGACGGCGGCGAGGTCGGCGGGAGTCACGTCTTCATATCCTAGGTGTCGGCACGTCGTGCGGAGAATCGGACACCTGTCCCGACCGCTGTAGCCCGTGCCGGGGGCCCGATGCGGCCCCGCCCGGGATGCGGTGCTACGATCAGTCTCGCTGTTCGACAGGAACCGCCCACACCGGTGGATCCTGGGAGAACGGCCTCCGGCCCGCGTGCGCGGTCGGTATCCCGCCCTCGTAGCTCAGGGGATAGAGCGTTGGTTTCCGGTACCAAAGGTCAGGGGTTCGATTCCCTTCGGGGGCACGACGGATAAACGAGTAGGGCCCGGGCGAGTCGCCCGGGCCCTACTTTTTTTCCGTTCCGGCCTCATCGTGTGAGCCGTGGTCCGGACTCAACAGGGCAGCGTGATCCCGTCGACCTCGCCGATCCGCGCCACCACCCGCTCGTAGATCTCGGTGAGCAGGCGGACCTCGTCCTCATCCACCACGTCGATGAACAGTTCGCGGACCTTTTCCACGTGCTTCGGGGCGACCGCGCCGATGGCCCGCGCTCCCTCGTCGGTGAGGGAGACGACCGTGCCACGGCCGTCCTCGGCGCATTCGTTCTTGGACACCAGACCGCGCCCCTCCATGCGTCGCACCTGGTGCGACACGCGGCTGCGGTCCCAGCCCAGCGCGGCACCGAGGTCTCGGGCCCTGAGCCCGCCCCCCTCTGCCTCGCTGAGGCTCACCAGAACCGAGTAGTCGGATTGCGACATCGCCGCGTCCCGCTGCAGTTGGCGCTCGATCGCGAGATCCAGTAGCTGGTTCGCGTCCCGGTACCGGCGCCACATGCGCTGTTCTTCATCGCTCAACCAGCGTGTCTCGCTCATGCGCCTATTACAGCACGCTTCGGGTCCCCCGGCGCCACCTGGCCACCGACGACGAGCGGGCCGGGCTAACGGTGTTCACTCCGTCGGTGCCGCCGTACGCCGCATCACGTGGGTCCGGGCCCCACCGATACCGGCGAACCTCGCACGGTCACAGGTGAGGACGATGACCTGGGACGTGGCCGCTGCGGCGGCGATGACGGCGCCCATGGTCATCCGGCGGGTGGGGTCGGTGTAGCCCATGGTGTCGTCGAGGAAGACCGGCACTCCTTCGCTACCGACCAGGCGTGCGCACGCGATCCGGACGATGACCGCCAGCTGCTCCCTGGCGCCACCGGAGAGCGCGTCGTAGTCGACCGTGACGTCCCCGATCCGGCGGGACAGGATTGTCAGGTCATCCCCGAGCCGCACGTCGAAATCGCGCCCGTAGACGAGGGCCCCGAGGTCGACGACCGCACGGTGGAAGGGCTCCTGATAGGACCGAAGCGCCTCCGAACGGCGTGCGGTCAGAGTGCGGTGCAGCAGATCCGCGGCTCGGGCCCGGCGCCACAACGCGGCGTTCTCCCTCTCCGCCTCGTCCAGTTCCCGTTCCGCCGCCGAGACGTCGGCGAGCCGACCCTGGTCCCCGATCGCGTTGACCCGCCCCAGAGCCGTGGCCACCGCCGCGGAGGAGTCGCGTTCCTCGGCCCGCAGCGCGGCAAGCGAGGCACGCGCATTGTCCAGCAGCTCCGGCGGCGCGTCCGACAACGCTTCGTGGAGCAGGGCGTGGGCCTTCCCGGCGGCCTCCCGCGCCTCCTCGACCCGCACCCGGGTCCGTTCCTCGGCCGCCGCGAGTTCGCTGTCCGCGGCGGCCTCCCGCGCTGCTTCCAGAGCACCGGTCCGCTCCTCCAGTCGCGATTGCGCCTCGGCGAGAAGAGCGGAGCGGGTGGCGTGATCGGTTCTGGCGGTCTCCGCCTCGGTCGCCGCGATCCTGTCCTCGGACCGCCGCTCGTCGAGCGTCTTCTCCGCGGACTCCGCCTCCGCGGTGGGATCTGCTGAGGCGGGACCGTCGCTCACGGATCCGGCGGCGGCATCGCCCTGCGCCGGAGAATCCTCGCCCGCCGCACCGGGGTCACGAGGTGTGCTGTCCTCCGCCAGCTGCTCACGCAGCGCGTCCCGGCGGCCGATCAGGTCCTCCAGGGTGTCCTCACCGAGCAGGTCCGTCCGCCGTCGGCGCAGCGCCTCGACCTCGGCCCGCAACGCGCCGGTGCGTCTGGACCGCTCCTCGGCCCGGTCACGGGTGTCCACACCGATCTCCGCGAGAGCGGACTCGAGCCGCTCCCGCGCCGCGATCTCCTCGCGGCGCACTTCTTCGGTGTCGCCTGCGGGAACGACCGTGAGCGAGACGGTCCCCACCTCGAAGACGGTGTCCTCGACGATGTGCCGGGACCAACCCGGGGCGGCGTCCCGGGTCTCACCGGCGACGGTCACCTCGCCGCTACCGGCGACCTCGACGGTGGGTGCGCTCACGGCGCTGCGGACGACGGCCTCCCGCAGCGCGTCGTCAGCGGCTCTGACGCGCTCGACGGCATCATCCGGCACCGCCGTCTCCACCAGCTCGGACTCGGTGGCGGTGAGCTGGTCCCCCACGGCCCGGAGAGTGTCGATGAGCGTGTCCAGGCGGGTCAGCTCGCGGCGTCGATGATCGTTCTCCCGGGCGAGCCTGGCCTCATCCAGCCGTGCGCGCGCCTCCGTGAGCGCGGCCTCGGCCGCCTCCAGGGACGCCCTGGCCGCCTCTGCCCGCTCCTCAGCCGGCGCGAGCCGGGCCGCCGCCTCAGTCGCCGCGGTACGCAGGGTCTCCACCCGTCCGCGCTCCCGCTCGACCTCGTCGACCAGGGCCGCGCGTTCGCGAGTCGCCCGCACCGCCGCGTCATGCTCGGCAGCCGCCCGGTCCACCGCGGTATCCGCCGCAGCGCACACCTGCCGGCGTTCGGCCACCACGAGTCCGGCCGCCTCCAGCCGGGCCACCTCCGCCTCGACACCGGACAGCGACTCCGTGTGCGCCTTGTGCAGTGCCGCCTGCGCCGCGTGGGCGTCGACAGCGGCGTCGAGTTCGGCGTGTCCCGCCCTGGCGGACGACAGCGCGGACCGGGCCGCGGCGACACGGGCCTCCGACCGGGCCAGGTCACCGGTGGGCTCGCCCCGCTTCGCGGTGAGATAGCGGTCGCGCTCCTCGGAGACGCGGGCGATCAGATTGTCGTCGCCCGTCGGGTCCTCGCCACCTGCGGCCGCGTCGAGTGCGCGACGCAGTGAGTCCATTCCCTTGGCCGCATCAACCTGGCCGATCGGCTCGTCCTGGGCGATGCGCAGCGCACGCCACAGCGAGCGGTCGACCTTACGTTCCAGCAGGTCGCGGACATGATTGTGGGCGTCGTCGCCTGTCAGCGACTGACGTGCCGACCCGGGAAACTCCAGCGAGGTCCGCTTGCCCCGGACGAACTCCTTGCGGTAACGCATCCGCTGGTCATCGATCGTGAACTCGGCCTCGACCACCACCGGGACGTCGCGCCCCACGGGGCTCGCCGCCTTGATGTCCGCCCGGCCCGAGGAGGCCTTGTGCTCCAGCAGCATCTCGAGGGCATCCATGAGGCTGGTCTTGCCGGACTCGTTGGGTCCCTCGATCACCAGCACCCCGCGCCGCGGGATCTCGACCTCCTCGCGGATCACGCCCCGGAAGTCCTCGAGTAACAGTCGGTGCAGGATCACCGGGCTCCCCCGTCCACGAGTCGGTACAGCAAACTCAGCGCGTGGCCGGCGTCCTCGGACTCCGGTCCGCCGCCCGTCGCCAGTTCCATGAGGTCCGCCACCGCGCGCCCCGCGTATCCGTCGACCAGGTCGGTGAGGTCCGTGTCATCCGCCCGCACCACCAGGTGGGTGCGTGTATCGCGGAGGTAGGCGCAGGCGAACAAGGCTGCCCAGCGCTCCACCTCCTCGTCGATCCGTGCCCGGAGCGCGACCCCCACCGTGCCGGTGAGCCCGAGCTTGAGGACCGTGCGCGGCTTGTCCTCGATCGCCTCGATCCGGGCAGCGAGCGCGTCGAGATCCGAATCCGTGTCGATCCGTGCGTTCACCGCCAGAAAGGACCAGCGCCCGGTCCGCAGCGGGGTCACCGTGCACTGGCCTCGGACCCCGCCGGGACCGCCACTGCCCAGTTCCACGAGCAACGCGTGTCCGGAATCCACTTCCACATCGTCGAAATCCGTGGTCTCGGGCGCACCCGAGAACCAGATGCGCTCACCCGACCCGACGCGGGTCACCGAGTGCCGGTCACCCAGCGCCACATAGTCGAGCCGACCCGAATCGACGGCCTCCTCCAGTGCGGACACCGCGATCGCCTCCACCGACGGCGACCGGCCCCCGTAGACCTCGTCGGTCCCGCCGTGCGCCACGAGCACGCGCAGCGCGTCTGTCGGTTCAAGCGAGTCCAACAGTGCGGGAAGCCGGGACGGGTCGGGCCTCTTGGAGGTCCACGGGACTCCCACCACCTCGACTCCGGGCAGCACCTCCAGCGGCCCGGAGCCGTCGAGGACCACCACGGAACCGCCGTCGACCACCGAGCTGAAGTCCCGGCACCGCAGCACCGAGGAGACGTCCAGGGGGTCGTGGTTGCCGGGCAGGATCAGGACCGGCACGGAAAATCCTGCCAGGACCTCGGCCGCGCGGAGGACCACCGACCTCGGCACCGCGTTGTCCTCGAACGCGTCGCCGGCCACCACGATGAACTGTGCGCCGTGCTCGGTGGCCAGTTCGCCGAGTGCCGCGACGGCGGCCAGCCTGTCGGCGGTGAAGACGGCCTGGGATTCGTCGCCCAGGAAACGCCTGGTCATCCCGAGCTGCCAGTCGGCCGTGTGGAGAAATCGGACGGTGTCTCCGCCCCGTGGCGTGGTCATGGCCGCATGGTAGGTCGCGGGTACGACAGGATCGCACCGGGAGTCGTCGTTCACGGCGGCCCGTACCGGCCGAAGGCGTCCAGGAAATCCTCGAGATCGGCCACCACGCGCAGCTGCTCGAGCGGGTCGTCGGTCGCTGCCGCGGCCATCCTCCTGGTGACCGGCGCATCCAGCAGGTCCTCGAGACCCGCCGGCGCCGGTGAGGGCACGACGGGCAGTTCCGGGGCCGTGCCCCACAGGCTCTGCTCGACGTCGACGTCCACCTCGCCGTGTCCGTCCGCCCCGCGCAGCACCGCGCCCAGGTGGTCGGCGCCAAGCCCCCGCAACCCGAACAGGACCTCCGGGTGGGTGTCCCACCACTCGACCATGATGTTCGCCGCGGCGAGGACGTGGCGGCACGGGCCTGGCTGCACCGGGCACGGGCACGAGAAGGTGGTGGCTCCGTGGACCGCCGGCAACAGCAGGAATCCGACCGTGTCGGAGAACGTCCCCGCGAGCGCGCCGAGTACCCCGCTCTCCTCCTGCCGCAGCGCCGAGCGCAGGGCGTCCGCGTCCGTGGGGTCGAGTGGTGCGAACTCGAACTCCACCGTGAACGGACGGGGTCTGCTGCTGTCCACGTCGCAGCGCACCGTCCGACCCGAATGCTCCAGGGACAGCACCTTGTTCCGGCGTGCATCGGTGCGCCCGAGATGGACATCCCCTCGGGACACCCCGGACTCAAGGTCCCCGATCCATCGTCTGCTCCACATGTGGGTACCGAACGCCCCTGCCCGCGAGCGCGCCCCGATCCCCGATCCCGTGCTCACAGTTCGTCGACCCCGTCACCGGTCAGTGTGACCAACGCGGCCAGGTCCGCGTCGTCCAGTTCGGTCAGCGCACCGGCCAGGGGGCCGAGGGTCAGCTCCGCCAGCTCCCGCTTGGCCTCCAGGAGTTCGTCGATCCGGTCCTCGACGGTGCCGGGGGCGACGAACGTGCGGACCTGGACCACCCGCGTCTGCCCGATCCGGTGCACGCGGTCCGTGGCCTGGTTCTCCACCGCCGGGTTCCACCACCGGTCCAGGTGCACCACGTGGTTGGCCTCGGTCAGGGTCAGCCCGGTGCCGCCCGCCCGCAATGACGCGAGCATGACCGCCGGGCCGCCGGGGCTCTGGAAGTCCCGGACCATCTCGGCACGACCGGCCGCGGTGACCCCGCCGTGGAGAAAGGGCACGGCGCCCGCCGCGCGTCGTTCGAGCATCGGCAGGATGAGTTCCCCGAACGCCCGGTACTGGGTGAACAGCAGCACCTTCTCGTCGGCCTCGAGTATCTCGGTGAGCACCTCGTCGAGTGCGGCGAGCTTGCCCGACCGGTGCCGCCCGCCGCGCAACAGCGCCGAGCCGTCGCCGAGGTAGTGGGCCGGGTGATTGCAGACCTGTTTGAGCGCGGTGAGCCCGGAGAGGACGGCGCCCTTGCGCGCCGCCCCCTCCGATTCCCTGACCTGCTCCAGCATGTCCTCCACGATCGCCTGGTAGAGGGTCGCCTGCTCACGGGTGAGCGGGGCGTCCACCCGGATGTGCTGCTTGTCCGGCAGGTCGGCGACCACCCGTGGATCCGATTTGAGTCTGCGCAGCACGAACGGGCTCGTGAGCGCGCGCAGCCGGGACGCGGCCGACTCGTCCCGGCGGGATTCGATCGGGACCGCGAACCGTGCCCGGAACGTACTGGCCGAGCCCAGTGCTCCGGGGTTGACGAATTCCAGCACCGCCCGCAGTTCGTCGAGGCGGTTCTCGACGGGGGTACCGGTCAGGGCGATCCTGTGCTCGGCCGGGATCGCCATGAGTGCCCGGGACACCCCCGTGGTGGGATTCTTGATGGTCTGCGCCTCGTCCGCCACGAGGCGCCGCCACGCCACTTCTGCGAGCAGTCCGATGTCCCGCGCGGCCGTCCCGTAGGAGGTGAGCACCAGGTCCGACTCCGCGAGTCGTGCGGCCGCCCCGTCCGCCCGGTCTCGGTTCGGCCCGTGGTGCGTCGCGACGGTGAGCTCCGGCGCGAACGTGGCCGCCTCCCGCGCCCAGGTGGACAGCAGGGTCAGCGGGGCCACGACGAGGGTCGGCCCGTGGGAGGAGCCCGCGGCGTGGGGTCCGGGGCCCTGCGCCTGCGCGACCTCTGCGGCGGTGAGCGCGAGCACCTGCATCGTCTTGCCGAGCCCCATGTCGTCGGCCAGAACCGCGCCGGTCCCGGCTCGCGAGAGCGCGGTCAGCCACCGGACGCCCTCGAGCTGGTACGGACGTAGAGTGGCACGGAACCACTCCGGGAGATCGATCCGGATCGACGACGACGAGGGGATCCAGCCCATCGTGGTGGGCGCATCCACCTCGACGTGCTCCGCCTCCTCGGACATGAGCGCCGCCGCGAGCGCCGGTGCGGTGAGCCGGCCCCCTTTCTGTGCCGTGAGGAAGCGTGCCGCCCGGCGCAGCGCCCCGGAGTCGGCACGGACCCACTGTCCACGCAGCCGGACCAGGTCGGAGGCGGAGTCCAGGAGCATCTGCACCTCGGCGGCGTCCAGAGGTTCGTCGTCGACAATCATCTCCCAGTTCACGTCGGCGAGCTGCTCCGATCCCAGGCGGCGACCCGAGTCGACCGCCTCGGTCCCCGGCTCCGGCACCACCGCCCGCACCGCCGTCCGCACCCGCGTCCACGCCCGGGGCAGCAACACCTCCACCCCACGTCCCCGTAGCACCTCGACGCCCTGGTCGACCAGATCCACCACCAGGTCTGTGGGCAGGAGCAGGTCAGGGCTCCCGGAAGCCGGCACGGCACGTCCCAGCGGCGGCCACGACCGGACCGCCCTGGCCACCACATCGCCCACCGCGTCCGCCACCGCGGCCGGATCGGGAAGTCGCGTGTAGGGGCGCAGGGAGTCCGTACCGGTGCGCACGAGCACCTCCAGTCGCCAGAGCACCTCCCCGTCCGGCCCGCCGTGCGCTCCGGGGGCGCCGCCGGTGCCCGGCCCCGCAGCGCAGTCGGTGTCCGGTTCGTCCGAGGACTGCGGCTCCACGATCCGGAACACCACCTCCACGTCCCGAGCGGCGGCCGCACGCCCGAACTCCGCGACGGCGGCGGCCAGCGCGGGCCCGCCCGAGGTGAGCTCCCCGCCGAATATCAGAGCGGTCCCCAGCACGCTGCGGCGGTCCCCGGCCAACGGCGCGAGAGCCATCCGCGCGTGATCGTCCGTCAGCGAATCCAGCAGTCGATCCAGCTCCTCCCGGCCCGTTACCAGCCCGTGGCAGCGGGACAGGCTCTCCGCCGCCCATGCACTGACCACCGGCGACGCCGCCAGAGCCCAGCCGGCGACCCATCCGCCCTCCTGCCTCACGAGCCGCGGCACGACATGTCCGGACCGCACGAACGCCGCGACGCCGGAGGACAACGCCGCCAGGGCACTGAGTCCGGGCCCGACCCACCTCTCGTCACCCTCGATCAGCCCGCACAGGTCTATGGCAGCCGCGACCGAGATGCGGATACCGGGGACGGTGGCCTCGCGCACCCTCCCCTCGACGGGCACGCGCACCCCGAGCCTGTGACTGAGCGAGTACCCCTCGAGGAATGCGACGACCTGCGAGGACGCACCCGCCCTCGCCACCGCCGTGACCGATCCCGCCGGGGCGACCGAGTGGGGACGACGCAAACCGGTCTCGCACCACAGCCCGATGGTCCCGGACCTCCACACGGCGTGCAGGCGCGGTTCGGGTGTCTGACTCACGCCCACATGTAAGCACGAGGGCCCGACATTCGCGCCGACGCCTGCCGGAATGACCCACCACCGCCGGTCGCTGACGGCAGCCCGCCGGGCCGACGCTCCCGCCGGAGGCCGGGGTCGTCGTGGTCGGCACCGGCCCCGCCGTCGTGGTCGTCGTTGTCGTCGTCGTTCTCGCACTGTCCACAGGCACGGCCCTCTCCACAGGCCCGCCCGCCAGACCACCGGCGGGCCGGGTTACCCGGACCGCCCTGCCGGATACTCACCCCCGTGACGTCCGCACCCCGTTCCGAAGCCCCCGTCCCCGGCCCGGACACCGCCCCGCGCGACCCCGCACCCCCGACCCGGCGCCCGCCCACGACCCGACGCGAGCGGATCCCACCGATCCCCCGTCGGGCACTGGCGCTGGCGGTACTGACCCTGGGCTGCCTCGGCATGGTCCTCGCGCTCGGGCGGCCACACGCCTCGGTGCCCGGGAGCCCCCACCGGGACCACGTCGTCCCCCTCCTCGACGCCGTCCCCGTCGTCCCCGAACGACCTTCGGTGCCCGGCTACGAACGGGACTGCTCCGGCACCTCCGCGTGTGTGTTCGGCCAGGCCTGGAGTGATGCCACGGACGCCCCCGGCGGCGGCAACGGCTGCTCCACCAGGAACGATGTGCTCGCGCGGGACATCCACGGCGGCACCGCGAGCACCCATGACCCGTGCGCCGTGTCGGACGGCATCCTGGTGGACCCCTACACCGGGCGCGTGGTCGACGTGGGCGTGGCCGGGGTCCGCGGGATCCACGTGGACCACGTGTACCCGCTGTCCGCCGCGTGGGACCACGGAGCCTGGGAGTGGCCCGTGGCGCGGCGCGCGGAGTTCGCCAACGACGTCGACCACAACCTCGTGGCCGTCACCGGTGCCGTGAACAGTCGCAAGAGCGACTCGACCCCCGCCGACTGGCTACCGGAGGATCCCGGACGCCACTGCTTCTACGCCGCCCGGTACCTCACCGCCGCGGTTGCCTACGGGCTTCCGGTGAGCGAAGCCGATCACCGTGCCCTGACGGGTGCGGTCCGCCGGTGCCCGCGCTGACGGTCCGGCAGCTGTCCGGCGAACGTGCACTACTCCCCTTCTCGCCGGGGACGGCGGCGTCGCCCGGAGAGCCTCAGTAGCGGTCGCGGCCGCCACCTGAGCGGCCGCGGAACCCGCCGCCGCGACGGTCGTCATCGCGACGCGGGCCGCCGCCGCGACGGTCGTCTCCGCCCCGGAAGTCCCCTCGGTCGTCGCGACGATCATCGTATCGGCCACCTCGACGGTCATCTCCGCCCCGGTGGCCCCCGCGGTCGTCGCGGCCTCCGCGGTGCCCACCGCGTGGACGCCCACCCCGATCGTCGCGGAAGGAACCCGGTCGGCCCGCCGGCGGGCCCGAATCCGGACGGATGTCGATCTCGGCGCCGCCGACCCTGATGCCCTTCATCGACTCGAGCTGATCGCCGGGAAGATCCGCGGGCAGCTCCACCACCGAGTGGTCGAAGCGAATGGAGATGCGGCCGATGTCTCCGCCGCGCAGGCCGGCCTCGTTCGCGAGCGCGCCCATGATCGAGCCGGGCTTGACGTTGTTCCGCTTGCCCACGGCGATGCGGTACTGCGCCATCTCCCTGCCCGACCGCGACGGCCGCGGGCCGTCGAAGTCGCGGGACGGACGGTCCCGGCGATCGCCCCGACGTCCGTCACGGCGATCGTCATGACGCTCACGGCGCGGCGGGCGCTCGGGCTCACGCATGAGGAACTCGTCCGAGTTGCGTGACTGCGTGGCCAACGCCGCGGCGATGTCCGCCATCGACACCGAGTGCTCGGACGCATAATCCTCGACGAGGCGACGGAAGAGCGCGATATTCGTGTCCTCCAGGCTCTCGGTGATCGACTGGGCGAACTTGGCCATCCGCATCTCGTTGACGTCGTCCACGCTCGGCAACTGGATCTCGGTCAGCGGCTGACGCGTCGCCCGTTCGATCTGGGACAGCAGACGTCGCTCCCGCGGAGTGACGAACAGCAGCGCATGACCGCTGCGCCCCGCGCGACCCGTCCGGCCGATCCGGTGGATGTAGGACTCCGTGTCGTGCGGGATGTCGTAGTTCACGACGTGACTGATCCTCGGGACGTCCAGGCCCCGGGCCGCGACATCGGTGGCCACGAGGATGTCCGTGCGGCCGTCCTTGAGCGCTTCGATCGTCCGCTCACGAAGGTTCTGCGGGATGTCACCGTTGATCGGTGCCGCCGAGAAGCCCCGGGCCCGGAGCCGCTCGGCGAGTTCCTCGGTCGCAGACTTGGTGCGTACGAACATGATCA
>DWWG01000151.1 GCA_019119875.1 Candidatus Dietzia intestinigallinarum | reverse complement strand
GAGGGGACTATCCTCGGAAGTCGTGACCGACTCGACTTCCTCCGCGCCCGGGGCCGTCAAGAACGAGCCCGCCGACGACACCCCCGAGCAGCTTCGCATCCGCCGCGACAAGCGTCAGCGCATCCTGGAGTCGGGTGAGCAGGCCTATCCGGTCGACGTCCCCCGCACCCACGGGCTGGCCGAGATCACCTCGGACCCGCGTTTCGCCGCGCTCGCCCCGGGCGAGGAGACGGACGTCGAGGTGTCGGTGGCCGGCCGCGTGCTGTTCGTCCGCAACACCGGCAAGCTCTGCTTCGTCCGCCTGCAGGACGGCATCGATCCCGCCGCGGACCTGTCCGTGCCCGCCGTCGAGGGGGAGCCGGACGGGTTCACCCCGCAACTGCAGGCCATGCTCTCGCTGGCGAATGTCGGACAGGAGCGCCTCGACGCCTGGAAGCAGGACGTCGACCTGGGTGATTTCGTCTCGGTGACCGGCCGGGTCGTGCGCTCCAAGCGCGGCGAACTGTCCGTCATGGTCGACTCGTGGGTGCTCGCGGCCAAATCGCTGCGCCCGCTCCCGGTGGCGCACAAGGAGATGAGCGAGGACACCCGGGTCCGTCAGCGCTACACCGACCTCATCATGCGCGACCAGGCCCGCCGCAACGCGGTCCTGCGCATCAAGGTGGTGCGTGCCCTGCGACACGCGCTGGAGAACCGCGGCTTCCTCGAGGTCGAGACGCCCATGTTGCAGACGCTGCACGGCGGCGCCGCGGCCCGGCCGTTCGTCACGCACTCCAACGCGCTGGACCTGGACCTGTATCTGCGGATCGCGCCCGAGCTGTACCTCAAGCGCTGCGTGGTGGGCGGGATCGAGCGCGTCTTCGAGATCAACCGGAACTTCCGCAACGAAGGCGTCGACTCCTCGCACAGCCCCGAGTTCGCGATGCTCGAGACCTACCAGGCGTACGCCGACTACGACACGGCCGCCACGATGATCCGCGAGGTCATCCAGGAGGTGGCCACCGAGGTGTTCGGATCCACCACGGTCACGCTCGTGGACGGCACCGAGTACGACCTCGGCGGCCGGTGGCGCGAGATGAGGATGTACCCCTCGCTCAACGAGGCGCTGCAGCGCAAGCACCCCGAGCTCGCCACGGCGGGCGCCGAGACGGTGACCGTCGATTCGAGCGTCGACGAGCTCACCGCAGTGGCCGACAAGGTCGGACTGGAGGTCCCCTCGGGCAAGGGCTGGCTGCACGGCAAGCTCGTAGAGGAACTGTGGGAGCACCTGTGCTCCGACCAGCTGGACGGGCCGGTGTTCGTCCGTGACTTCCCCGTCGAGACGTCGCCGCTCACGCGCGATCACCGCACCGACCGCGGCGTCACGGAGAAGTGGGACCTCTACGTCCGTGGATTCGAGCTGGCGACCGCCTACTCCGAGCTCGTCGACCCGGTCATCCAGCGTCAGCGTTTCGAGGACCAGGCCCGCCTGGCCGCGGCCGGCGACGACGAGGCGATGATCCTGGACGAGGACTTCCTCGCCGCGATGGAGCAGGGTATGCCGCCCTCGGCCGGACTCGGCATGGGCATCGACCGCCTGCTCATGGCGCTGACGGGCCTCGGCATCCGCGAGACCATCCTGTTCCCGATGGTCAAGCCGCTCCCGCGCAACTGACGCCAGGAGGCGAAGGCCTCAGAACGCCAACGCGAAGACCTCAGAAGGCGAAGACCTCGTCACCCACGCGCAGCTGCTCGAAGAAGTGGGCTGCTGCGTGGTGGCCGAGGTGGATGCAGCCGTGCGAGGGCTCGTCGAGCCGTCCCTGGTGGAACGCTATCCCGCTGGTCGTGAAGTAGGTCGAGAACGGCATGGGGGAGTCGAACGGGATGCTGTGGTCGTCGCGCACGTGCCGCAGTACCCGGTGCGTGCCGCGGACGGTCTCGTAGCCGTCCTTGCCGGTGGTGACGGGGACCGGCCCGTAGGTGACGCGGCCGGCGTCGAGCAGCCAGGCGCGTTTTCCGTCCACGTCGATACAGGCGCGGGCGGTCGGCGGGCACTGCGGCGGTGCGGGCACGACGTCGCCCTCCGGGCCGTCCAGCACCGGGCCGCCGGGTCCGAACCCGAGCATGGTCTCGCGGGTGAGGCGGTCCGCCTCCGCCGGGTCAGCGGGGTTCATGGCGAGCACGTCGCGGGCGATGAGGTCGACGTCCGTGAGGTGTTGTGGGCGCTCCTGCTCGGCGAGGACCTGCCGGGCCACCGAGCGGATGAGCTGGGCGTCGACGGCCACCGGCGCGGGGGTCTCGTCGCCGATCGGGCCGCCGGTGGCCTCGGCTGCGCCGGCGGTGGGGGCGGTGAGGGGGTCGCCGGCGGCCGCCGTGTCGTCCTCGGCGGATGCGGGGACCCCGTAGGCGGTGCCCGCGGCCGTCGCGCCGACCAGTGCCGCCGCGGCGAGTGCCGCCAGGTGGGTCCGGCCCGTACGGGCGCTACTCCGTGTGGACATGGCCCCACCCTAGCGGGGGCGACGCGGCGGGGGTGGGAGGGGAACGCGATCCCCGCCGGCCCCGACGCGATCCTCACCGGCTCCTGGTCCGGTGTCGCGGCCGGTGGTCAGCTGTCGTGTGGCGGCGTGACGTGCGGCCGCGCCTCGGCGCGGTCGGGCAGGAGGTAGTCGGCCGCCCGTGCGGCCCACGCGGACCCGAACGTCACCATGATGAATCCGAGCGCGGCCAGGAACGGGCCGTAGGAGATCGCCGCGCCGGACGGCAGCCCGGAGAGCAGCGGGTCCCCGGTGCCCGTCGAGGACACCAGTGTCCACATGAACGCCAGGTGGGCGAGCAGGACTATCCCGCCGACCACGGCACCGGCGATCGC
Organism: Candidatus Dietzia intestinigallinarum; assembly: GCA_019119875.1. GTDB lineage: Bacteria > Actinomycetota > Actinomycetes > Mycobacteriales > Mycobacteriaceae > Dietzia > Dietzia intestinigallinarum. The sequence continues at coordinate 3,114 of DWWG01000151.1, read as the reverse complement.
GAACGCGGCGAGCCGGGTTGCGGCGGTGACCGCGACGAGGAACAGCAGGATGATCAGCCCGAGGAAGAGCACGGGCGCCACGCTGCGTACGTCGATGATCTCGGTGATGCCCAGCGCGGTGATCCGCTCGCCGCCGCCGGTGGTCAGCCACGGCAGGTAGAGGCTGAGCAGCGCGAGCGCCAGGCCGATCGCCGCGACGAGTGCGCCGATCCGGTTGGTGACGTGCGGGATGACCCTCGCCCGCGCCGGGTGTCGGGTGGGTAGGGCCACGCGGTGGGGTGTGGGATGCGTGTAGGCGGTCATCGTGATCACCCTTTCGGCGTCGACAGCCTGAAGTGGTATGAATCACATTATACGACCGATTCTGGCCAGAGGCTATCGATTCGTAGCCCGTTATGGTAATGGGACCCTGCCGCGCGCCGGTCAGCGTTTCCGGTTGGTGCGCCGGGTCGGCTCGGCGGCCATCGGATCCTCCGGCCACGGGTGCTTGGGGTATCGGCCGCGCATCTCCGCGCGCACGCCCGGGTAGGCCTCGCGCCAGAAGAACTCGAGGTCGCGGGTCACCGCGAGCGGCCGCCCGGCGGGGGAGAGCAGGTGGACCGTCACCGGGACCCGGCCGTCGCAGATCCGGGGCGAGCTGGTCCAGCCGAAGCACTCCTGGAGTTTGACCGCCAGGACCGGCGCGTCATCCGCGCCGGGGTCGGGGTAGTCGACGCGGTACGACGACGACGAGGGCACCTGCAACCGCTCCGGCACCAGCTCGTCGAACCGTCCCGCCTCGGGCCAGGGGAGCAGTCGCTTCAGTGCGGGGCCGAGGTCTCGTCCCGCGATCTTCGAGCCCGTCGCCAGCGCCGCGACCTCCGGGCCGAGCCACTCCGGGAGCCGCTCGGCCAGGCCTTCGGCCGACACGTCGGGCCAGGGCTCGCCGAGTTCGCGGTGCGCCAGCGCGAGACGGCGCCACAGGCGAAGGGCGTCCTCGTCGGGGCCCAGTGCGGCGATTCCGCCGGCCCGGACCGCTGCCGACACGGCCCCGGCGGCGGCCTCGGGCGAGGGCCTGACAGGCGTAGAGGACAGTTCGATCGCGCCGAGGCGTCTGACGCGTCTGGCGGTCAGGGTGCCCTGCGCGAAGTTGACGGTCTCGTCGTCGTCGAGGAGGTGGGACGCCGCCTCGAGCGCGTCGTCGCGGCTCAGTGCGGCGGCGCCGCGGATCACGGCGCCGGCCTCACCCGCCGCGCGCCCGGCGGCGCGACCGACCTCCGCCACCGCCAGCCACTCGTGCCCGGTCAGTGCGGATCCGGGCGGCACCACGGCGCCGGTCCCGGAGGCGAAGGTGTACTGAGCGCCGCGGCGGCGCGCGATCCGGTCGGGGTGGGCGAGCGCCACCACCAGACCCGTCACGTCCTCGCGCGATCCGCCGGACCCACGTGTGCCCGCGTCGCGGCTCCCCGCGCCGCTTTCGGACCCGCCGCGTTGCGCCCGGCCCGTCGAGGTCTGCCGGGCGAGCCGTTCCAGCCTGCGGACCTGCTGCGTCCAGGCGCCCGCGTCCGGCGCCCGACCCGACCGCAGGTCCCGCAGGTCCGCGGCGAGGTCACCGGCGGCCGAGCGGCGGTCCGAGGCGAGCAACGCCACCACCTCGGCGGCGGCGCGGGCACCCACGAGCGTCGCCCCGTCGAGCAGGGCGCGCGCGTGACGTGGATCGGCGGGCACGCGCGCCAGGGCGCGGCCGCGGTCGGTCGCGCGGCCGTCGGCGTCGAGCGCGCCCAGGCCCTGAAGCACCGACTCGGCGCGGGCGATCTCCGCGGTCGGCGGTGCGTCCGGCAGGGCCAGGCCCTCGCCGCGCGGCGCACCCCAGCACGCCACGTCGAGAGTGAACGTCGTCAGATCGGAGGTGGCGATCGCCGGGGCGCGGTGCGACGGCAGATGCGTGAACTCCTGCTCGGACAGGCAGCGCACCACCCGGCCGGGCCCCAGGCGCGCGGCCCGTCCGGCCCGCTGGACGCACGAGTCCCGGGAGGCCGAGACCGTCACCAGGCCCGTCATGTCGCGGGCGGTGTCGCGGCGCGGTTCACGGCTCAGGCACGCGTCCACCACCAGCCGCACGCCCGGCACGGTGAGGGAGGACTCCGCCAGGTCCGTCGAGACCACCACGCGCGGCCGCGGCACGCCCCCGTCGCGGCCCGAGCCGGAGACCGCCCGGTCCTGCGCCGCCGCATCGAGTCCGCCGTGGAGCGGCAGGATCTCGGCGGTCCGGCCGAGCCGGGCCGTGAGTGACCGCACCACGCGGTCGATCTCCCGCACTCCCGGCAGGAACACCAGGGTGTCGTGGCCGGTCGCGTCCACCTCGTCCGCGGTCACCGTGGCCACGTGCTCGAGGAAGCCGTCGGTCACGCCGCGTGCGTCGAGCCGGGGTGCCGGCGACGGTGCGTAGTGCACCTCCAGCGGGTGCAGGACGGCCGGGACGTCCACGACCGGCGCGGGCGCGCCCCCGGCTTCGGCCACGCCTGCGCCGGCCCCACCTGCGTCGCCCCCGCCGAGGAGCCGGGCGAAGCGACCGGCCTCCACCGTCGCGGACATCGCCACCACCGGGAGATCGTCCCGCAGCTGCCGAATCTCACACAGCAGGGCGAACGCGAGGTCGGATTCCACGTCGCGTTCGTGGACCTCGTCGAGCACCACCGCGCCGACCCCGGGCAGGTCGGGGTCGGCGACGAGCCGACGCACCAGCACGCCCGGCGTCACGAACTCCACGGCCGTGTCGGGACCGACCTTTGAGTCACCGCGCACCGAATAGCCCACGAGACCGCCCGGCTCGGTGCCGGTCAGCTGCGCCAGGCGACGGGCCGCCGACCGGGCGGCCACGCGGCGGGGCTGGGTCACCACGACCCGGCCGGCAACCCCGTCGGCCACGGCGACCGCGGGCGGCACGAGCGTCGTCTTGCCCGTTCCCGGCGGCGCCTGGACCACCGCGGTCCCCGCCGCGGAGAGCGCCGCGAGGAGCCCGGGTACCGCGTCGGCGAACGGCAGGCCGCGGCCGATGCGGTCCAGATCGAACCGGCTCACCCGAACACCGGTCGCGGTCCCCGCCGCGTCGGCCCCGCCCCGGGGACGCGCCGA
>DWWG01000150.1 GCA_019119875.1 Candidatus Dietzia intestinigallinarum | reverse complement strand
CCGGTGCCAGGGCCACGCTAAGGAGCCCGGCGAGGGCGGCTTCCTCGCCAGACTCTTCGGCCGGTAACCCCTCGGCCCCGGCACGGGCCAGCCTGTGCCGGGGCCGATGCGCTCGCACCACGCGCACCGGTGCGCCTCACCTCGTGCCGGCGCCGTCGCACCACGCGCCCCTCACGCCTCACCTCGTGCCGGCGCCGTCGCACCACGCACACCTCTCGCCTCACGCGCAACTCCTCCCACCACCACCCGAAGCGTTGAGTCGCTCCGGCAGCAGAATTCTGGGCCCGCCCTGCGCAAACGCTGCACAGAACGACTCAACACCGCTGAACGGCGGTGCGGGGGGCGGGCGACGGGCTGACCGGGGCTGCAGGCTGGCGGGGCGGGCGCGGGCTTCACGGCGCGAGAACCACTCGCCCGCGCCGGTGGTGCAGAATCAGGCCATGGCAGCAGGGCGGACCGCAGAACGACCCGGGGTCGACAGACGCACGCTGCCGGTGTACGCGGCGGGCGAGACCCTGATGCCGTTCGTGATCACCGGGATGGACGAGCTGGTCGACCGGGACACCGAGTGGGAGCCGCACTCGCATCCCACGCACGAGCTGCTGTGGAGCCGCCGGGGCGCATCCAGTGCCACCATCGGATCGCGCACGTGGACCATCACCCCGTCGGTGGGCCTGTGGATCCCGGCGGGGATGATGCACTCCGCGCGGGCGGCGGCGGGGACCTGGTACCGGACCGCGCACGTGGACGTGCGGACCGCCGCCCCGCTGCCCGCCGAGCCCGTGGCGGTGGAGGTGACCCCGCTGCTCACGCTCGTGTTGGAGCGCCTGGTCGACACGGCACTGCCCGCGGGATCGCGCGATCTCACCGAGCGCATGGTGTTCGACCTGCTCGAGCCCTCCCCGCACGCACTGCTCGTACAGAAGCCCGACAGCACGCTCCTGCGCCCGATCGTGACCGCCCTCGAGGAGCACCCCGGCGACAACCGGACCCTCGCCGACTGGGCCACACGGCTCGGCGTGAGCGAGCGGACGGTGACCCGCGCGTTCCGCTCGGAGACCGGCCTGAGCTTCGGCGCGTGGCAGGCGGCACTGCGCGCACAGCACGCCGCCGTGCTGCTCGGCGGCGGCATGACGGTCGAGGAGGTGGCCCTGAGAGTCGGGTACCGCTCGGCGAGCGCGTTCGGCGCCTCGTTCCGGCGGACGACCGGCCTCACGCCGGGTCAGCTGCGCTGCTCCGGCAGCCACCCGGCCGACGGGATGTCCGGATCGCGATAGCGAAGGTCCGGATCAGCCGATTGCGGACGGCCGCGGCCCAGCCGTAGGGTTTTAGGCCAGCCTCACCTAACACCCCGTCGGGTGCGTGGGGATCGTGTCCCGTCTGCTGAGAGTGAGAGAGCCGCCCTATGCGATCTCGTGGTCTTGTCCCGTTCCTGATCTCCGCCACGGCGGTACTGGTGATGTCCGCATGCGGCGCATCCGACACCGACCAGTCCGGCGGCACCGCCGCGGCCGGGTCGTCGGAGAACTTCCCCGTGGTGATCGAGCACGCGCTCGGGACCACCACGATCCCCGAGCAGCCGGAGCGCGTGGCCACCGTCGCGTGGGCCAACCACGAGGTGCCGCTGGCGCTGGGCGTGGTCCCCGTCGGGATGGCCGCCGCCAACTTCGGTGACGACGACGGCAACGGCATGCTCCCGTGGGTCGAGGAGAAACTCGACGAGCTGGGTGCGGAGCCGCCCGTGCTGTTCGACGAGACCGACGGGATCGACTTCGAGGCGGTCGCCGACACCGACCCGGACGTCATCCTCGCCGCCTACTCGGGCCTGACGCAGGAGGACTACGACACCCTCCGCGAGATCGCGCCGGTCGTGGCCTACCCCGAGGACGCGTGGTCCACCTCGTGGCGGGACGTGATCCGGTTCAACGCCCAGGGTCTCGGGCTCGAGGCCGAGGGGGACGCCCTCGTGACCGAACTCGAGACCGAGATCTCCGAGGCCGCCCGGCGGTACCCGGAGCTGGCCGGCACCGAGACCATGTTCCTCACGCACGTGGACCCGACCGACCTGAGCACGGTGAACTTCTACACCGCCAACGACACCCGTGCCGCGTTCTTCACCGACCTCGGCCTGGACACCCCCGCCGCGGTGGCCCGGGCGTCCGAGGCCGGAGACTTCTCCGGCAGCATCAGCGCCGAGCAACTCGACCAGTTCGACGACGTCGAGCTGATCGTCACCTACGGCGACCGGGAACTCGTCGAGACCCTCCGGGCCGACCCGCTGCTGTCGCAGATGCCGGCGGTACGCAACGACGCGATCGTGTTCCTCGACGGCAACGGCCCGATGGGCACCGCCGCCAACCCCACCCCGCTGGCGATCTCGTGGGTGCTCGACGACTACGTCGCGCAGCTCGCGGAGGCCGCCGGCAACGGCCGGTGACCGACACCCGACCGGCGCCCGCAGCGGGCGGCATCTCGCCGCCGTCCGCTGCGGGCGTCGCCGCCGTCCGCCGCCCGGCACGCGTGCGCATCAGCTGGCTGCTGCTCGTGATCGCGGTCCTCGTCGTCGTCGTCATCCTCTCGGTCACCATCGGATCGCGCACGGTGACCTGGGACGAGATCGGCGCCGCGCTGGGCGGATCCACCGACGGGCTCGGCGCCGCGGCCGTGACCAAACGCCTGGCCCGCACCGCGATGGCGCTGCTCGTCGGCGCCGCGCTCGGCCTGGCCGGGGCGGTGATGCAGGGCGTGACCCGCAACCCCCTGGCCGACCCCGGCATCCTCGGCGTGACCATGGGCGCCTCCCTCGCGGTGGTGACCGGCATCGCGTGGTTCGGGCTGTGGACCTACACCGGCTACATCTGGACCGCGATCGCCGGCGCCGCGATCGCGGCCGTGTTCGTCTACATCGTGGGCTCGCTGGGACGCGGCGGCCCCACCCCGCTCAAGCTGGTCCTGGCCGGGGCCGCGACGTCGGCTGCGGCGTCGTCGTTCATCAGCGCCGTGGTGCTCCCGCGCGGGGACATCGCCGGCGGCGTCCGCTCGTGGCAGATCGGCGGCGTCGGCGGCGCCAGTTCCGAGGCGATCGAGCAGGTGCTGCCGTTCCTCGTGGTGGGCGCGGCGATCTGCCTGCTCGCCGCGCGGCCGCTCAACTCGCTGGCCCTGGGCGACGATCTCGCCGCCGGCCTCGGCGAACGCGTCCTGCTCACCCGCGCGCTCGTCGCTCTGGGCGCGGTCCTGCTGTGCGGCGCCGCGACCGCCGTGGCCGGACCGATCGCGTTCGTCGGGCTCATCGTCCCCCACGTCTGCCGGCTGCTCGTCGGCGTGGATCACCGCTGGCTGCTGCCGTTCTCCGCGCTCACCGGCGCGGTCCTGGTCACCGTCTCGGACGTTGTGGGGCGCGTGGTCGCCCGGCCCGCCGAGATCGACGTCGGGATCATCACCGCGCTCGTCGGGGCGCCCGTCCTCATCGCGATCGTCCGCCGCCAGAAGGTCAGGCAGCTGTGAGCACGCTGGCCAGCCGCACGGAGCCCGCGAGCTCGATGGGCACGACGGCCCCGGCGCACCCTACGGGCGTAGAGATCGTGGCCGGTGGGCGTCGAGCCCGGGGGCGGCGACGGCGGATCGTGCTGTGCGCGATGGTGCTCGTCGCCGTGATCCTGTTCGCCACGACGCTGATGGTCGGCAGGACGATCTACTCCCCCGCCGAGGTGCTCGGTGTGATCGCCGGACAGGACGTGGCCGGCGCGTCGTTCACCGTCGGGCGCCTGCGCCTGCCGCGGGCCGTGCTCGCGGTGCTGGCGGGGGTCTGCTTCGGGATCGGCGGCGTGACCTTCCAGACCATGCTGCGCAACCCGCTCGCCTCGCCCGACATCATCGGGATCAGCTCGGGCGCCAGCGCGGCGGCGGCGTTCGCGATCATCGTCCTGGGGCTCGGCGGGGCGCAGGTGTCGGTGTTCGCGATCGTCGTGGGCATCGCGGTGGCGCTGCTCATCTACGTCCTGGCGTACCGCGGCGGCGTGGTGGGGACCCGGCTGGTGCTGATCGGCATCGGGATCGCGGCGACGCTGGACGCCGTCACCAACTACATCCTCAAATCGGCGCCGCAGTGGGAGCTGCAGGAGGCGATGCGCTGGATCACCGGCAGCCTCAACGGCGCCTCGTGGGACAGCGTGGGCCTCGTGCTGGCGGCGTGCCTGGTGTGCGTGCCGATCCTGCTGCTCAAGGCGCGCGACCTGTCGATGCTGGGCCTGGGTGACGACACCGCGTCCGCGCTCGGTGTCCGGACCGAGCGCACGCGGATCCTGCTCATCGTGGCCGCCGTGGGGCTGATCGCGTTCGCCACCGCCGCCACCGGCCCGATCGCCTTCGTGGCGTTCCTGTCCGGCCCCATCGCCGCCCGCATCGTGGGCCCGCACGGCTCGCCGCTGATCCCGGCCGCGCTCGTGGGGGTGACGCTGGTGTTGGGCGCTGACCTGGTGGGGCAGTTCGCCTTCGACACCCGGTTCCCCGTCGGCGTGGTCACCGGCGCGCTCGGCGCCCCGTACCTCGTCTACCTCATCGCCCGCACCAACCGCACCGGAGGCTCACTGTGACCGCCGACCACACGCTGCAGGCCGAGGAGCTCACCGTCGGCTACCGCGAACGCACCGTCATCCGCGATCTGGATCTGACGGTGCCGGCCGGTCGCCTCACCGCGATCGTCGGCGCCAACGCGTGCGGCAAGTCCACGCTGCTGCGCTCGATGTCGCGGCTGCTCACCCCGAGCGCGGGCCGGGTGCTGCTCGACGGCAAGCGGGTGCACCGGATGCCCGCCAAGGAGCTCGCCCGCACGCTCGGACTGCTCCCCCAGTCCCCGCTCGCGCCGGAGGGGATCACCGTGTCCGATCTGGTGGGGCGGGGCCGAAACCCGCACCAGGGGATGTTGTCGCGGTGGAGTGGGGACGACGACGAGGCGGTCGCCGCCGCACTGGAGGCCACCGGTTCGCTCGAGCTGGCGGACCGGGCTGTCGACGAACTCTCCGGCGGGCAGCGCCAGCGCGTGTGGATCGCTATGGCCCTGGCCCAGCAGACCGACCTGCTCCTGCTCGACGAGCCGACGACCTTCCTCGACGTGGCGCACCAGGTGGAGGTGCTCGACCTGCTGGTGGATCTCAACCGTGACCGCGGGACGACCATCGTGATGGTGCTGCACGACCTGAACCTGGCGGCCCGCTACGCCGACCACCTGGTCGCGATCGCCGACGGCCGCGTGCACGGCGTCGGCTCGCCTGAGGAGGTGCTCACGGCCGAGATGGTCCGCGCGGTGTTCGGGCTGGAGTGCGAGGTGATCCCGGATCCGACCTCCGGCCGGCCGCTCATGTTGCCGCTGGGGCGGCACCGGGTCCGCGGGTCCGACGCGCTGAGTCGCTAGCCGCGCCCGCCCAGCCGGGTCCGCGGACGAGGTGGCCGACGCGGTCACGCCACGTACGCGACCGGAACACGTCGCGGGCGATGGCGATCCACTCGTGCGTGGCGATCCGCAGCGGGTTGAACGTGTCGATGTTGCTGGTCAGCCCGTAGACGACCCGGTCCCCTTCGGGTTCGTAGGTGCCGAACAGCCGGTCCCAGATGATGAGGATGCTGCCGTGGTTACGGTCCAGGTAGCGGCGGTTGCTGCCGTGGTGCACCCGGTGGGCCGACGGCGAGTTGAACACCTTCTCCAGCGGCCCGATCGACCGCACGGCCTCGGTGTGGATCCAGAACTGGTAGATGAGATTGACCGCCCGCGCGTCCTGCACGATCGCCGGCCGCACTCCCGCCAGGGACAGCAGTCCGTACGGAACCGCTACGGTCAGCGCCTCGGCGACGGGTTGGCGTAGTGCGGTGGACAGGTTGTAGCGCTCGCTGGAGTGGTGGACTACGTGCATGGCCCACAGCCAGCGGCTCTCGTGGGACAGCCGGTGGTTCCAGTAGTAGATGAGGTCCCAGCCGACGATCGCGGCGGCGTAGGCCAGCGGTCCGGAGCCCAGGTCGAGGCGGCTGCGGGCGAACAGCTTCGTGCCCGCGGTCTCGGCGCTCCACAGGGTGGCGGCGGTGACGACGGCCCCGGCCACGGCGGTGACCGCGGTGCCGCCGGTGATCCGGCGTAGGGCGGGCGCAGGCGCCGCGCCGGGCTCGTCGTGGGTGCCCGGTTCCGGATCGGATGACGACGACGACACGGTGCCCGCCTCCGGCAGTCCGGTGCTGCGGTTTCGGCGTAGCACGTCTCCGGCGGTGGTCAGGGCCGCGGCGGCCACGGTCAGACCCATCAGGGCTGTGGCGTACCGGCCGGTGCGCGGGGTGAGCGGGGCGAGGGCCTTGTTGGTGATGAACGGGGCGATCAGGCTCCCGACTCCCATCGACAGGCTGGCCAGGGTGTCGGCGAGTTCATAGTCACCGGCCCGCGCCCCCTCGGCGGGGTGACGCTTCTGCCACGCGTACTCGGCGACCATCGAGCCGATGAACCCGGGGATCGCCAGCACCGTCAGATCCAGCTTCATGGCCCCAGGATATGCGATGCGTGACGGCCGTCACAGCCTGGCGGGAGGCGGTCGGCGCGGTCCGCTTCTCGCCCTCATTGGCGATTCGCCGGATGAGCTGTCGTAGGGAAGATCTACCATCGTCGCCACCAGTTCAGATAAGCCGCGACTCATCGGCCGGGCGTTCCTCTGTACGGCTCCGACCAGGAACTGCCACCGGCATGTCTGCGGCTCGAGGGCGTGGACTGTTGACGCACGCGACGCGCTACAGCGCGTCATGAACCCACGAGTCCACCAATGAACAAGGAGAGCAATGTCGCCCGCCGACCAGAAGTCGATCACCCGGCAGTTCGCGGTGATCGACGTCGAGACCACCGGTCTCTCGTACAACGCCCACCACAGGATCATCGAGATCGGTGTGGTCCTGCTCGACTCGTCGCTCCGGCCGGTACGGCACTGGGAGACCCTCGTCAACCCGAATCGCGACCTGGGTCCCACCCGGGTCCACGGGATCAGGGCGCGCGATCTGCGTGATGCACCGGAGTTCGGTGACATCGCGCACGAGCTCGCGGACCTGCTGGCCGGACGGATCCTGGTGGCGCACAACGCCATGTTCGACTCCGGTTTCGTCAGCGCCGAGTATCGCCGACTGGGCGTCCGGATTGGCGACCTCGCCCCGTCGTCTGTGTGCACCATGCAGCTCGCACCCCGGGTCCTCCGCGGAGTCGGTCGTGGCCTGGACGCGTGCTGTGCTGCCGCCGGCATCACCAACGAACGGGCGCACGCCGCACTCTCCGATGCCGATGCGACCGCCCGGCTCCTCGGATTTCTCTCCAGGGACGATTCGGTTAGGGCAGAAGTCGATTCCCGCACGCCCCTGCAGCGCCCCGCGTTCTCAGCCGGCCCCACACCGGCGGCCCGCACGCTCAAACGACGGGGCGAATCCCGGCCTCCGGAGTGTCCTGGTGGGTGGGTGTCGAGAATCGCTGCGTCGATGCCCCGTGACCCCGTCGGTCCGGCCGAGGAGTGCTACCTCGCCGTTCTCGATCGCGCGCTCGATGATCGGCACCTCTCCGGCGAGGAGAAGCTCGAGCTCGTCTCCGTGGCCGAGTCGCTTTCGCTTGACCGAGCGGTGGTGGTGGGGCTTCATCGCCGCTACCTGCACACGATGAGGGAGCTCGCCCTGGCGGACGGGATCGTGACCGCGGACGAGCGAGCCGAACTCGATCTGGTCGCCTCACAACTCGGGCTGACCGACGGCCCCGTACCGGACGGCCATACCTCCGTGGCGGCGGAGCCCACTCCTGCCATCACCCTGCGTCGCGGAGACCGTGTGACCTTCACCGGAGACACGGCCACCCCGCGTTCGGAGTGGGAACGTCTGGCCAGAGAGCACGGGCTCGACGTGGGCGGAGTCACCAAGAAGAGTGCGCTCGTGGTGGCGGCCGACCCGGATTCGATGAGCGGGAAGGCCAAGAAGGCCCGCGACTACGGCGTGCCCATCGTCGACGAGAAGGCGTTTGCGATCCTCCTCGACTCGATGCCGTAGCAGCTCGCGAGTTCACAGCCGGTCCGAAGGTGACGTCCGGTCAACTTGCAGGCACCTGGTCTGGTGCCACCGAGTACGACATGTCGGTCGGCGACGGAATCTACTTCCAGATCTCCGGCCCCGGAGGCGTTCCGCCGCGCGCTCCCCAGGCCGTAGCGTAGGTGCCGTGACCACCCGGGGGCCGACGTGCAGCCGCTGATCCGCGCGGCCAGTCTGCGCGGGTTCGGCGTGCTCATCACCGAACTCGGCGGCGACCCCGCCCGTCTGCTCGACCGCTTCGGCATCGCCGCGGATGCCCTGGAGCACGACGACGACCTGCTGTCCATCACCGCGCACGACCGGATGCTCGACGCCACCGCGGAGGAGCTCGACTGCCCGGACCTGGGGCTGCGGCTCGCGGAGCGGCAGGACCTGACGATCCTCGGTCCCGTCGCCCGCGCGGTGGCCTCCTCGGCCACCGCGACCGAGGCGCTCGACGCGGCCGCCCGGTTCCTGTTCGTCCACAGTCCGGTCCTGACCATCAGCGTGGACGACGACCCCTGGGGCCGCCGCGGCGTCGTGGCGCTGACCTACCGCAAGGAGATCTCCGAGTCGCCGTACTCGCCCCAGGCCGTCGAGCTCGGCCTGGGCGTGTTCTACCGCGTGGCCGTGCAGCTGCTGGGCCGCTCCCCCGGGTTGCGGTCGGTGGAGATCCCCCACGGGCCGCTGTCCCCGGTGGCCCGATACCTCGACTTCTTCTCGGCGGACGTGAAGTTCAACCGGCCCGTGGCCGCACTCTGTGTGGACACGCGCGTGCTGGACTCGGCCTTCGAGACCGCGGACGAGGACATCCGCCGGGCCGCCGTCGACCACCTCACCGGCGCGTACCCGGACCCTGCCGACTCGATCGCGACCCGGGTCCGACGCGTGGTGGCCGAGAGCCTGCCGGGCGCGGTTCCGTCCCTGGCGGAGGTCGCGAGAACGCTGCACCTCCATCCGCGAACTCTTCAGCGGCGCCTCGTCGTCGTCGGCACCTCCTTCGGCCAGGTCGTCGACGACCTGCGCCGCGACCGTGCGCACCGGTACATCACCACCACCGACTTGTCCTTCATCCAGATCGCCGACCTGGTGGGCTTCGCCGAGCAGTCCACGCTCAGTCATGCGGTACGCCGGTGGTTCGGCGTCTCACCCCGCCAGCTCCGCGACTCCGCGAGATTGTCGTTCTGACACAAGTTTTCCGCTCGGCGGTCGCCGATTCTCGAACCAGCGCTCGCGCAGTGCGGCCGCCTCGAACGGTCCCGAAGGAGAAGAAGTGACGACGACGACAACACGACCCGGCGCACTCGTCACCGGCGCCGGTCGCGGGCTGGGCCGGGCGATCGCCGGGCTGCTGGCCGATCGCGGATACCTGGTCATGGTCACCGATCTCAGTGGCGAGGCGGCCACCGCGGCCGCCGCCGAGCTCGGGCGTGGGGCACTCGGGGCCGAGGTCGACGTGCGCGACCGCTCGCAGGTGGAGCGGGCACGCGATGAGCTGATCGCCGCCGCCGGGTCGCTGCAGGTGTGGGTGAACAACGCCGGCGTACTGGTCACCGGCCCGGCGTGGGAGCAGTCCGAGGAGCAGCACAAGCTGCACCTGGACGTCAACACGCTGGGCACGATCAACGGCACGGTCGCGGCGATCGACGTGATGCGCGGGGCGCGGACCGGCTCCGCCGCCGGGAGCGGTCCCGGCGCTGGGGGCTCCTCCGCCGCCGGGAGCCCGCCCGCCACCGGGCCGGGCGGCCACATCATCAACATCGCCTCCCTCGCCGGCCTGTCGGCGGTGCCGGGCGAGGCCGTCTACGCGGCGTCCAAGCACGCGGTGCTGGGATTTTCCGGCAGCACCCTCAGCGACCTGCGGCTGGCGGGCGTGCGCAACATCGACATCTCGTGCGTCTGCCCGGACGGCATCTGGACCCCCATGCTGTACGACAAGCTCGAGGACCCCGGGGCGGCGATGTCGTTCTCCGGCGTGCTGCTCCGGCCCGAGGACGTGGTGCGGGCGGTCGGCAAGGTGCTCGACGCGCCCCGGCCCGTGGTGACGCTGCCGGCGTGGCGCGGGGCACTCGCCCGCGTCGGGGCCGCGTTCCCCCGCTTCGGCACGGCGGCACTACCACTGTTGGCCGCCCAGGGACGGCGGGTGCAGAAGAAGCTGCTCCGCACGAACGGACCGGCCCGACGATGAGCCTGACCACCCGCGACGCCGTCACCACCCACCGCTCCCCCAGCCCGACGGCGCGGTTCCTCTACTGGGGCTCCCGCGCGACACTGCGGCACGTGTACCGGGCGTGGCCGTTGACCGAGTCCGGCATCCGCGCCCTGGGCGCCGTCGAGCGGGGATTCGCCCGACTGCCCCGGTCTCCGGAGGTCGCGGTGGAATCGGCGTCACTCGGCGGCGTCCCCGTGGTCACCACGACGCCCCTGCCCGGCACAGCCGACTCCGGGGTGTCGGTGCTCTACCTCCACGGCGGGGCGTTCGTGTTCTGCGGTCCGGACACGCACGCCCGCCTGTGCTCGGGACTGGCCGTCCACCTCGACGCCCCGGTCCACGCGGTCCGCTACCGCAAGCTGCCCGAGGTGGACCTGGGCGCGCTGATCGACGACGCCTACACCGCCTACCGCTGCCTCGCCGGACAGCTACCCGAGACGCACCGGATCGTGGTGGCCGGGGACTCCGCCGGCGGGTTTCTCGCCGCCAAGATCTGTGAACTGGCCGGGCTCGACGGCGTGCGGGCACCGTCCGCGATGGTGGGATATTCGCCCCTGTTCGATCTCGACCGCGAGGTCCGCGACGGCTCGTGGTTCACCCGCGATGCCTTCCAGCCGGCGAGGACCGTGCAGCGCGCTCAACAGTTGTGGTCGCGGGGGCCGGCCGGCATCCGGGGCGAGCGGTCCATGCTGCAGGTGTCCCCCGAGGCCTTCCCTCCCACGCTCATCACACTGGCCGCGGGCGAGCTCGTCGAGGAGGGCGCGCTCGCGCTGACCGAACGACTGAACGCTGCCGGGCGCACGGTCGAGACGCACCGCTGGCACACGGCCGTCCACGCCTTCCCGGTCCTCGGCCGCCTGTCACCGGAGAGCCGGAGGGCCCGCGAGATCACCGTGGAATTCCTTCAGAGGGTGCTGGTGTGAGCGGCGATCTCGTCGTCGTCCACACCGTCGGCACGGATCTCGTCTCCCGGGCGGGGCGCCGTCAGCCGGCGCCCCGGGCGGCTGCGCCGACCTCGCTGACGAGCTGCTCTGCCAGCGGGTGCGCGGTGTCGATGAACGCCGCAGGCGTCCCGACGGGCGCGGACACGGTGACGGTCGCATCGCCCGGATAGACCTCACCGGTGATCAGGTGCCGCCAGGTGCCCGGCGGCAGCGACACGGTGACCTCGGTGGCACCGGGCTCCATAACGGGTGCCATGAGCAGCGAGTCGCCGAGCATGAACTGACGGTCCGCGGCGGCCGCGGCAGTCCCCGGGTGGTTGACCCAGGTGTGCCGGACGGCGGGCACGCCCGTGGCGGCGGCCTCCTCCAGGACCCGGGAACGATAGGGCTGTAGAGCCGCGAAGATGCGGCTGTTGCGGGCGAACGCCGCCACCTCGTCGTCGTCGTACACCTGGCGGTTCACCGAGGGACGGTTGCCCTCGTGGCTGCGGAACATCGGGCCGAACGCCGAGTACTCACCCCAGCGGGCCAGGATCACCCCGTCACGCACGTAGTCGGTGACCTTGAGGTCGACGGAGGTGTACCCGCCGATGTCCGAGTGCACGACCGGCCAGCCGGACACGCCCGCGGCGAAGGTCCCCGCCAGCGCCGACGGCAGCCCGTCCTCCTCCGACCACCCGACCATCTGGTCGCCGTTCCAGAAGGCGGCGCTCTGCGAGTCCATCCCGGAGGTCCCGGCGCGGAACCAGGTCACACAGTCGGGGCGCCCGGCCTTCTCACAGCCGTCACGGACGACCTCCGACCAGAGCCGCGGCCAGGCGTTGTGCATCAGCGCGGCGTCGCCGTCGTACAGCACGGCGTCCATGGGAAGCCCCTCGCCGAAGTCCGCCATGAACCCGTCCACGCCGTGGGCCAGCACCTCCTCCGCGATGACCGTCGACATCCAGTCCCGGCCCGCCGGATTGGTGAAGTCGACGAGAGCCGCGGAGTAGCCGCCCTGATCGACCATGTAGGGACCCCCGTCGGGCGCCCGGACCAACAGCCCGGCGTCGCGCGCCTCGGCCCACAGGTTCCTGATCGCGGGATCATTCTTGGGGCCTGCGTCCACGAGCCAGGGATTGACGTAGGTGGTGGTGCGGATGCCGCGCTCGCGCAGGTCGGACACCAGCTGATCCCACTGCGGGTACCGCTCGGCGTCCAGCTGCCAGGTCCACCACAGGCGATCGCCGAAGTCGGTGGTGCGCTGGCCGGTCCAGTCCTGGAGCCACACGCCGGAGATCTCGGCCCCGGCGGCCTCCATCTGGTCCACGGTCCGGCGGACCTTGTCCGTGCCGCCCTGGATGCCCACGATCGCGCCCTCCTGGGTCCACTCCGCCAGCCGGGGCCGCTCCACCGTTCCCTGCTGGGTGGTGATGAGGTCCGCCGCGGTGTCGCCGCGGGTGAGCTCCAGCTGCACGGACGGCGACCACACCTCGAGACCGACCCGGTCGGACTGCCGGGTGTCCCCCACGGCGAAGGCGTGCGCGGCCTCGTCGCCGGGCGACACCCGCACGCCCTGCAGGTCGTCGGTCACATAGGTGGGCCAGGCCGCGAAGGTCATGGACGTGGTCCCGCCGGCTCCGCCGTTGGTGAGGTCGGCGAGAAGGGTCAACGGCTGCTCGCCGCGCCCCACGCCCTGCTCGCGGGCGACGACGGGGACGAGCCGGCCGTCGAGGTCGAAATCGTCGAACTGCTCGCCGAAGCCGTGAACCCCGGCGCCGTCCGATCTGCCGCCGGTCCACTGCACCACCTCGGCGTCCCGGTCGCCTCCGGCGCTGGTGCCGGTGTCCACGTCGGCGGTGACCCCGCCGTCGGCGCGCTCGGTGAAGCTCACCGAGAACGGCACGGCCCCGGTGTCGGAGTGGAGGTCGCCCCGCAGTGTGACGGTGCCGGGGCCGGCCTGGACATCGGTCACCCGCTGGGCGGTCCACTGCTGGTCGTGCTGCACGTCTGCCCAGAAGTAGCCGCGGTGCTCCTGCCAGCCCACGTGCCCCGTGCCGGCGGACAGGAAAGCGGTGCCGGGGGCGTTGGACCACACGTCCCGGTCGCCCTCCCGGACGCGCACCGCTCCGTCGGAGATCACGACGGAGTGCGCCCCGAGCGGGTGCTCGCCTATCGCGTCCGGCTCGACGGTGAGCTCCCGGGGCGTCATCACCTCCAGGTGATCGCGAGGCACGCCCAGCAGGTCGACACTGGCCGCGCCGCCGAGGGCGAGCGATGCAGTTACCACGGCGCTTGCGGACCCCAGGGCCAGTCGCCGTATTGTGTCCTCGATCACGTTCGGGACTCTAACAGTTGTGCCCCGCCGGCGATAATCGTCTACTTATCCAGCGTGCTCCGCCCCACCGCGCCCCCGGCCCGCGGGTCAGCTGCGCGAATCCTGGCCCTGCTGACTGGTGACGGTGGTGAGCAGGAACACCGAGTCCTCCAACGCCAGCACCGAGTGGCGCTCGTGCGTGAGGATCCAGAGCTCACCCTCTCCGAACTCACCCTGCGTCTCGTTCTCCAGCTCCACGCGGACACGACCCGCCAGGACCTGCAGGCTCGCCGCCGGTGGGGAATTGTGCTCGGCCATGCGGGTGCCGTCGGTCAGCGCGATCACCGTCTGCCGGAGCGGACCGTCATGGGCCACGAGCTCGGCACTGCGGCCCCGTTCCTCGGAACGTGCGGCGGCCATGTGGGATTCGGCCAGTTCCTTGAGATTCGCCATGATGAGACCTTTCCGGAGCGGGGCTCGAAGGGGCTCCCCCACGCCCGTCGCGGAGGGCCTTTCCCTCAACCTACCTACGCCGGGTAGCGCGTGGCGGCCAGAGCGCTCAGGTCGCGCAGGAATCTCCGGAATCCCCAGTTCAACGCAGGACGGAGCAGTGCGAGGGACAGATTTGTCGACGGTGCGCCGCTCAGCGCCAACGTCCAGGTGAGGCGGCAGCCGCCCGCCGTGGGTTCGACGTCATACGACTCGGCGAACGCCGAGACCAGAGAGGTCGAGCATTCGGTGAACCGGAAGGACATGTGCCGGCCCGGATCCCAGTCGAGAAACACCTCCTTCCCCACCAGTCCGCCCAGCATGTGGACCGTGCGCGTGGTTCCGGGACCGTACGGCGGCGGGCTCGTCCACACCACCCGGGTGATCACGCGCGCCCAGCGGGGCCACGCGTCGGCGTCCTCGAAGATCTCGAACAGCTGCGCCGGGGTGGCCGGGATGTCGACGCTGTTGGAGAAGCGGAAGCGGGCGGAGTCGATGAACGCGGCATCGACCGGCTGGCACTGGTGCATCGTGGCCATGCGCTACCCCTCGTCGGCCACGACGCCGCGCAGGCCGTCGGCACCGAACAGCGGCTCGAGCATGGAGGAGAAGTCGGGACCCCGGCGCAGCATCTGGCCGCCGTCGACGTTGATCACCTGACCGGTGATCCAGGTGGAGCCGTCGCCGAGCAGGAACGCGGCGGCCTCGGCGATGTCCTCGACCCGGCCGATCCTCGGGAGCGGGGTGTTGACGCGGTAGTCCTCGGCGATCGCCGGGTCGGACAGGATCGGTGCGACCAGGTCGGTCTCGATCAGGCCCGGTCGGATCCCGTTGACCCGGACCCCGCTCGCGCCGAGCTCGTCGGCGGCGAGTCCGACCAGGTGGTCGACGGCGGACTTGGTCACGCCGTACGCGCCGAACCAGCGGTGGGTGTTGCTCGCCGCGATCGACGAGATGGCGACGAACGAGCCTCCACCCCGGGCCACCAGGGCACGCGCGGAATGCTTGAGGGTGAACATCATGCCGTTGACGTTGAGGTCGACGGTCCGCTTCCACGCCTCGGTGTCCATCTGGGTGAGCGGGCCGATCGTCTCGCTGCCGCCGGCGCAGGCCACCACGCCGTCGAGACCGCCCCCGTGCTCGACCGCCGCGGCGACCGCCTCAGCTACCCGGTCCTCGTCGGTGACGTCGGCGGCGTGCGCGCGGACGGCATCGGCGCGTCCGGCGCTCTCGCCGATACGCTGCGCGGTCTCCGCCAGCCGCTCGGCGCCGCGGCCGACGATCGTGACCTTCGCGCCGCGGCGGACCAGCTCCTCGGTCACGCCGGCGCCGATGCCGCTGCCGCCGCCGGTGACCAGAACAGACTTGCTCTCAAAGCTCATGCCCGCAGCGTAGAACGTGTTCTCATTCCGTGGGGGCTGTTCGCCCACCACCGTGAACATCCGAGACCGCGAGTTCCGTAACCCTCAATTCACAAAGGCTTCCATTCGCGTACCGGCAGTCTCGTAATTGTCGGCAACCTGCACCGCCTTGAATGGCTCTCGTCCCCGTCCAGGGCCGCCAGAGCGGCAGTGTCACCGCCGGTCGGCCAGCATCTCTCCAAGAAGAGGCCCTCCCATGAAGTCACGCCTGCTCCCCGCACTCGGCGGCGCCGTCGTCGTCGGCACTCTCGCCCTCGCGGGCTGTTCCTCGTCCGCCGACGCCACGCTCGACGACCGCATCATCCGCTTTGCCACCCTTCCCGTCAGCGACGACCCGAACGCCGAGACTCCGGTCGAGGAGATCGCCGACATGCTCGCAGAGGAGACCGGCTACGAGGTCGAGATCACCGACGTCCCCAACTACTCGGCCGTGATCGAAGCGATCCGGTCCGGGCACGAGGACATCGGCATCATGAGCGCGTTCCCCACCGCCATGGGCGTCAACACCGGAGAGGTGGACCCGCTGGTGGCCTGGCCCGGCGACGACTCCCCCGTCGCGCGCTGCGTCGTCCTGACCGACTCCCCGATCCGGACACTCGCGGACATCACACCTGAGCACACCGTCGCCTTTGCCGACCCCGCCTCCAGCTCCGGCTACTTCATGCCCGTCTACATGCTCGATCAGGCCGGACTCACCCAGGACGAGGACTACGAGGTCCTATTCTCCGGAGGCCACGACCGCAGCCAGCTCGCACTGAAGAGCGGCCAGGTCGACGTGTCCTGCACCGCCGCCATGTTCACCGAGATGGCCGGCCAGGACAGCCCCTACTTCCCGTTCGAGGAGGGTGAAACCCGCGTGATCGGTGAGAGCCCCTCCATGCCGGTCTCCCTGGCAGTACTGGGCAATCAGAACATGGGTGAGGACAAGCGTGCCGCCCTACTCAAGGCGCTACCGGTGGTCTTCGCCGCCGAGAACGCCGAGGCACTTGGCACCTACGGCGAGGCCCTGCCGCAGGGCGTGGAGCCGATGATCGAACCAGGTCCCGAGACCTTCCAGACCCTGGTCGACATCGCCGCAGTGGCCGGCGTCGACATCTCGGACCTCGAATGACCGCGAACGGAACCACCTCCATGCCGACCTCGATCCCGCTGCTGCCCCGGTCCGAGCCCCCCGCCCCCGCCGCATCCTCCGCGTACGTGACGTACTCCCGTACTGACGCGTCCGAGACGTTCCCACCCACACCGCCGGGCCCGCCACGCGTACAGGTGCAGGACCTGTCCGTCCGCTACGCCCCCGACGCTACGCTCGTCCTCGACGGCGTCGACCTCACGCTGCACGCGGGCGAGACAGTCGCCCTGCTCGGATCCTCCGGGTCGGGGAAATCAACCCTGATGAAGTCCCTGACCGGCTTCGCGCCCATCACATCTGGCACCGTGTTGATCGAGAACGCCGATGTCGCCGGACTAAACTCCAGAGAGCTCCGGCGCCTGCGATCCCAGGTCGGCCAGGTATTCCAGCAGTTCAACCTCATCGGTCGACTGTCGGTACTCACCAACGTCCTGCTGGGATCGTCGCACCACGCCGGCCCGCTCAACCGAATCGGGACCTTCCGGACAGTGGACCGTCGGCGTGCCTACGAACTGCTCGAACGGGTCGGTATCGCCGACAAGGCCACAGCCGAGGCCCGCAGCCTGTCTGGAGGCCAGCAACAGCGCGTCGCCATCGCCCGCGCCCTCATGCAGAAGCCCCGGTGCATACTCGCCGACGAGCCCGTCGCCTCCCTCGATCCGCGCACCAGCCACACCGTCCTGCAATTGCTGCAGTCGATCGCCCGCGACGAGCAGATCCCTGTCCTGGTCAGCCTCCACATCGTGCCTCTGGCCCTACAGCATTCCGACCGGATCGTCGGCCTGCGTGCGGGACGGATCGACGTCCGGGGTGCCACCACGGACCTTGACGGCGACGCATTGGCCTCGGTGTACGCCGTTGACCACGAGGAGGAACAGGCATGAGCCGGCTACGTACCCGGACCTCCGACCCCCGGGTAGACCGCCACACACGCGACGCCTCCGATGTCGAACGCCAACTCCAGGCATTTCGTATCCCCCGGGCCCGGTTCACCGCCGGCGTCGTCGTCGCCGTGATCATCTTCCTCTGGTCGGCCGACGGCGCGCAGTTCAACTTCCTCCAGCTCGGCGACGGGGCGGCCAACATGGGTGAGTACCTCGCCCGGTTGTTCCCGCCGGATTTCTCCCAGTTCCCGCTCATCGTGGAACTCCTGGTGGAGACACTCCAGATGGCGATCGTCGGGACGGTACTCGGATCAATCCTGTCGCTGTTCATCGCGTTCGGTGCCGCCAGCAACATCGCACCACGATGGTTGTACTACCCCTGCCGATGGACGATGAACATCATCCGATCCGTGCCAGACCTCGTGCTAGCGCTGATGTTCGTCTCCGCAGTGGGCCTGGGGCCGTTCGCCGGCATCCTCGCCATGACCCTCGGATCTCTCGGGTCGATCGGCAAGATCTTCGCCGAAGCGATGGAGTCCGTCGACAAAGGACCGATCATCGCGATGGAGGCCGTGGGAGCGTCCAAGAGGCAGATCATCCAGTACGGCGTGCTTCCACAGGCCATGCCACTGCTCACCAGCTACACCCTGCTCATGTTCGAGGGAAACGTCCGCGGCGCCACCATCCTCGGACTGGTAGGGGCCGGCGGAATCGGGCTCGAACTCACCACCGCCATGAACCGCTACGAATACGGCCATCTCAGCGCGATGGTCCTGTGCATCATCATTCTGGTCACCGTGATCGACCAGGCCAGTGCCCTCATCAGGAAGAGGATCCAGTAATGACCACCACCGCACCCGCCTCCGACCCGGAAGCGCCTACCAGCACGTCCGCTTCGGCTGCCCCGACTGCGCGCACCCTTCCGCTATCGCCGCCCGCCAACCTGCGCACCCTCGGTGGGATCACCATCCCCGGCGGCGCGATACGGTCGGGTTTCGCCTGGCGTGCCGACGACCTGTCGACTATCGACGACGCCTCCGCACAGCGACTGGTGTCCGACGGTCTGAGCACCGTCATCGACTTGCGCTCGGTCGCGGAAACTGAAATCACCGGCCGTGGACTGCTCGGTTCGTACCCGATCAACTACCACCACGTGCCGCTCATGGCCTCGATCAGCTCGGCCGTCGACCATATCGACCCGTCGGCGATGTGGGACCAGTCGCGCTTCGCCGACATGTACATCTCGCTGTTCGAGAACGCCGCGCCGCAGATCGTTGCCGCGATGGCCATCGTGGCGCACGCCCCGGGGACCCCGGTGTTCCACTGCGCGGCCGGTCAGGACCGCACCGGTGTGCTCGCGGCGGCGCTGTTGTTGGCGGTAGGCGCCGGCAGCGACGACATCGTGGCCGACTACGCCGCGACCGGTCAGAACATCGCTGCCGTGTCGGTCCGCGTCCGGCCCGTGATCGAGCCGATGATGGCCCGGATGGGTGTACAGATCGACCCTGCGGCCCGTGCCGCCATGCGCACCGATTATTCGCGGGCGCCGATCCTTGGGCTTCTGGAGCACCTGCGCTCCAACTACTCCCGGCCGCTGCAGCCACTGTTCGCAGCCGGCCTGACGTCCGACCTGGTCGATGTACTGCGCCGACGCGCGCTGGCGAAATGACCGCCGAGGCCGAACGGGCGGCCGGCCGGCCCACCGGACCCGGCCGTCCCCCTGAGCCGGGACACGATGAGAAGATCATCCAGGCCACACTCCGCCTGATCGACCAGGACAAGCCCGTCACCGTCAACGCAGTAGTGGCAGGAAGTGGGGTCTCTCGCGCCGCCCTCTACCGGCGCTGGAACTCGCTTACCGACCTCATGGCCGACGCGCTGAACCACGGTCGTGCGACACCCGAAGTCGACATCACCGACGACCTCAAACGGACGTTGCTCGAAATGCTCTTCGAGCGCTTGGACGAAGCCCGCGGGATGGGCTACCCACAGCGCCGCTTCCGCAAGCGACTCGAACTGGTGATGGCCGACCGGGACCTGCAGTGGGCGTACTGGAACTCCCACGTCACCCGACGACGCCACGGAATGATCGAGGCCCTGCGAGCCGGAGTCGACCGCGGAGAGTTCCGTGCGGATCTTGACGTCGAGTCAGCACTGGACGCGATGCTCGGCGTCATCTACTACCAGCTGGTGGTACGCGGTGCCGACCTCGCCGACCCGGAGACCGAGCAGCGTTGCCGGCAGGCGTTCGACGTGATCTGGCGGGGCATGGGGGTCTGAAGCCCGAACCCACCTCGGCACGAGTCGTGGCGTGGTACTTCAGTCCTATGAGCTTCCAGGAGACGGTCGAGCTGGTCGGACTGGTGATCGATGCGGTCGGTGTGGCGGCGATCGTGATCGGCACGGTCGCCGCCACGGCACTGGCCGGGTGGCGGGTGACACAGCGGGAGCCGGGCGTGTACCGGAAGTATCGCCGCTCCCTCGGCCGATCCATCCTTCTCGGTCTGGAACTGTTGGTCGCGGCCGACATCATCAAGACCGTGGCCGTCACACCGACGCTCAACGACATCGCGGTCCTCGCCGCGATCGTGGTGATCCGAACCTTCCTCAGCTGGTCGCTGGAGCTGGAGATCTCCGGCCGGTGGCCGTGGCAGAAGGAGAAGGATGAACAGGAGGACGACGAGTCCGTCGCCCCAGAGCGTTGAGTCCGCGCCCCCGAGCGTTGAGCGTACGTCCCCCACGCGTTGAACCCGCGGCCCCGGTGCGTTGAGTCGCTCCGTCAGCGCTTCACAAGAATCGTCCTGGGAAAACGCTGCACAA
Source organism: Candidatus Dietzia intestinigallinarum (assembly GCA_019119875.1). Lineage (GTDB taxonomy): Bacteria > Actinomycetota > Actinomycetes > Mycobacteriales > Mycobacteriaceae > Dietzia > Dietzia intestinigallinarum. The sequence goes on along the minus strand of DWWG01000150.1, from coordinate 453 downwards.
AACGACTCCACACCCGGCGGGCGCGGGGCAGGGCTGGCCGGGCAGGCGGGGTGGCCGGGTGGTGCCTTGCACCCGGTGCGTTGAGTCGCTCCGGCAGCGCTTCACAGGAAATGTCCTGGGCAAACGCTGCACAAAACGACTCCACACTGAGCGGGCGGGCCGGCCGGGCCGGGCAGGGCGGGCAGGGCAGGTGGGCCGGGAGTGCTACGTCGGCATCGAGACGAGAACGGCCCCGCCATGCGGCGGGGCCGTTCTCATCAGGCGCACGAGACGGCGCCGGCGGCCGGGTCAGAGAGCGAACTGGCCGCGGTTGCTGGCGGCACGCCCCTCCTTGAGGACCAGCAGAATATTGTCGTGATCGGCCAACGAGTCGATATCAGCCAACGGATCACCCTTGACCACAACCACATCGGCCAGCTTTCCCGCCTCCACAGTGCCGAGCTTATCGCCCAG
>DWWG01000002.1 GCA_019119875.1 Candidatus Dietzia intestinigallinarum | reverse complement strand
CATCCCCGGCACGTCGGCGCCGATCGCGTTGACGCCCTGCTGGAACATCTGCGTGTGGTGGCACTCCTCGGTGGCCTCGTGCGTGAGGTACCGGAACTCGGCCGAGCCGTTGGCCGACTTGAACACGTACTGCATGATCCCGCGGATGAGGATGTTCTCGAACTGCAGGCCGACCTTCATGATGTTGGCCTGACGCCACAGGCCGATCGCGATCTGCTTCTCCAGCGGCTGCTCCCGGTACCAGGGGTGGCCGCCCAGCGGATCGATGCCTGCGGGCAGGACCCAGCGGGCGTCCGTGGGGTCGACCTTGAAGTCCGGGTGATCCCAGGAGATGTCCTTGAACGGATCGAAACTGCGGTGGACCGAGGCCTCCGACAGGCGCCGGAGCGTGGCCTCGTACTCCTCGGTGGTGGCCGACGGGCGGGGTGCGACAGCGGTCATGATCATCCTTCCGGTCACCGGCCGGGATGGCCGGGAGCGTGGACCGACGTTCGAGATTGGGACAGAGTGACAATCTCGATCTATTTGTCACTGACGCTAGACACGGAGGGGTCGTATGTCAACGCTAAGTGTGACGACGCGCTCGTGTGGGCAGGTCAGCCGCCGGTCGGGAACTCCGACGGGCCGAGGAGAGGGCCGAGCTGGTTGCGGGCGAACTCCCGCATGACGGCGGGGTCGTCGAGGTTGATGATCATCGACGGGCTCAGGATGAACGAGATGACCAGGCGGACCGCCACCTCGGAGACCACCAGCACCTCCTCGTGACTGCGGGAATCGTTGACGCTGCGCGAGACCACCCCGGCGAGGAAGTGGGCTGCCGCCGTGATGAGCGGCCCTCCCTGCACGGTGAAATACGGGACGGTCGACTCGGCCTCGGTCTCCAGCAGCCGGTTGAGCAGGCCGTGGTTCCGCAGCCTGGCGACCGTGAACGCGAACCCCTCGGTGAGTTTGTCCTCCACCGTGTCGTGCGTGTCGATCTCCCGCTGGAGGTCGGCCAGGAACCACGACGCCTCGCGCATCAGCGCCGCCTCGACCAGTTCCTGCTTGGTGGAGAACCGCCGGTACAGGGTCATCCGCGCCAGGCCGGCCCGCCGCGTGATGTCACCCATCGTGGACCGGGCGATCCCGACGCTCGAGAACTGTGCGGCTGCGGCATCGAGGATCTGCTCACGGACCGGGTCGTCGACATCGCCGGTGCCGTCCCCCGGCGGCCCGACACCGAGCAGGGACAGCGGGTCGGACGACGGGGACAAGCTCATGTCGACCATTCTCCCACCCGGGCCGCGTGGGCGCCGCCGAGTCGAACCTGCCTGGCCGTCCTCCCCCACCAGCGGCGCGCGTACTGGCTGAACGTGGTGGCATCGCCCAGGTCGAGCGCGGACGCGATCTGGTACAGCGGGATCTCGGTGGTGGTGAGCAGCCGGAGGGCCGTCTCACGACGCACCTCGTCGCGCAGCGCGACGAAGGTCGTGCCCTCGGCGGCGAGCTCACGTTGCAGGGTGCGGGGCGAGACCGCGAGCAGGCCCGCCACCTCCGCCAGCGACGACGTGCCGGTCTCCAGCGACTGTTGCAGCACCGCCCGGGTGTGGTCGACGAACCCGCGCAGGTCCGCGGGAACGTGCTGGTCCAGGTAACGCGCAGCCAGTTGCTGCAGCGTCTGGTCGCCGCCGGAGATGGGCCGCCCCAGCAGTGCGGAGGGCACGCGCAGCACCGCGCCCGGGGTGGACGCCGTCACCGGGGCGCCGAAGAGTGCCTCGTACTGCTCCTCGGCGACGCTGAGTTCGTTCGGCAACTCCACCGACAGCAGTCCGTAGTCATGCCCCAGCACGCTCTGCATGGCGCGGTGCAGGAACAACAGCACCAGGTCGACCGACTGCGGGGGGATCTCCTGGCCGGGGTCGCGGTATCCGAAACGCACCCCCAGCACGTCGTCGTCGCCCCTGGGGTCTTTCATGACCGTGATCTCGATCGAACGTGAGTGGAAGAACAGGTACTTGGAGGTCATCTCCAACGCCTGGGTGGCGCTGCGGGCGTTCTTCACCGCCACCGCGACCGGCCCCAACATGTCCAGGTCCTGGAGCTGCGCCACCCGCAGGCCCAGGTCGGGGCAGTCCAGCTCGGCGGCGGCCGTCTCGAGCAGCAGGGCGATCGCGATGTCCTCGACCAGGATCTCGTCGTCGTCCAGCGCGGCGGTCGGCAGGCCGCAGCGCCGGGCCAGGCTGTCCGGATCGCCGCCGAGCTCCGTGACCACCCGCCGGACGCCGCGCAGTCCCGCCGACCGGATGTACGCCATGCCGCACACCCTGCGCCCCGTGGCGCGAAATCTCAACTTGTTGGCGCATTACGGAAAGTTACGGGGCGGGCGCACGGCTACGGTACGTGAGTATGAACACCTCCACCGAAAGCCGCCGGCGACCGGGCGAGAGCCCCGAGAACCCGCTGGACCTGCTGATCGTGGGCGCAGGGATCTCCGGGATCGACCTCGCCCACCACGTCAGCCGCGCCTTCCCCCGATGGAACTGGGAGATCCACGACGCCCACGACGACCTGGGCGGCACGTGGCACACCTTCCGCTACCCGGGCATCCGCTCGGACTCCGACATGGCCACCTTCGGCTTCCCGTTCCGGCCCTGGCCACATGCCTCCACGCTCGGCGGAGGCGCGGACATCAAGGAGTACATCCGCGACACCGCCCGCGAGGCCGGCGCGCTCGACCGACTCCACCTGCGCTCCTGGGTCGCCGACTCGAACTGGGACAGCAGCCGCGGGATGTACCGGATCACGTGCGTGACCGGCGGGGGCACCAGCTCCGATACCCGAGCTGCGGGCGGCGGCCCCGGCGGCGGCGATCCCGAGCGCACCGAACGCGTCGTGTGGTCCCGCCGCGTCCACTACGGCTCCGGCTATTACTCGCACGCCGAGGGCTACCGCCCCGAGTTCCCGGGCGAGGCCGACTTCACGGGGCAGATCATCCACCCCCAGCAGTGGCCGGACGACATGGAATACGAGGGCCGCAAAATCGTGGTGATCGGCTCCGGTGCCACCGCCGTCACGCTCCTGCCCGCGCTCGAGGGCCTCGGTGCCCAGGTCACGATGCTGCAGCGCACGCCGAGCTACATCGGCCCGCTGCCGGAGAAGGACACCATCAGTGCGGTGTGGAAGCGGTTGCTGCCGGGCCCGTTGGCCTACAAGGTGGCGCGCTTCAACCACGGTGCACGCGACATGGCGCAGTTCGTGGTCGCGCAGCGGGCACCGTGGCTGTTCAAGCGGGCCCTGCGCGCGATGCAGCGCCGCTTCATCTCCGCCGAGATGATCGACCAGCACTTCACGCCCGACTACCGGCCGTGGGACCAGCGCGTCTGCAAGGCCCCCGACGGTGACATATTCCTGTCCCTCCAGCGCGGCGCGCGCGTGGTGACCGGCACCATCGAGACGTTCACGCCCACCGGCATCCGACTGACGACGGGTGACGAGGTCGAGGCGGACGTGATCGTGACCGCCACCGGCCTGCGCCTGCAGGCGTTCGGTGGCGGCACCCTGAGCATCGACGGCCGGCCCCTGGACATCCCGTCACAGGCCACCTACCGCGGCATGATGCTCGCCGGCGTGCCCAACTTCAGCTTCACCGTGGGGTACATCAACTCGTCGTGGACCCTGCGCGCCGACATGGTCTCGCGCTACATGGTCAAGCTGTGGAAGCGCGGCGACGCGGTGTACGCCCCCGCCCTGCCCGAGGAGCCGGCCGACCGGCTGCTGCTCGACTTCGACGCCGGCTACATCCGGCGCGACGGCCACAAGTTCCCCAAGCAGGGCGACGCCCGGCCGTGGCGCTACGTGCAGAACTACCTGGTGGAGATCCCGGAGCTGGCGTTCGGTGACCAGCGCCGCGGGATGGCGTTCGGGCCGGACGTGGAGCTGTCCGCCGCACGCCTCGACCGGCAACGCGACGCCGCGGGCGTCGAGGCCGCCGCGAGCAGCGGGTACGACGACCACGAGAACGAGGGCACCGAGAATGACGACGACAAGGTGGGTCTGACCCGATGACCGGATTCCTGACCCGGCGCGACGGTGCGCGCGGCATCCAGCACGATCCACACCGGGCGGGGACGGTGGCCGGTGACCCGGGTTCGCGGCGCGTCCTCATCACCGGCGCGGCCTCCGGCCTCGGGCTCGCGATGGCCCGGGAGTACCTCGCCCTGGGCGACGAGGTGATCCTCACCGACATCCACACGGGCCCCACCGACGAGGTGCGGTCCCTGGCCGGGAACTGGTCGTACCGGCGGCTGGACGTGACCTCCGACGAGGACTGGCAGGCCACCGCCGATGCCGTCGACGCGCTCGACATCCTCGTCAACAACGCCGGGATCGCGATCGGTG
>DWWG01000149.1 GCA_019119875.1 Candidatus Dietzia intestinigallinarum | reverse complement strand
AGTGTGCAAGTGGTCCGTTGGGTGTGCTGGTGATGTGGGTCCCGGGGTTGTGGTCGGGGTGGTGTGGTCCGTGGATCCATATGTAGTCGCCTTCGGTGTTTCGGTAGTAGGCCCAGATGCCTTCGGTTTTGAGGCGGTGGTGTGTGCGGCAGAGGCTGGCGAGGTCGTCGCTTGTGGTCAGGCCGCCGCGGTCGGGGTGGTGGTGGTTGAACGGGATGATGTGGTCGAGGTCGGTTTTGTCCGCGGGGGTTTGGCATCCGGGGAAGACGCAGGTGCCGTCGCGTCCGTGGCAGAAGTGGGTCAGGGCTTGTGAGGGGGTGTACCGGTGTGCGGCGTCGCTGTCGGGGTCGGCGAAGGTGTCCAGTGCGTCGAGTCGTCGTCGCCCGGTCCGTTGCAGTTCGTCGGCGGTGTGGCCGCTGACCGGCCCGTATCCGGGTAGGAACAGTCCGCGGAAGTCGGGGTCGCCGTCGTCGTAGGAGTGGATGACCACGCGTCGTACCGCGTCCTGTGCGGCGGGGTCGGTGGGGTGGCTGCCGTCGGGTTCTGGCAGGCAGGTCCAGCCGCGGCTCAGGGCGAGTAGGCCGGCGGCTCGTAGTTGCCCGGTGGTGCGGGAGTCGTCGGTCGAGGCGGTGCGTACGAGGGCTTCGATGCGGTCGGCGATTTCCAGTGCGTCCACGGCCGCCAGGGTCGCGGTGATGCGGGCGTGGTCGCCCGGCAGGGGTGTGGTCCTGACGTTCTGGTCTCGTGTGGTCTTGTGTGTGCGTGCGTCGGCTGCGACGGGGTCGCAGGCGGTGACGAGTTTGCTGAGCATTTTGCGTAGCGGCCCGATCTTGGGTGGGTGGGTCCGTCTCCTGGTCGGTGCGAGGCCTTCGCTGATGCGTCGGTCGAGTTCGGGGATCAGGTGGTCCTCGACCAGTGCGGTCTCGTCGGCGATGGCGTGGGCTGCCTGGATTCCGATCCATCCGGTGGTCAGCAGGGCCGAGGTGCGCGGGAGTCGTTCGATCAGTTCCACCGCGGTGGTGACCAGGCGGAAGGCGTCGCGGCGCGACAGGGCCATGGACGCGCCCACCATGGTGGCGGCCGTGTCCAGGGGGTCGGGCTGCTGGTTGTGTTCGGTGGCTCTGCGTACGCAGGCGTAGGTGTAGAGGACGGTGCCGCCCTCGGCGGCGTTGATCGCTCGTTGGGCGAGGTATCCCCGTTGTTGTCCGGGGTCCCATCGGCTGAACGCGTCCGGGACCAGGACGTCCACGGCGGGGACCGCGGTGGTGACGAAACCCGGCGGTGGCTCGAACTTCTGCGCGAACTGCGTATCGGTCTCCTCGGCCGCGGGGCCCGTGTTCTGTGTGGTGGACGACGGTGTGGGTGTCATGGTGTCGACTGTATGTTCGGGGTACGACAGTATTGGACACCACGAACAGGGCCGGGCGGCACCAGGCAAAGGGGCGCAGAGGCGGCCCAGCCCGCTGACCTGCAGTGCCCTGAACACCCCATCCAGGGCACCCCACGTCGGCACGCGCACCAGACCCCGGCCCCGGGTGTGGGAGCGGACGACGGTGCGGGTGCGGGCGACGGAGCGGGTGCGGGCGACGAAGCGGGAGCGGCCGCGGGTGCGGGCACGGCCCGCTGACCTGCAGTGCCCTGAACACCCCATCCAGGGCACCCCAGGTCGACGCGCGCCAGACCCCGGCCCCGGGTGTGGGAGCGGGCGGCGGTGTCGGTGCGGGCGGCGGAACGGGTGCGGCCCGCTGACCTGCAGTGCCCTGAACACCCCATCCAGGGCACCCCAGATCGACGCGCGCACCAGACCCCGGATGCGGGCGGCGGTGCGGGAGGGGGCGACGAAGCGGGAGCAGGTGCGGGCGCGGCCCGCTGACCTGTAGTGCCCTGAACACCCCTTCCAGGGCGCCCCAGGTCGACGCGCGCACCAGGCCCCGGCCCCGGGTGTGGGTGCGGGCGACGGAGCCGGAGCGGGAGCGGGGACGGGTGCGGGCGCGACCCGCTGACCTGCGGTGCCCTGAACACCCCATCCAGGGCACCCCAGGTCGACGCGCGCACCAGGCCCCGGCCCGGGTGTGGGAGCGGGCGGCGGTGCCGGTGCCGGTGCGGGCGCGGATGCGGGTGCGGGAGCGCGGCCTGCTGACCTGCAGTGCCCTGAACACCCCATCCAGGGCACCCCAGGTCGACGCGCGCACCAGGCCCCGGATGCGGGCGGCGAAGCGGGAGCGGCCGCGGGTGCGGCCTGCTGACCTGCAGTTCCCTGAACACCCCATCCAGGGCACCCCAGGTGGGCACGCGCGCCGGATACTGGATCCAGTCCGAGGCAACGACCTCGGCTGCTACACCCGACGGCTGGTACCGCACCCTGGCGACGTCAGACAGCGCGACAATGCCGTCGCGATGATCCTGGTCGACCGGCTCAAGGACATGAACATCAGCGGAGGCGAGAACATCTGCTGGGCCGAGCTCGAGTCCGTGATCGGCGATCATCCCCTCGTCAAGGAGATCGCCGTCGCCGGCCAGACCCCCGACCTACGAGGGTTCAATAGGGGTGACGGGAGATCCCCTTCGCCCAAGTTGTGGCCACCGATCCCGGAACGATCTCACCGGAAGAACTCGCCGTCTGGAGCAGCGAGCAATGTCGACGGCGGGCGAACGAGCAGGATGGCACGGACTCGCGAGGGGTGGGCGTTGACCCCCCGCTAAAGGCCAAATGAGTGAGAAATGGATTCAGGCCCGGCTCCTTGTGAGGAACCGAGCCTGAATTCTCCAGTAGCGGGGACAGGATTTGAACCTGCGACCTCTGGGTTATGAGCCCAGCGAGCTACCGAGCTGCTCCACCCCGCGTCGATTGCGTCTATGACACTACGTGCGGCGGATCGGACAATGCAAATCGGTGAACCAGATCCTGCCGAAAGGTGACCGAACACACACCAGAGGCTGAACAGTGCCAGGTCACAGCCCTGATCCCCTGACCTCTACGCGGCCGCCCGTCCACATGGCGGCCGCTCGCCCACCAGGCACTCGTCAGTTGCCGTTGCCGAGGGCCTGGTAGGCGTCGACCGCGGCCTGCAGGTCGTCGAGTGCCTGGCCCAGGTCGCCGAGGTCGCCGCTGCTCTGCGCCGAGCGGACTGCGTTGAGCGCCGAGTTGATCTCGTCGATCGCGGCACCGCGCTGGGCATCGCTAGCGCCTCCGGTGCCCGAGGGCGTGGACGGCCGCGGGGAACTGGTCTCGGCCCCGGGCCGGCCCGAGCTCTCCTCCGCCTCCGCTTCGGCCTCGCCGCTCTCGTCGATGCGCACGAGATTCGGGTCGGTCTCGATACCCACCTGCCGCAGCGCCTCGTACAGAGTGGGCGCATAGCCCACGGCGCGGTCGTAGCTCACCATCACCCGCAGCAGACGCGGGTACGCCGAGTCCTGGTCCTTGCGCTGCGTGTAGATGGGCTCCACGTACAGCACCGAATCATTGGCCAGCGGCAGCGCGAGGAGGTTGCCCTCCGTGACCTCCGCGGTCTCACCCCAGAGCCGACGATCCTCGGCGATCGCCGGGGAGGCGATCATGATGTCCTGCGCCTGGTTGGGTCCCTGGGCCAGCGGCTCGATCGGCCGCTGTACCCGCACGGTGATCTCACCGTAGGTGTCCGGGTCCGAACTCGCCGACATGTGCGCTGACAAGAACTCGCGTTCATACCCTCGGAAGGCCGAGATGAGCTGGAACGTCGGTTCGTCGGACTCCGGGTCGGCGGGGTCAGAGGTGATCACGTAGTACGGGGGCTGGCTCGGCCCCTCACGGTCGACGGTCTGCGTGCCGCCGGTCCCACCGGTGCTCCCCCCTGCGGGCCCGCCCAGTGGTCCACCTGTCGGTGTGGACTGCGGGTTCTGGATGGACGAGGTGACGGTGGGATCGGACGGCACCGACCAGAACGCGTCGTTGGTGAAGAACTGGCCCGGATCGTCGACCTGGTACTTGGCCAACAGTTCGCGCTGCACCTTGAACAGGTCCTCCGGGTACCGGAAGTGGTCGCGAAGCTCCTCGGAGATCTCCGACTCGGGCTGCACGATGCCGGGCATCGCCTTCATCCACGTCTGCAGCACCGGATCGGACTCGTCGAACGCGTACAGGTCCACGGTGCCGTCGTACGCGTCGACGGTGGCCTTGACCGAATTCCGGATGTAGGAGACCTCCTCGTCCACCTGCACCCGACCGCCGAGCTCGTCGGTCGAGTCCGCGGTCATCGCCTCCAGCGAGCTGAGCTCGGCGTAGGGGTAGGTCTTGAGCGTGGTGTAGCCGTCGACGATCCACTTGATGCGCCCGTCGATCACGGCCGGGTAGGTGGTGGTGTCCGTGGTGAGCCACGGAGCGACCTTCTGCACACGGTCCCGGGGATCGCGGTCGTAGATGATCTTCGAATTGTCGTTGATCAGGCCCGACAGCAGGATGTTCCGCTCGGCGAACTTCAGTGCGTACGCCGTGCGGTTGATCCAGCCACCGATCGGCACGCCACCGGAACCGGTGTAGGTGTACTGCGTGGTGTCCGTGTCGTACTCGCGCGGGCCCTCGCCGTTGTCCCCGACGATCGCGTAATCCGGATCCGACTGCGCGATGAGTTCACCGAAGTAGATCCGCGGCTGCGTGACCGGGATCATCATCTCCTGGTCGTTGTTGATCGTGTCCAGGTCCGAGACCTGGAAGTTGGGCAGGCCGCCACGGTCCGAACCCGCGTCATCCGCGATCTCGTTGACCCGGTTGGCGGGCGCGGCCACGAAACCGTTCCCGTGCGTGTACACGGTGTGGCGGTTGATCCAGTCCCGCTGGTTGGCCTGCAGCGCCGACGGGTCGAGCTCACGGGCCGCCACCAGGAAGTCCTGCATCTCCCCGTCGATCGTGTACCGGTCCAGGCTCAGGGTCTCCGGGAAACCGTAGAAGTTCCGCAGCTGCTGCATCTGCGTGAACGTGGGTGACAGGACGTTGGGGTCCAGGATCCGCACGTTCGACAACGTGGTGGTGTCCGAGGCCGCCTGGCGCGGGTTCGGACTGGGCGCACCCCAGTTCTCGATGTAGGTGACCCGGTCGTCACCGATGTCGTACGCGGCCCTGGTCGCCTCGATGTTGCGGGCGATGTACTCGCGCTCCTTCTCGGCGCGGTTGGGGTTGACCGAGAACTGCTCCACGGCCAGCGGCCACGCCGAACCCACCACGAGTGCCGAGAACAGCAGCAGCACGGTCGCCAGCGCCGGAATGCGCAGATCCTTGATGACGATCGCCGAGAAGAAGGCGATCGCACAGACCAGTGCCACGGCGAACATGAAGATCTTGGCCGGCATCAACGCGTTGACGTCCGTGTAGCTGGCACCGGTGAACGTGGCGTTCTCGCGGAACAGCAACTCGTACCTGTCGAGCCAGTAGGCGGCGGCCTTGGCCAGGACGAAGATGCCGGCCAGCGTGACCAGCTGGATGCGGGCCGCGCGCGTCAGGGCGCCCTCACGCGCTCCGGGCCGGAGCCCGCCCACGAGGTAGTGGGTGACCAGGTTGGCCAGGAACGCCAGCACCACCGCGACCATCACCCAGGTGACGACCGCGCGCCACATGGGCAGCTGGAACGCGTAGAAGGAGATGTCCAACCCGAACTGCGGATCCGTCCGACCGAACGGCGTGGCGTTGAAGAACGCCAGCACCGTCTGCCACCCCGTCTGCGCGATCGAGCCGGCGAGGACGCCCAACACGATCGGGATCCAGATGAGGGTCTTGGCCGGCGAGCCCCCCATCGCGGCACGGTAGCGGGCCACCGCGTCCGGCAGCCCGGCCTGCGCGAGGAACACCGGACGGAAGCGGTACGCCAACACCGCCCCCGCCGACACCGCGATGCCGGTCAGCAGCCCCACCAGCACGAAAAGACCGAGCCGCGTGAGCAGCTCGGTCCGGAAGACACTGGTGGCGTCGACACTGCCGAACCACAACCAGTCCGTGTAGGCGGTGTTCAGCCGGGGAAGGACCTGGATGAGGATGATGAGGACGACGACGGCGACGGCGATGGCGCGGCCGCGGCGCGAGATCGCGACGGGCCGTCCGGTCGGGTTGCCGGGTGGGCGGACGGACACAGGTGTTGCTCCTGGACTGCTGAGGCGGACATGCTCGTGGACCCCACCTTACGGAAAAGCCGCGCCTCAGCCGCAGGTCGGTGGCTCTCCACCGGACGCCGCCGTCTCCAGCGCCTCAAGTGCTCCCGTGAGCGTGGAGACCTCGATGAGCCTGATTCCGTCCGGGGGGTTCTGCACAGCCTCCGCACAGTTGCCGGCCGGCACCAGGAACTCGGTGGCCCCGACCTCGTGTGCGGCGCGGATCTTGTGCCGGATGCCACCGATCGATCCGACCGTGCCGTCCGGCTGGATGGTGCCCGAGCCGGCCACGTCCGCACCGCCGGTGGCCTCGCCAGGCGAGAGCCTGTCCACGATCGCGATCGCCAGGATGAGCCCGGCCGAGGGGCCCCCGACATCCGGTGCCACCGAGATCGTCACATCCGTCCCGTCCGCCGGCGTGTCCCCCACGATGACGCCCAGGCGGCCCTGGTCGGGGTCGCCTTCTGGACCGGAGGAGGCCAACGTCGCCGTCGTCGTCGCCTCCTGTCCGTCGCGCAGGTACTCCACCCGCACCTCGTCGCCGGGACGGTGCGCACTGACCTCGTCCACCACCTCGGTGGTGTCGGCCACCCGCACCCCGTCGACCGCCAGGATGATGTCGCCCGGCTCCAGAAGGCCCGCCGCCGGCCCCGACGGATCTACCCCCTCGACCCGCGGCTGCATGGGGATACCGAGGTAACGGTAGGCGGCCGCCTCCGCGCTGTTCTCCGACCCGACCATCTCCGCGACGTTGGACTCGCGGACCTCCTCGCGCGACCGATCCGGTGGGAACACCTGGTCACGCGGCACCACCACCTGCGCCGGGTCGAGCCAGAACCGCATCGCGTCGGCCAGCGTCAACCGGTCCCGCACCGCGACGGTCGTCATCCGCAACGACCCGGTGGTCTCGTCGGCCTCACGACCGGAGACCTCGATGACGGGCACCTCCTCGACCCCGCCGTCCTCGGCCTCCACCTCCGCCTCACCGAACGTGTCGTAGGTGGGCCCGGGGCCCATCGAGACCAACGGAACGGTGGCAGACGTCGCGAGGACGAGCAGCAGCACCGCGGGAACCAACGCGGCGAACAGGGTGAACAGGCGGCGACTCACGCCAGTCAGGGTAGACCGCTGACCCGCCGGACCGCGTCACGGCCGGACCCCGTACCCCTGCACGCTGTACCGTTGTGGCATGAACCAGCCCTTCGGTTTCTCCGCCTCCGACGACGACGGACGCGACGACGACCGGGACAGCAACCCGGGCGGTCCCGGCGGTTTCGACCCCTCGCAGTTCGGCGACCTCGGCAAGATGATCTCCCAGTTCGGGCAGATGCTCGGCAACATGGGCTCGGCGATGTCCGGCCCCGGCAGCTCCGGCCCGGTCAACTACCAGCTGGCCCGCACCGTCGCGCTGCAGGCGCTCGGCCGCACGCCCGTGGTCACCGACGCCAACCGCACGGCCGCCGAGGAATCGGTCCGGCTCGCGGAACTGTGGCTGGACGACACCACCGTGTTCCCCACCGGTGTGCACCGCACCGAGGTGTGGACCCCCCAGCAGTGGGTCGAGCAGTCCCTGCCCACCTGGGAGAAGGTGTGCACCCCCGTGGCCGAGCAGATGAACTCCGCCACCAGGGGCGCCATGCCCGAGGAGGCCAGGCAGATCGCGGGGCCGCTGCTGGGCATGCTCGACCAGATGGGCGGCATGGGCTTCGGCATCCAGCTGGGTCAGGGCCTGGGCAAGCTCGCCCCGGCCGTGTTGTTCTCCTCCGAGGTGGGCATCCCGTTCGGTGACGACGGCGTGGCCGCGCTCTGCCCGACCGCGATCGACGCGTTCGCCGACGAGCTCGAACTGCCCCGGCAGGAGGTCGTGGTGTTCCTCGCCGCCCGCGAGGCCGCCCACCTGCGACTGTTCGCCGGCGCCCCCTGGCTGCACGCACGGTTCCTGGCCACGGTCGACGAGTACGCGCGCGGCATCCGTGTGGACACCTCCGGTCTCGACGATCTGGCCGCCGGGCTCGACCCGTCCGTGCTGCAGGACCCGGCCAAGCTGCAGGAGATGCTCGCCGGCGGCGCCGGCGCGATCGGCCCCAAGGTCACCAACGTCAACGAGGCCGCCCTCGGCCGTCTGGAAACCCTGCTGGCGCTCGTCGAGGGCTGGGTGGACGCGGTGGTCACCGCCGCCGTGGGCGACCGCCTGCCCAGCGCCGACAAGCTGCGCGAGATGTGGCTGCGCCGCCGGGCCACCGGCGGTGCCGCCGAGCAGGCCTTCTCCTCCCTCGTGGGGCTCGAGCTGCGGCCGCGGAAGGCCCGCGAGGCCTCCGAACTGTGGCGCCGCGTGGGCGAGGCCGTGGGCACCGAGCGTCGCGACGGACTGTGGCAGCACCCCGACCTGCTGCCCGTGGGTGAGGACCTCGAGAATCCGGCTGCCGTGATCGACCGTCTGCTCGACGAGTCCGGCGATTCCGGCGGCGTGGACGAGATCGAGAAGTTCCTGCGCGAATCCGGTGGCGGTGCCTCCGACGAGCCGCAGGACGAGACCTGAGAGGTGCCGTCCCGGGGCGTCGGCGACTATCCCGTGCCGTCGTCGACGAGATCTCCCACGCCCTCGGACGCGCCGGATCGCAGCACCCGCGAGTACGCCTCGAGATAGCCCATCGCCCGCTCGGTTCGCGGGAAGGCCCGCACCAGCTCCCAGAACTCCGGCGGATGCCCTCCCGGGACCACCAGGTGCGCCAGCTCGTGCACCAGCACGTAGTCCAGGACGTAGGCGGGGACGTCCCGCAACGACTCGCTGATCCGGATCTCCCGAGACCCCTGCGAACATGACGCCCAGCGCGTGGTCATGGCCGGCACCCACCGCACCGACTCCGGCACCGCCCGTCCGCCGAGCCACTGACGCGACAGCGCCCGCGCGCGCTCCACGAGCGCCGCATCGGAGGACCGGGCCCCGCGGCGTCCTCGGGAGCGGGCGAGTCTGACCAGCATCTCGGAGATGATCCGCCGCTCCTCGGCCCCCGGCAGACCGGCCGGCATGAGCACCACCACGGTCTCGCCCTCCACCCGCGCCGACACCGTCCGTGTGCGGCGACGTGAGCGGCGCACGTCGATCCGGGGATCGTCGGGGCTGGTGGGCAGCCCGGTTCGGGCAGGGGGTACGGGCGGCACGGCGACCACCGTAGACCACCTCGAGAGAGGCCGTCATCCACAGGCCGCGACCGCAACCGGGGCCTGTGGATAACCCGACTCGGCCGGGGGCTCGCGGTCGACTCCGCGTGCCACGATGTGCTCCATGACCTCCACACCTGCACCGCCGCGTCAGGCGGCACCCGTCCGTGCGCGCCTTCGCCCCGGCACCGTGGTGGTGATCCGCGACGAGCAGACCGTGCAGGTGGGACTGGCCCCCGACCGGGCGGTGGTGGTGACCGCCCCGCGCGGCTGCGGGCCCGAGGGGCTGGCCGACCTGCTCACCGGGTTGGAGGACGGGGCCACGCTCGGGTCCGCGGCCGCCCGCGCCGGGGTCGACGACGACGACATGGCGGACGTGGCCCGGATTCTCATCCGGCTGGCCGATCTCGGCCACGTCCGGCTGCACGGTGTCGGCAGGCACGAGCGCACCGCGGGGATTTCCGGGGCCTCGCGCCCCGTCGCCGCCGGTGGCGACCGCCGCGGGGGTGGGCCCCGACCGGCACCGATTCGGCGGGTGCACGTCCAGGGTTCGGGGCAGATCTCGGAGGCCCTGCGCGGTCCGCTGTCCGTCAACGGCTGCAGGGTCACTACCGCCGCCAGCCCGGGACTGATGTTGGACGTCGACCGGCCGCCGTGGCTGCGCCGCGGCTTCAGCCCCGATCTGGTGATCCTCACCGACACCGTCGCGGTGGACCCCGTCGTGGCCGCGGCGCTCACCCGGACGGGGCAACCGCACCTGCACGTGCACTGCCGCGACGGTCGCGTGGTGGTGGGCCCGACCGTGGTGCCCGGCGCCACCGCGTGCCTGCGGTGCGCCGACCTGTTCCGGGCGCAGCGCGATCCACGGTGGCCGTTCGTGGCGGCCCAGCTCGTCGACCACTCCCCCGAGGCCGGGGTCCCCGCCGTCACCGCCGCCACCGCGCTGGTGCTGGCCGAGGTCGGCGCCAGCCGGCAGAGCGGCGCCCCGCTCCAGACGGTCGGGGCGACCGTGGAGATCAATCCCGCGGAAGGGCTGTGGCGGCGCCTCGAGTGGCCGGTCGTCCCAGGCTGTGACTGTGGAGCGTCGTCACCGGAGCCGCCTCTGTCATGATTGGGGCGTGTCCGATCTCCCCCGTACCTCATCCCGACGAGCAGCCCGACTGGCCGGGCTCCCTCTGGGGCTCGCGGGCCGCGCCGCCGGTTCGCTCGGCCGTCGCGCTCTGGGGCGTGGCGAGGGCGACCTGACCGAGGAGCTCGCGGACCGGGCGGCCGAGCAGATGTTCGCCGTCCTGGGTGAGCTCAAGGGCGGCGCGATGAAGGTGGGGCAGGCCCTGAGCGTGTTCGAGGCCGGGATGCCCGACAGGTACGCGGAGCCGTTCCGCGAGGCGCTCACCAAACTCCAGGCCGAGGCCCCGCCGCTGCCGGAGAAGGACGTCGAGAAGGTCCTGGACACCCAGCTCGGCCTGCGGTGGCGGGAGCGGTTCGCAAAGTTCGACGGGGAGGCCGCCGCGGCCGCCTCGATCGGCCAGGTCCACCGCGCCGTCTGGTCCGACGGTCGCGAGGTGGCCGTCAAGGTCCAGTACCCGGGCGCCGACGAGGCACTGCGTTCCGACCTGCGGCAGCTTCGCCGCCTGGCTCCGCTGCTCCGGCCGCTCAACCCCGGCACGGACGTCAAGGGCGTGATCGACGAGCTGTACGACTCGGCGGTCTCCGAGCTGGACTACCGGCACGAGGCCGATACCCAGCGCGTGTTCGCCGCCGCCTTCACCGACGATCCGAAGATCCGGGTCCCCTCGGTGCTGGCGTCCTCCCCCAAGGTGCTGGTCACCGAGTGGGCGGACGGCCGCGCGCTGAGCAGGGTCGCCGCGGATGCCGCGCAGGAGGAGCGGGACCGGGCGGCCGAGCTGCTCGCGGAGTTCCAGTTCAGTTCCCCGACCCGGGTGGGGATGATGCACGGCGATCCGCACCCGGGGAACTTCCTGCTGGACGATGACGGCCGGATGGTGGTGCTGGACTTCGGCGCCTCCATCGATCTGCCGGACGGGTTCCCGCCGACACTGACCTCCATGATGCGGCTCGCCCTCCAGAACCGGGGCGACGAGCTGGTGAGGCTGATGACCCGGGCTGGTTATGTGGGCCGGGGCGGGTTGGAGCCCGCGGATGCACTGGCGTTCCTGGGCCCGTTCATCGAGCCGATGCGCGAACCGAGTTTTCATTTCGACCGCGCGTGGATGCAGGGCATCCTCGCCGTCTACGGGGATTTCTCGGGGCGGGAGTTCCGTACCTCCCGCTCGTTCACGCTGCCGCGCGAGTACGCGCTGATCCACCGGGTCCTGTCGGGTTCGGTGGGCATGCTCTGCCAGCTGGAGGCCACGGCACCGTACCGGCAGATCGTGCAGCACTGGATGCCCGAGATCTTCGCCGACGAGGACTGAGCCGGCCCCGCCGGTCCCCGGGCCGCGGGCCGGGTGTCAGCCCTCGCGGATCAGCCGCAGCACGTCGTCGCCGTACTCGCCCAGTTTGTGGGCCCCGATCCCGCCGATCCGGCCGAGCGCGCGGGTGTCGGTGGGGCGCTCGCGGGCGATCTGCGCGAGCGTGTCGTTGGTGAACACCGTGTAGGCGGGCTTGCCGATGCGCTCCGACGTCTCCTTCCGCCAGTCGCGCAGCCGCTCGAACAAGCCGGTGTCCACGTCGATCGAGCACTCTGGGCACAGTCCCAGCGACCGGTGCAGGGGGCCGGTCAGCTTCTCTCCGCAGCCGCGACACCGTCCCTTCTCCGACGAGGCGGGGCCGCGGCGCGGGGCGGCCGGCACCCCGGCGGGCCGCACCGGGTCGAGGAAGCGGCTCGGTCGCCGTGTCGCCCGGCCACCGGCCCGGCGGCTGCGACTCCAGGACAGTGCCAGGTGTTCGCGGGCACGGGTGATGCCGACGTACAACAGTCGACGTTCCTCTTCGATGGCGTCCGGTCCGGCGTTGATCGCGTGGCTGATGGGCAGGCTGCCCTCGTGGACCCCGATGAGGAACACCGCGTCCCACTCCAGTCCCTTGGCCGCGTGGAACGAGGCCAGCGTGACGCCGCGTTCGTCCGGGGCGTGACGGGCCGCGGCCCGTTCCCGCAGTCCGGCCACCACCGGCAGCAGCCCCGGGCGGGTCTCGGTGGTGGCGATCTCCTCGGCGAGCCCGACGAGTGCGTTGAGCGAGTTCCAGGTCTCCCGGGCCTGGGCGCCCGACGGTTCGGCCGCGGTCAAGCCGAGGGGCTCGAGGGCCTGCCTGATGGCGGCCACGACGTCGGTGGGCGCGGCGAGCCGGGCGTTGGCCTGTGCCGCCTCCTCGTCCGATCCGTCGACCAGCCTGTCGATCGTCGACATGGCGCGCCGGATCACGGGCCGCTCGAAGAAGCCCTCCCCGCCCTTGAGCCGGTATCCGATGCCCACCTGGTCGAGCGCCGCCTCGATGCGTTCGGACTGGGCGTTGACGCGGTACAGGACCGCGATCTCCGCCGGGTCCAGGCCACCGTGCACGAGATCGGCGACGGCCCCGGCGACGGCCTCGGCCTCCGTGTCCTCGTCGGGGTACTCGTCGAGGCTCGGCTCGGGTCCCGGCGCCCGCATGCCTGTGAGCGTGAGGCCGGCGCTGCGGAACCGTCCGGCGCCGGCGCCGATCACGGCGTTGGCCAGCTCCACGACCTGCGGGGTCGACCGGTAGTCGGACTCGAGCCGCACCACGGTGGCGCCCGGGTACCTGTCGGCGAATCCCAGCAGGAAGTCGGGTTCGGCGCCGGCGAACGAGTAGATGGTCTGGTTGACGTCCCCCACCACCGTGAGGTCGTCCCGCCGGCCCAGCCACGCGGAGAGCAGACGCTGCTGGGCCGGCGTGACGTCCTGGAACTCGTCCACCACGAAGCAGCGATAGCGGTCCCGGAACTCCTCGGCGATGGCCGGCACGTCCTCAAGCAGATCGGCCATGTGTCCCAGCAGATCGTCGAAGTCCAGCATGCGGACCGGGCCGGAGACCTTGAGGTCCTCATACGCCCGGAACGCGCGCGCCACCTCGGGTGCGGGGACGGGCAGGTCCCGGCCCAGTGCGAGGGCCTGTTCGGCGTACGTGTCCGGGGTGAGCAGGCTGGATTTTGCCCAGCCGATCTCGGTGAGGACGTCCCGGATGGTCTCCGTGCCGGGGTCCAGGCCCACACGGCGGACGGCCTGGGCGACGGCCCGGAACTGCCCGTCGAGCAGTTGCCACGGCTCCTCGCCGTAGACCCGCGGCCAGAAGTAGGACAGGTTCCGCAGTGCGGCCGAGTGGAAGGTCCGGGCCTGGACGGGGCCCGTCCCGGCGTCCGCGACGCCGAGCCCCGCCAGCCGCATCCGGAGTTCGCCGGCCGCGCGGGCGGTGAAGGTCACCGCCAGCACCTGGTCGCCACGGACGTGCCCGGTGTTGACCAGATGCGCGATGCGCCGGGTGATGGTCCGGGTCTTGCCCGTCCCGGCACCGGCGAGGATGCAGACGGGTCCGCGGGGGGCCAACACGGCGTGACGCTGCTGGGGGTCGAGACCGGCGAGCTCGGATCCGGCACCGCCGGGGCGCGTGCCCGCGCGACCGGCGGCCCCCTGTGGCCCCGGCTGGTCACCCGGGGTCCGGGCGCCGTCCCGGCCTTCCCACTGCATGTCACTCACGCCCCCATCGTGGCATCCCCGTCGGACATCCCGCCCCCGGCCTCCCCCGGGGATGATTCCCCGGGCCGCGGGCGTTGGATCCGGGCATGAGCGATGTGACGACTCCCGGTTCCACCGACCCGCTGACCCTGTACACCACCACGTGGTGCCCGTTCTGCGTCCGGTTGAAGAAGCTGCTGGACGAGAAGGGGATCGGCTACGTCGAGATCGACGTGGAGTCCGACGCCGAGGCCGCGGCCTTCGTGGAGAGCGTCAACGACGGCAACCGCGTCGTGCCGACCGCCCTGTACTCGGACGGGACCACCGCCACCAACCCGTCGGCCTCGGAGGTGCGCAGGAAGCTAGAGGCACTCGCGGGGGCCTGATCCGGGGGACGGTGCCTGATCCGGGCCGCGGTCAGGCGTCGCCGTCGCGATCGACCGCCGCGACCCACGAGCGCAACATCACGTGCGCGATGGACACCGGCTGCGGCACCACCAGCTCTCCCCGCCCGTCGAGGGCGTCCCGCACCTGTTCCACGTCGAACCACCGGGCCCCGCTGATCTCCTCGTCCTCGAGGATGATCGGCGCCTCCGGGTCCCCGATGGCGTGGAAGCCCACCATGAGGGAGCGTGGGAACGGCCACGGCTGACTGCCGAGGTACCGGACCCGGTCCACCACCACCCCGACCTCCTCCTCCACCTCGCGGCGCACGCAGCCCTCGAGTGACTCGCCGGCCTCGACGAAGCCGGCGACATGCGAGTACATCCCTTCGGGCCAGATCGGCTGCCGGGCGAGCAGGACCCGTCGACCCCCGTCGTGGACCAGGCAGATCACGGCCGGGTCGGTGCGCGGGTACTCGGGCCCGCCGTGGAACGCGTCCTCGATCGCCCACCCGGCGTCGGTGCGCCGCGGGTGATGCTGCGGCTCACGCCCCCGGACGTTGTCCCGGTGCCATCCGAGCAGCGCGACGGCCTGCGAGGCGAGCGAGCCGTGTCCGTCCACGAGGTCCGCCCCGCAGCGGCGGAGGGTCGAGACGGCCGGGTCCTCCGGCAGACTGTCGACGGTCACGGCCCAGATGTGGCGACCCGCGTCGGTCCGGCCGAGGAAGACGGCGTCGTCCGGCGGCGCGTCCGCGAACGACGCCGCCGGTTCCAGGAGGATGCGCTGACGTCCGTCCCCGGCCGCCTCGACGGCGAAGCGGTTGCGCTGGTCGACGCGCATGATCCTCGCCTCGGCCCAGCCGCCGGACAGGCTGTCGGCGTCCCGGCGCAGCGGCGCCGCCCTGTCGGGCGCGGCCACGGACAGCACCGGGTCGGAGTCGAGTGTGAAGTCCAGCGGCATCGTGTCGGGTCCTGTTCGCCGGGGCCGGGGGTCGACGACAAGCGTAGGCGGCGGGGCCGGTCAGCCGGCGGACATGCGGATGTAGAGGAGCCGGTCACCGGATTCCAGCGCGTCGGCCTCCGGCTCGTTGACCTTGATGAGCTGGCCCTTGCGCACGACCCCGAGGACCAGTTCGGCCAGGTGTCGCGGGGAGCCGCCGACCTCGGATTCCTCTACGCGTCGTTCGGCGATGGAGAAGCCCTCGTCTGGGGTCAGCAGGTCCTCCATCATCCCCACGACGGTCGGTGTGATGGTCGCGAGCCCGAGGAGCCGCCCGGCGGTTTCCGCCGACACCACCACGGAGTCCGCGCCGGACTGCTTGAGCAGGTGTTTGTTGTCGGATTCGCGGACCGTCGCGACGATCTTGGCGTTCGGCGCGAGCTCCCGGGCGGTGAGGGTGACGAGCACCGCGGTGTCGTCGGTGTTGGTGGCCACGACCACGGCCGATGCGCGGCTGACGCCGGCGAGTTTGAGGACGTCGGACCGGGTGGCCGACCCCTGCACGGTGACGAGCCCGCGGGCGGCCGCGGCCTTGAGCGCCTGGGGATCGGTGTCGACGACGACGATCTCCTCCGGCGAGATGTCGTCCGCGAGCATGGCCGCGACCGAGGACCGGCCCTTGGTGCCGTATCCGATCACGACGGTGTGGTTTCGCACGAGTCGCCTCCAGCGCTGGATCTTGAATGCCTGTCGGGACTGCTCGGTGAGCACGGACAGGGTGGTGCCGACGAGCAGGATGAGGAACAGGAGCCGCAGCGGGGTGATGAGGACGGTGTTGATCACCCGCGCCTGTTGGGTCGCCGGGGTGATGTCCCCGTAGCCGGTGGTGGACAGGGAGACGCTCGAGTAGTAGAGCGCATCGATGAACGTGAGCCTGCCGTCGGCTCCCCCGCCCCCCTCGTAGCCGTCGCGGTCGAGGTAGACCACCACGGCGGCCAGTGTCAACGCGATGACGGCCATGAGGATGCGTTTGCCGATGAGGCGCCACGGGCTCTCGGTGGTCTCGGGGATGCTCACCACGCCCACGAGGACGTGGTCGGGGCTCTCGTCTATCGGATCACTGTCACGGAACCGGGACGCGAGTACGCGTTTCCTCACCATGGTTCACTCCGTTCCCGCGCCGGCGCCGGCACCGGTCCTCTCCGACACGTCATCGTCGCCTATCCGCGGTCACCGGACAACAACCGTCCCGGCCCGTCGGACAGGAGCCGCAGCAGCTCGTCGGCGTCGGGGAGGTCGGTGGGCTCGACGGTCCGGCCCGACCGTACGTAGTGGAACGCGGCCCGCACCTCGTCCGGGGGCACGTGCCCGCCCCGTCTCGCGGCCAGCACCTGTGCCCACGCGTAGCGGTAGACGGCGAGCTGGAGGGCGACGGCGGGCATGTCCCGTTCGGACGGGACGCGTCCGGTCTTCCAGTCCACGACGATCCACCCGTCACCGTCGGCGAACACCGCGTCCATCCGGCCGCGTAGCAGGTGTTCGCCGAGTCCCACCTCGAACGGCACCTCGACGGCGTGCGGGGTCATCAGCGCCCACCGGGATGCCTCGAACGCCTCCTGCAGGGCGGTGAAGTCGGCCTCCGAGAGTCCGTCGTCGGCGCCCTGGTCCCCGGCGCCGGGCAGGTCGTCGATGTCGAGCAGGTGGGTGGCGCCGAAGCGGTGCTCGAGCCAGGCGTGGAACCGGGTGCCGCGTCGCGCGAACCTGTCGGGACGGTACGGCACCGGCCTGCGGAGACGGTCGGCGAACGCGGTCGGGTCCGCCGCCATCGCCACGATCTCGCCGGCTGTGAGTCGCCGGGGCAGGATCACCTGGTCGCGCAGCGCAGCCGCCCGTCGGGCGTCCGCCAGCAACGGGCCCGCCGCCAGGTGCCACCGGCGCGCCGGCCCGGATTCGGGGGCGTCCTCGGTCTCGGGGTCCACCGGCGTCGCGTCCTCGACAGCGCGGGCGGTGGCCAGGCGGTCCGGGGACGCCGCACGGGGCCAGGTCGCCTCGATGCGGGCCGTGGTGGCGGGGTTGGTGGGCGAGGGTGTGACGACGACGTGGTCGACCTCCCCCACCGGCTGCTCCTCCCGGCACGCCTGAAGCGCCACGTCCAGGAACTCGGACGGCCCGCGGGGCGTGGCGGCCGAGCCCACCCAGTGCGACGCCGAGAGCAGCAGTGTGTGCTCGGCGCGGGTCACCGCCACGTAGTACAGTCTCCGGTCCTCGTCGAGGGAGCGTCGCCGCACGCGGTCGACGTGCCGGGTGAGCGCGGTCTCGAGCAGTTTGCGGTCGGTGACCTCGTCGAGTCGGGGGACGGGCACGCCGCCCGGGTTCTCCTCGGATTCCCGGTCCCCGCGCAGCTGTTCGGGCAACTGGGTGGCGGTGCGGATCGCGGTCTGCGGCGACTGGTCGGAGGGGAATATCCCGGTGGACAGGTGGGGCACGGCGACGATCTCCCACTCGAGTCCCTTGGCCGAGTGGACGGTGAGGATCTGCACGCGCCCGGGGGCGGACGCCACCTCTCCGCGGGCGAGCCCGCCGTCGACGCTGCGGGCCAGGTCGAGATAGGCGAGGAACGTGTCGAGTCCGGTTCCGCTCTCCGGCCGGAAACCCGCGGCCACCTCCTGCAGTTGATCGAGCTGCTCCCGGGCGTCGCCCTCACCGGTCCGCTGGCGCAGCCGGACCTCGGCGTCGAGTCCGAGCGCCGTCTCCGCGGCGGCGACGAGGCGGGCCGGGGGTGCGGACGCCCGGGCCCGCAGGCCGGCGACGATCCCGGCGAGCTCGTCGATGCGTGCGGCTCCGGCGGCGCTGTACCCGCTCCCGGGGCCGGGGTCGGACAGGGCGTCGGCCAGCCCGGCCGTGTCGATCTCCTCGCCACGGGCCAGCGAGTCGAGGATCTCCTCCAGTTCAGCGGCGCCGGACACCACGCCGGTGGCGGGCGAGGACCGTCGCAGGGAGAGCACCGAGGCGCGCCGCGCCAGCGCGGCCAGGTCCGCGGCCCCGAGCGCGAACCTGGATCCGGTGAGCAGTCTGAGAAGGGCCCCGCCGGCGCCGGGCCTGGCGACCACGGTGAGTAACGCCACCACGTCGGCCACCTCGGGCACGTCGAGCAGGCCGCCCACGCCCACCACCTCGACCGGGATGTCCCGCGCACCGAGCGCCTCGGCGATGGCGGCCGAGTCTCCGTTGCGGCGCACCAGCACCGCCGCGGTGGGTGTCCGACCGGCGTCGATCGCGGCTCGGTACCGCACGGCGATCTGGTCGGCGAGCCACGCGCGTTCGTCCTCCGCGGTGTCGTGGACCGACACCACCAGGTCGGCGGGGTCGGCGCCCGGCCTGGCCTTCAGCTCGGGCACCGGTATCGCTCCCGGGCGGTCCCGCAGGGGTTCGGTGATCCGGTTGGCCAGATCGAGCACCTGGGGCGGATTGCGCCAGGAGGTGGTGAGTTCACGCAGGTGCGCTCCGGTGCCGTCGGCGAGGGGGAAGTCCTCGCGGAAGCGGTCGAGATTGGAGGCCGATGCCCCGCGCCAGCCGTAGATGGACTGCATCGGGTCGCCGACGGCGGTCACGGCCGGCACCGGGTCCGCTGCGCCTCCGAACAGGGAGGCCAGCAGGACCCGCTGGGAGTGGCCGGTGTCCTGGTATTCGTCGAGCAGGACGACCCGGAACGTCCGCCGCTCCGCGAGGCCGACCTCCGGGTGGTCGCGGGCCACGGTCGCCGCGAGGGCCATCTGCGAGGAGTGGTCGAGCGCCGATTCCGAACGCATGCGGGCCGCGACGGCGTCCACGAGATCGGCGAGCTCGTCGCGGTGGCCCTGCACGTCCGCGGCCTGCCGGAGCCAGGCCGTCGGGGTGTCCTTCTGGCGTGGTCCCGGCGGGAGGGTGGCGATGAGAGTCGTGACCAGGTCCGGGTGGGCGCGCAGGTCGTCGGTGGTGACCAGGTGGTCCGACAGCTGCCCGGCGAGAGCGAGCACGTCACGGGTCACCCTGGCCGGACCGGAGCCGGTCGTCAGCGGGCTCTCCCACCGCGACACCACGTCATGTGCCAGCTGGAACGCCGCGGTGGGGGTGAGCAGCCGGGAGTCCGGTTCCACCGGGACCAGCAGCCCGTAGGAGCCGAGGAGGGTGCCGGCGAACGCGTGATAGGTGGAGATCTGCGGGTCCTCGGTGCGGATGGCCTCGGCGATCCCCGGGTCGGATCCGGGCCCGCTGCACAGCGGGCTCCGCGCGAGCGACTCGAGGCGTCGACGAATCCTCCTCGACAGCTGTTGCGCCGCCTTCCGGGTGAAGGTCAGCCCCAGGATCTCCCCGGGGCGCGCGTATCCGTTGGCCACGAGCCACACCACGCGTGCGGCCATGGTCTCGGTCTTTCCCGCGCCCGCCCCCGCGAGCACGAGTGTGGGTTCACAGGGCCCGGCGATCACCTCGGCCTGTTCGGGGGTGGGGCGGTGGATGCCGAGGGCGTCGGCGATCTGGTCGGGGGTGATGAGTGTGTTGTTCATCCGATGACCTGCTCTCCCTGTGGCTGCGCCGGACAGCTCGACCGCACGTCGCAGTGTTCACACCAGGCGCCCACCCGGGCTGTGTACTCCGGGCCGACGGTGGAGCGGCCGGCCTCCACGATCCTGCCCGTGAGTGCGTCGGCGGCCTCGGTACCGAGTGGGTCCTGGACCCGCTCCGTGGGCGGTCTGCCCTCCCTGCCCGCGACGTACAACAGCAGTCCCCCGCCGGGCCCGCGGTCGCCGGCCGAGGTGACGGCGCCGCGCGCCACGGCCAGCTGGTACAGGGCGAGCTGCGGGTGCACGGCCGCCTCCGCCCGGGTCACGGCGGAGCGTCCCGTCTTGATGTCGACGGGGACGACCTGCCCTGCAGCGGTGGCCTCGAGCCGGTCGATCCGGCCACGGACCCGCACATCGCCGGGGACGTCGAACTCGAACGGCTCCTCCACCCCGACGGTGGTGTACTCGCCGCGCGTGGCCCCACGCCAGCGGCGGAACGTCTCGGCCATCTCGACCATCGACTCCGCTCCGCGCTGCGCGAACCAGCCGCGGGCGAGCGTCAGTGCCTCGGCGCGGCGGTGGACGACGGCACGGATCGTGTCCTCGGGCACGCCGCCCTCGACCGCCTGGGTCAGGGCGTGCACCGCCGAGCCGCGCAGGAGCGCCGCGGCCGACCCCGCATCGGCGGAGTCGCCCTTGACCTTCTGGAGGAACCAGCGCAGCGGGCACTCCTCCAGTGCCCCGAAACCCGACGGCGAGAGCACCGCGATCGTCTCGCCCTCGGCGGCGGCGAACGCGGGTGTGGTGGTGGACGGCTCGGTGGCCCCGAACCAGGTGCGGGGATCGGCCTCCGCCACCCCGGCGTCCCGCAGGCCCGCCAGCAGGGCCGCGGCGTGGGTGGCGTCGGCGGGCTCCGTGGACTTCTCGAGCAGCGCCGCCCGCAGGTCGACGGCCAGGTGCGGGAGGGTGAACACGGTGGGTGCGTGGCGGGCCGGGACCGGCGGGCGCCCGACAGCGCCGGTGGGGTGGGCGACGGTGGCGAGGTCCGCCACCTCGTCGACGAAGCGGGACGGTGCGACATCACCCTCGTCCGGCGACTCGACGGCGGTGATGAGGAGGTGCTCCCGCGCCCGCGAACAGGCGACGTAGAACAGCCGGCGTTCCTCGGCCGACCGCGCAGCGGAGGAGGACACGGCCCGCTCCGCCTCCGAGGGCAGCGGCCCGTCACCGGCGAGCTCGGTGAGGTCCACCAGCTCGTCCACCCCGAGCAGGCCGGACCGGCGGCGGGGGGCGGGCCAGACACCGTCCTGGACGCCGCACACCGCGACCGAGCGCCACTGCCTCCCCACCGCCGCGTGTGCGGACAGGATGCTGACCGCGCCGGTCCGGCCCCTGGTGTCGGCTCGTCGCGGCGCGGGGAGATCGGCCCCGGAGACGATGTCGCAGAACAGCGTGACGGATCCGCCGGGGACGCGGTCGACGAAGTCCGCCGCGTGGTCGAACAGCGACACGACCGCGTCCAGGGAGCGGTCCGCGGACCGGGACCACGCGTCGGCGGCCAACGCCTGTCGCACCAGTCGACGTTCCAGCCGAGCGGACGACCACGCCGCCCAGAGCACCTCCTCGGCCGTGCCGCCGGCACGCACCTGGGCCAGGACCGCCGCACGGGCGTGCCGGATCCGGGTGACCGGCGCGAGCTCGACCACCGTCAGCCCCTCGGGGAGCTGGTCCTCGTCGGCGAGGACGAGCCGGCGCAGCGTCGTGGCGCTCGGCTCGACGCCGCCGATGCCCGAGCGGCGGATCCCCCTCCGCAGCCGCCGCATCGCCACGGCGTCGGCCCGGCCGATCGGTCCCGCGAGCAGGGTGAGGATCCGCGCCTCGTCAGTGAGGTCCTCGCCCTCCACGACGGAGCGCAGGAGCAGCAGCAACGCCGCGACCACCGGATCGTGTGCGGGCGGGAGTTCGGCCCCCGCGTCGACCACCGGCACCCCGGCTGAGTCGAAGGCCGCGAGGAGGGCGTCGGACACCCGCGGCAGGGATCTCGTGACGACCGCCATGTCCGCGTAGTCGACCCCGTCCAGGACGTGCCGACAGCGGAGGAAGTCGGCGACGACGGCCGCCTCGGCGGCGGCCGAACCGGCGACGGCGACCTCCACCTGCCCCGCCCCGTCCGCGGTCCCCGCACCCGGCGCGGCGACATGGTGCTCGCGCGGCCGGTGCCGGGACGCCCCGGGCAGACGGGAGGCCACACGGGCGGCGACGGCGGCCGGCGCGGGACGCATGCGGTGCCCGGCGACCAGGTCGACCGAGCGACCGCCCTGGTCGATCACCGCGCGGGCCAGCCCGCCGTCGGCCCCCCGGAACCGGAACACCGACTGGTCCCCGTCCTCGGCCACGAGGAGCACGTCCGCGCCGCCGCCGATCGTGGCGACGAACTCCGCGGCCAGCGGGTCCAGGTGGTGCGCGTCGTCGACCGCCACCAGACGCCGCGACCGGAACAGATCCCGCAGGTCGGGGTCGGCCGTGAGCGCGTCCAGGGCGGCGCCCACGAGTTCGGCCGCGTTGAGCGCCTCCGGCAGGTCGGACTCGCCGCCGCGGACACCGGAACGCAGCGCCATCTGCTCCTCGTGGCGGCGGAAGAACCCGGCCGCGGCGACCCATGCCGGTCGCCCGGCGCTGCGGCCGAGACGGGCGAGCTCACGCGGACCGATGCCCCGCTCGAGGGACCGCAGGAGCAGGTCCCGCAGCTCGCGGGCGAACCCCACCGTGGACAGCGCCGGGCGTATCTGCTCCGGCCAGTGGTGTGCGCCGTCCGACAGCTCGCCGAGCAGGGTCTCGCGGATCACCGCGTCGTGCTCGGCACCCGTGCGCAGGCGGGGCGGGGGTGCGCCCTTCCTCGCCGCGGCCAGGCGCACCACGGCGTGGGCCAGCGAGTGCACCGTCCGGACCGGGGCGTCGGTGCCCACGACCCGGTCGGCCGGGAGCCCCTGTGTGCTCTCGTCGAGCACCGCGGCGGCCGCGCGGGCGGATCCGGTGAGCACTAGCACCCCGTCGAGCCCGACCCCGCCGGCGACCGCCGCGCGCACCACGTCCACGATCAGCGAGGTCTTGCCGCTGCCGGGCCCTCCGCGTACGACCACGCGATCCCGCCCCGCCCCCGGCGCGGACCAGTGACGTCCGATCAGCTCCGCGAGCTCGGCGGGCCAGGAACGCGGGGCCGCGCCGATGCCCGGCAGTGGGCTCGACGTGGCGTGGGGGCTGGTGGCGGGGTCGGTCACGGCTCGATGACACCACACGGCTCCGACACCCCCGCGGCCGACGGTCCGGGCCCGCGGCGCCGGTGCAGGTCAGCGCAGCGTGTCCTCGAGCATGATCGGCCGGCAGGCGGTGCGCGAGACCACGGTCATCACCGCGATCACCACGGTGAGGAACCCGAGACCGGCCGCGAGCCCGGGCCCGTCGAGCAGTATCCCGAACACGATCGGCCCCAGAGATGCCGCCGTGTAGCCGACGCCCTGCGCGAAACCGGAGAGCGCGGCCGACCCGGCCTCGGTGCGGGTGCGAAGGTTGATGAGGGTCAGGCACAGCGGGAAGGTGCTGGGCCCGACGCCGAGCAGGCAGATCCACAGCCACGGTGCGGCGCCGGGCGCCCAGAGCAGGCCGGCGAAGCCGGCCAGGTAGGCCACGACGGAGACGACGACGACGGCGTACGGATCCTCGAAGCGCCCCGCCACCCAGGGCACGACCAGCGCGGCGATCAGACCGATGGCCGAGTACACGGCGAGCGCGAGGCCCCCCTCGGCACGCGACATCCCGATGGATTCGGCCACCGCGGGCAGCCAGGTGAAGAAGGCGTACGTGCTCAGGGAGTTGGCGCCGAAGAACAGCGCCAGTGCCACACCGACGGGTGAACGCCACGGTCGGATGCGCTGCGGCGGCGAGGCGGCACCGGTGGCCGGGTCGGCGGAAGCAGCGTCCGAGCCGGCGGGGGTGAGCACGGGGGTCCCCGGCCTCAGGAGCTCGATCACCCACGGGACCGCGGCGACCACCGCCAACACGGCCCACCAGCCGATCGAGACCCGCCATCCGGCGGCCTCCTCCACGGGGACGGCGACGAGGGCGGGCACGACGGTGCCGAGCTGCAGGCCCGTGATGTAGGCCATGCTCACCAGCGCGACGTGCCGCGGGAAGTACTTCTTGACCAGCGGCGGCGCCACCACGTTGCCGATCCCCATGCCGGCCAGGGCGATGATCGAGCCGGCACCCATCACCCAGGGGTCCTGGGCGACGGCACGGACCACCTGGCCGATCGCCGCCGCGGCCATCGCCACGACGGTCACCGCCTCCAGCCCCATCCGGCGCAGGACGAGCGGGGTGAGCACCCCCCACACCGCGAACATCGCGGTGGGGATCATTCCGAGCAGGCCCATCCCCACGGCACCGAGCCCGATCTCGGCGTCGATCACGCCGAGCAACGGGCTCAGGGAGGTGACGGCGGTGCGCAGGTTGAGCGAGACGAAGACGACCCCGATGAGGGCCAGGACGGGAGTGGCCACCGCCCGGGACCGCCGCCGCGTGTCCCGCGGTTCAGCGGACATCAGGCGGCGTCACCGACGAACTCGCCGACCTGCCGGGCCATCGACTGCAACCCGTCCATGGCGGCGGGGCGCGAGCCCGGGTGGAGGGCGTGGACGGCCAGTCGGAACACCGCGGCGCGGAGCACCATCTGCGGCCACTCCGCGAGATGCCCCCACCTCAGGAGCACACCGGGATCGACGGTCTGCCACGACAGGTGGTCCACCGCGACGAGCGCCGCGGACCACGACGCGGGCCGCACATACGGGACGATCTCGGTCAGCGCGGGCTCGGCCGAGGCGTCGAACAGCAGCCCACGGGCCAGGTCGCCGTGCACGAGACCGGTGCCCATTATGTCGACGGGGCGGCGGTGCCGGATGAGCCCCTTGGCGCCGAGCAGCGCGGCCGCCCGGTGGGTAGCGAACGGGGTGCCGCGGTCCTCCATGCCGGGGGCGAGGTCGCGTTCCGGATCCCCGTCCCACGCGGCGGCCTCGGCGAAGCCGAACAGGTCGGTCTCGACCCACGGGCGGGTCGACGGCCGGCGCACCACGCGGGGACGCTCGACGTCGGCCAGCGCGGCGTTGACACGCAGCGACCAGGCGATGGTCTCGTCCGCGCGGGCCTCGGGCCGGCCGGAGACCGCCCGGTCCGCCCGCCAGCCGCTCACCACATGCCGTCCGTCGCTCGAACGCACCGGCAGGGCCACCCGCAGCCCCGTGACGTCCAGCTGCTCGCGCACCCGGGCCGACCAGTTGGCCAGTGCGGTGTCCGCGACGGGACGGAGCACGACCGCACCGCCCGGCGCCGACACGAGCCACCCGCTGCCGGACCCGGCCACGACGGGCACGGCTGCGCCGTCCGTCGCGCCGAAAGCGCCACGGACGTGCTCGGGCGGGCTCACGTCGTTCACGCCGACCACCGTACCCACCCCGTCCGTCAATACCCGGGCAGGGACGGGTCGACATCGCGTGTCCACGCCTCGATCCCGCCCTCCAGGGAGCGCACGCCGGCGAAGCCGGCCGCCATCAGCGTGGCCGCGGCCTGCGCGGAGCGCATCCCCGACTTGCAGTAGATGACCAACGAGCCCTGCTCGGCGGCCCGGCCCAGAACCCCGGTCGGATCGGCCGCGTCCTCGGCGACGGTGTCGAGCGGCACCCACACCGACGGGTCGATCCGGGCGATCGAGCGCTCCCCCGCGCCACGCACGTCGACCAGCACCGGCGCCACCGGGACGGGCCGGTCGGCCCCGAGTTCGGCCCCGAGTTCCGCGGCTAGTTCTGTGGCGGTCACGGTCGGGACCGCCGCGAGCTCGGGGGACGGGACCTCGCACGCGGCGGCATCGGAGCCGTCGGGCAGCTCCGTGACCGGCTCCCGCGTGGGGTCGGGGCGGATCGTCACGGTCCGGTTGGTCGACTCGAGCAGATCCATCAACACGAGCCGGCCCAGCAGCGGACGGCCGGCGCCGGTGATGAGCTTGACGGCCTCCATGGCCATCATCGACCCCACCGTCCCGGGCAGCGCGCCGATCACCCCGGCCTCGGCGCAGCTGGGCACCGAGCCGGGCGGCGGCGGGGACGGGTAGAGGTCACGCAGCGAGACCGGTTCGGCCGGCGCGGGCGGCCGCGACCAGAACACCGCCAACTGCGCGCGGAAACGGTCGATCGTCCCCCAGATCAACGGTATCCCCGCGATCTCACAGGCATCCGAGACGAGGTAACGGGTCGCGAAATTGTCGCTGCCGTCGATCACCAGATCGTGGCCCCGGAGCATCGGCATGATGTTCAGCGCGTCGAGCCGCTCGTGCACCGCGTCGACCCGGACCCCCGGGGCCAACCCGGCCAACCGCTCCCGGGCCGACTCGACCTTCGGCATGCCGACGCCCGAGACGGAGTGGATCACCTGCCGGTGCAGATTGCCGAGGTCCACCTCGTCGTCGTCGACCACCGTGATCCGTCCGACCCCCGCCGCGGCGAGGTACAATAACACCGGCGCGCCCAGCCCGCCCGCACCGACGACGAACACCGACGCACCGCGCAGCCGGCGCTGGCCCACCTCACCGATCGCATCCAGCAGCAGGTGCCGCGAGTACAGGGCCCGCTCGTCCGCGTCGAGTGCGGCGACGGGCTCCACCAACGGCGGCAGCCCCCGCCCGGCGAGATCTCTCATCCCGGTCATCTCCCTTCGCCCGCCACCGGCGCCCCAGCGGGGAACGGCCAGGCGTTGAACCGGCAGGTGGCCCCGTCATCCGGCACCACGCCCTCCGGATCCAGCCGGTGGATCTCGCTGTTGTTCACCCCGAACGTCTGCTGCATCATCACCGGGGCCAGCGCGCCGTCCTCCGGACACGGCTCGTGCGCCGGGAAGCCGACCGCGTGGCCGACCTCGTGGTTGACCACATACTGCCGGTACGAACCGATGTCGCCCTGGAACGACTGCGCCCCGCGCACCCAGCGCGCCAGGTTGAGATACACCCGGCCGGTCACCGAGTTGTAGCAGCTCGACTCGAGCTCGATGTCGTAGCCACAGTGCTCGCGCACCGTCATGGGGCTGGCCAGGGAGACCCGGAACGACGGCTCGACGCCCTCCACCCTCTGGAAGGCCACCGCGCCGTCGGCCGTCCAGCTCTTCGGGTTGGCCAGGGTCGCGTCGACCAACCGCGCCACCGCGTCGTCGCCACCGAAATCCACCGTGTCGACGCCCTCCTCCACCTCGACCGTGTAGGAGAACAGCTCGGCCGTCGGACGCCCCACCAGACCGGTGGCGCCGGGCACGATCCGGA
This sequence comes from Candidatus Dietzia intestinigallinarum, assembly GCA_019119875.1. Lineage (GTDB taxonomy): Bacteria > Actinomycetota > Actinomycetes > Mycobacteriales > Mycobacteriaceae > Dietzia > Dietzia intestinigallinarum. The sequence goes on along the minus strand of DWWG01000149.1, from coordinate 6,477 downwards.
ACCCGCCGGTGCCGGCCTCGACGTACGGGCCGCCCTCGGGCAGCTCCCCGCTCGGCGGGACCTCACCGGACAGCGGCGAGCCGATGATCTCCGTGGTCTCCTCGGGCGCGACCACCTCGTCCTCGTCCGTGGATCCGGCCGAGACCACCGCGTCGGCGATCACGAGCGCGGTGAGGACCACCAGCACCGGGATCGCGTAGGCGCGCCACCCCCAGGTCGCCAGGAACCGGCCCAGCGCGGACTGTCGGGGCAGGTGGTCGCGGGCGCCCGGAACCGAACGACGACGACCCGGCGTCGACTCCTCCGGATCCCAGGGCGCACGCAGCGGCTCCCCCTGGGGCGGGTAATACGGGGCACGGTGGGCTCCGCGAGACCCGGGTTCGGGGATCCGCCCACCTGCACCCGGGCGACGACCGTCGCTCATCCGCGTACCTCCACGTCCCTGTCCATGATCAGGCCTCCACGATCCCACATCTCCCACGACCACCTCATCCCGCACACCGCCGGTGCGGGTATTGTCCGTCTGGCCCGGACGTGACGTCGAACCCCGCCCGGGCGCGGAAGGAGCCAGCACATGACCAGCCCGGACGGATCGTTCCCCGCGGGAACGGCGCGCGCCAGGGCGACGCGGCTCCCCCGCGGTGCACGCCGGCGCCAGCTGATCGACACCGCCGGAACGGTCTTCGTCGACCAGGGCTTCCACGCCGCCGGGATGGACGACATCGCGATCCTGGCCGGGGTCTCCAAACCGGTCCTCTACCAGCACTTCGACTCCAAGCGGGACCTGTATCTCGAGGTGCTGCGGCACCACGTGGACGAGCTGCTCGCCCGCATCCGGGCGGCGCTCGACTCGACGTCGGACAACCGCCGCCGCGTCGAGGCGGCCGTCGACACGTTCTTCACCTACGCCGACACCGACACCCGCGGATTCCGACTGGTGTTCGCGTCCGAACCGGGCGACGAGACGGTGCGCCGCGAGCTGGAACGGGCCACCGAGGGCTGCACCGACGCCGTCCACGAACTCGTGCGCGGCGACTCCGGCCTCGACGCGCACCGCTCCCGCATGCTCGCCGTGGGCGTGGTGGGCGCGAGCCGGGTCAGCGCCGGACACTGGCTGGACGCCGGCCGCCCCATCCCCCGCGAGGACGCGGTGGCCATGACGGTCGCGCTGTGCTGGGGCGGCCTGTCCAAGATCCCCCGCCAGAGCGGCGATCGCCCGGGCCGGTAGGGCCCGGGCGAACCGGTCAGGACAGGAAGCCCACCGGGCGCCGGGCCGACTCGCCTAGCTCCACGTAGGCCACCTTCTCGGTGGACACCAGGTAGCGGCGCCCCTTCTCGTCCTCGAGCTCGAGGATCGCCTTGGCGTCCGCGGTGAGAGCGGTCTCGACGCGGCTACGGACGTCGTCGGGCTCCATCCCGGTCTTGAACACGAGCTCACGGTTGCTGTCGGCGATGCCGATCTTGACCTCCACGGTGCCTGCCCTTCTCGTCGTCGGCGCATGTCACGCCGTCATCGGTGATACGCGGGACCAAGGCTAGCCCGATCCCCGGCACCGACGGCGCGACGGGATAGGATGTGAGGACGCGGATCACACCCGGAACCGGGTCGCACAGTCGCCCGAGACCCCCTGATCCTCGTGGAAATGTGCGCGCCCCGCTCGCGAGGCCGACGTCAGCGGCCCGACTCAACTCCATGCGCGCGAGACGAGAAAGGCACCGCCCTGTCCACCACAGATGTCACCACCACCGAAGTAGACGGTATGGCCACGACGACCGCCGTCGTCGACGCCCCGTCCTCCGACTCCTCCCCCAGCTTCGCCGAACTCGGCGTCCGCCCGGAGATCGTCACCGCGCTCGCCGAGCGCGGCATCACCCACACGTTCGCCATCCAGGAGCTCACCCTCCCGCTGGCGCTGGGCGGCTCCGATCTCATCGGGCAGGCCCGCACCGGCATGGGCAAGACCTACGGGTTCGGCGTCCCGCTGCTGCACCGCATCTCGACCGGTGAGGCCACCCGCGAGCTCGACGGGACGCCCCGCGCGCTCGTGATCGTGCCGACCCGCGAACTGTGCATCCAGGTCACCCAGGACCTCAAGATCGCCGCCACCGGTCTGACCGCCCCCTCCGGCGACGGCACCCGCCCGCTCAAGGTGCTCTCGATCTACGGCGGCACCCCGTACGAACAGCAGATCGAGGCCCTGGCCAAGGGCGTCGACCTGGTCGTGGGCACCCCCGGCCGGCTGCTCGACCTCGCCAACCAGGCCAAACTCGTCCTGGGCAAGGTCGAGGTGCTGGTCCTCGACGAGGCCGACGAGATGCTCGACCTGGGTTTCCTGCCGGACATCGAGAAGCTCCTGCGGATGGTGCCCGAGAAGCGGCAGACCATGCTGTTCTCCGCCACGATGCCCGGCCCGATCATCACGCTGGCCCGCACGTTCCTCACCAAGCCCACACACATCCGCGCGGAGGCCGCCGACTCCGGCGCCACCCACGAGAACACCACCCAACACGTCTACCGGGCCCACTCCCTCGACAAGCCCGAGCTGGTCTCGCGCGTCCTGCAGGCCGACGGCCGCGGCGCCACGATGATCTTCTGCCGCACCAAGCGCACCGCCCAGAAGCTGGCCGACGACCTGGCCGAGCGCGGGTTCAAGGTCGGCGCCATCCACGGCGACCTCGGTCAGGGCGCCCGCGAGAAGTCCCTCAAGGCCTTCCGCTCCGGCACCGTGGACGTGCTAGTGGCCACGGATGTCGCCGCCCGCGGCATCGACGTGGACGATGTCACACACGTGATCAACTACCAGTGCCCCGAGGACGAGAAGACCTACGTCCACCGGATCGGCCGCACCGGCCGCGCGGGCCGCGCCGGCGTCGCAGTGACCCTGGTGGACTGGGATGACGTGCCCCGGTGGGGCCTGATCGACAAGGCTCTGGGCCTCGGCTTCGGCGAGCCCGTGGAGACCTACTCGACGTCGGCGCACCTGCGCACCGATCTCGGCATCCCCGAGAGCGCCGGTGGCCGCATCGGCGCCCCGACCGGCACCGGCTCCGGTCGCCGCCCCGCCGGTGAGGGCCGGCGCGGTGGCGACCGGGAGTCCGGTGGCGGCTCCGGGTCGCGCCCCCGTCGCCGGCGCACGCGCGGTGGCGCCCCGGCCGGTGGGCGCTCCGACGCCCCCGCGACCGGACAGGGCGGCTCAGCGGACGCCCCGAGCACCCCGGGTGACGGGACCTCGCCCCGGCGACGGCGTCGTCGTCGTCACTCCTCCGGCGCCCAGGGCGGCTCCGGCGACCAGGCGGGCCAGGACTGAGTACCGCGCCACCCCCCGGGCCCGACCGCGCCCCCGCGGACGAACCCGAGCCCGGGACCGACCACATCCCCGCCCCGAGGCGCCGCGTCCCCTCCGAACGCCGGACGCGCCGTGACCTGGTCACGGCAGGGGTCATCACCGTCGTCATGGCGGCCACCGCCGGCGGCATCGTGCTGAACGGCACCGCCGCCCGGTCCCAGTTCACGCCCGCCGACGAGGAGCAGCCCGTCTACGGCCCGGCCGTCAGCACACCGGCCACCCTCGAGCACCTCTGGGCGCACGACTCCGAGGGCTCGGGCGCCCCGCTCACCACCAAGGGCAATCTCGTCACGGTCGACCCGGACGGCACCCTCATCGGCCGCGACGCCGGCTCGGGCGAGCAGCAGTGGTCCTACTCCCACGCCGGACGGTTCTGCGCCGCGACGTTCTACGCCGACACCCTGGTGGCCGCGTTCGACGGCGCGTCGGGGTGCAGCGACGTGACCGCCCTGAACCCGACCACCCAGCAGTACTCGAGCACCCGCCAGAGCGCGTTCCCCGACGTGATGACACTGACCAGCACCTGGCGGCACGCGCTCGCGCTGAGTCCCGAGCGGCTCGAGATCTGGCGGGACGACCTCGTCCGCACGATCGAGTACGGGGCCGTGGAGGCTCCGCAGGAGGCCGGCATGCAGCCCCGCAGCGGGTGCACGTTGGGGTCGGCCGCCCTCACCGACGAGCGGTTCGCCGTCGCCGAACGCTGCCCCGGGGACGACTCGGTGCGGTTGACGGTGTCCGAGACCGTTCCGGAGGACAACCGCGAGCCCGAGGAGATCGCCTCCGACGTCACGGGCGCCGACGAACTGTGGGTGCTCGGGATGACGGACGAGGACACCCTGGCCCTGACCCGTCGTGGGGCCGACTGGGCCGTCGAGTGGTTCACCTCGCCCGAGCACTACTCCCCCGTGCTGATGCTCCCGGGCGAGCCGACGATCACGCCCGCCCCGGAGACGCTGGCGGGCGACGACACGCAGCTCCGCTGGTTCGACGGCACCTCCACCCACGCGTTCGACCTGACCAGCGGCACCTACGCCTGGACCGCGCCGGTGGCGACCGGTCCCGGAGTGACCGGTGGGTGGTCGCCGGACCCCGAGGACCGGACCGCGCGGGACTGGGTCCTGGTCCCCGCCGGCGGTCGGTTCGTGGTGGTGGACCATGCGTCCGGTGCGCCGATCCGGTGGCTCGACGCGACGCCCGACGACGACGACGCCGCCGTCCCGGACGCAGATCCCGGAGCCGACCACCCGCCGGTCGTCGAGGCGGCATCCGTCACGGGGCTCTCGCAGATCGGCGACATCCTCTACGAGCGCCGCGACAGCGAGATCCACGCCTACAAGATGCGGGGCTGACCGGGTCCGCGGCGGGCGGGCGGGCGAGGCCGGCGGCGGTCAGGTCAGGCGGGCGGGGTCAGGCGGCGTACCACTCCACCGCCTCGCGTCGCAGCAGGGCGGCCAGTGCGACGGCGCTCGCGACGGCCAATGCGATGGCCCCGAGGTAGATGGGCAGACCGATCTCACCGAAGACGGCCGCCCCGGTCGCCCCGAAGATGCTCGAGCCCACGGCCACGAGGATCAGCAGCTCGGCGATCAGCACCAGACCACGGCCCCAACGCCTGCCCTGCAGAAGACCGAGGCCTGCCGCGAGGAGAGCACCGCCGAGGATCACGAACCAGGCCGCGGTGGCGTAACCGTTGATCACCACCGTCTCCTCACGGTGACCGCCCACGGCGCGTACGACGAGCACGAGCGCCGCCAGCACTCCGAGGAGTCCCTGGCCCGCCGATATCCATCCGGCGATCCGAACCGGGGTGGGAATCGCGGTCCGCGGGTCTGCCGGCCGGCCGCTTCTGTCAGGTCGCCTCTTGTTCACAACTCAAGACTAAGCCGGGCCACCCGGAGGCGCCTGACCGCCCGACCGCGCCATGTCCTGTAACGCCGATAACGGCCTCTGGTGTGGGCTTTCGGAACGATTTGACAAACGGGGTGACGTTGGCCACATCGACCGGAAGAAGGGTTGACTTGTCCGCGAATCGTGGGACGATCAATCGTAACAGCGCAGACACACCGTGTTTGCCTTGCCTTAACCGGGAGCCCCTCCAACTACGGAGCGAGCCCGCGGAGCGGGTACATCCCCACCACCCCGCCGGGTGCCACGATCACGTTCGCGCGTCTGCAGATCCTACCGGTCTGCACGGCCGCGACGGTGGTTTCGTGCTGCCCTGCGCATCCGACAACGCTCTCACATTGAAGGAGTTCCCATGGATTGGCGCCACAAGGCCATCTGCCGCGACGAGGATCCCGAGCTGTTCTTCCCCGTCGGTAATTCCGGCCCCGCGCTCGCTCAGATCGCCGAGGCGAAGATCGTCTGCAACCGCTGCCCCGTGACCGCCGAGTGCCTCACGTGGGCCCTGGAGTCCGGCCAGGACGCAGGCGTCTGGGGCGGCATGAGCGAGGACGAGCGTCGCGCCCTCAAGCGTCGTCGCGCCCGCACCCGCACCACCGTCTGACAGTCGACGCCGTCTGAGAGTCGACGGCTCGCGCCGCCGTCCGATCTCGGCGTATCCGCCGACCAGGACATGCCGAAGGCCGGTTCCCCTCCCACAAGGATGAGGAACCGGCCTTCAGTCATCCCCCGTGCTCCCGACGTCCGGCGGGGCCACGACGGTGGTGAGACGGGTCAGCTGATCACGGCGATGAGATCGCCGGCCTGGATCACGTCGCCGGCGGCCACGGCGACCTCGGTCACGGTGCCGGATGTCTCACACAGCACCGGGATCTCCATCTTCATCGATTCGAGCAGGACGATCGTGTCGCCCTCGGAGACCTCGGAGCCTACGGCCGTGACGACCTCCATGACGCCTGCGACCATCTCGGCACGGACCTGTTCAGCCATAAGATTGCTTCCTCTGCTTCTTCCAACACGGCCCCCGGACACCTCCAATGCAACCACATGGGCCCGCACATGGGAGACTTGGATACACGGAAACGGAAAGGAGCCGACGATGAGCAAGCGTGGCCGCAAGAGGCGGGATCGCCGTAAGAAGAACGCCAACCACGGCAAGCGTCCCAACAGCTGAGTCGGGACCACCGTAGACAGGCGGGGGCGGGCACCGGATCAGGTGCCCGCCCCC
>DWWG01000148.1 GCA_019119875.1 Candidatus Dietzia intestinigallinarum | reverse complement strand
CACCACCGCCTGCTGCCACAATGAACGGTGTTCAGGTCGATGTGTGACCACACCTGCTGCAAGGAGTCCCATGAGCATGCCGATCGACACGGGCCACGCCCGCAGCGCCACCCGCGATCTCGCACAGGTCGCGGTGTTCGCCGCCCTCATCGTCGTACTCGGCCTCCCGGGCCAGATCAGCATCGGCTCGGCCGGTGTCCCGATCACCCTGCAGACGCTGGGCGTGATGCTCGCCGGGGCGCTGCTGGGGTGGCGCAAGGGCTTGTTCTCGGTGCTCGCCGTGCTCGTGATCGGCCTCGCCCTTCCGGTCCTCGCCGGCGGCCGCACGACACTGACCTCCCTGGCCGGACCCACCGCGGGCTTTCTCGTCGGCTGGATCCCGGCGGTGATCGTGATCGGCCTGCTCACCGCCTGGATGATGCCCCGGTACAGGCTCATCCCGGGTCTGGCCATCAACATCCTCGGCGGGATCGTCGTGATCTACGTCTTCGGTGTGGCCGGAATGCTGTTGCGCACCGACCTCACGCCGGGCGCCGCGATCGCCGCGAACGGGGCGTTCCTGCCCGGCGATCTGGCCAAGGCCGTCGTCACCGCGGTGGTGGCGCAGCAGGTCCACAGGGCCCGACCGGGACTCATCACGCCGCTACGTGGCCGACGCCCGGCCGGGGCGTAACGTAGTCCGGCGTGTCCGATCCCAGCGTGCCTCAGTCGGCGTCGTCCTCCCCCGGGTCGACTGACGCCGGTGTCGAGATCCGCTTCCGCGACGTCGGTCACGAGTACGGCGACCGTACGGTCCTTTCCGGTGTCGATCTGCTGCTGACCGAGCGCCGCATCGGGATCGTGGGCGTCAACGGCGGGGGCAAGTCCACGCTGGCACGAATGATCAACGGGTTGGTCGTCCCGACCTCCGGGACCGTCACCGTGGACGGGCTCGACACCCGCCGTAAGGGCGCGAAGGTCCGCCGCAAGGTCGGGTTCTGCTTCACCGACCCGGACACCCAGATCGTCATGCCCACCGTCGCGGAGGACGTCGAGTTCTCGCTGCGCCGCTCCGGGTTGTCGAAGGACGAACGACGACGACGAGTCCACCAGGTACTCGAGACTTACGGTCTTGCCGGGCACGCGGATCACCCGTGCCATCTGCTGTCCGGTGGCCAGAAGCAACTGCTGGCGCTGGCCGCGGTTCTGGTCATCGAGCCCGAGGTGGTCGTGGCCGATGAGCCCACCACCCTGCTGGACCTCCGCAACCGGGCGCTGGTGGCCGAGACGTTCGCCGAGCTGTCGCAACAACTGGTCGTGGTGACCCACGACCTGGACCTGGTCTCCGATTTCGACCGTGTCCTGGTGGTCGACGAGGGCCGCGTGGTGATCGACGACTCCCCCGGGCCCGCCCTGGACGGGTACCGGCGTATCGCGTTGGGGCGCTAGGTGTTCGCCACCTACCACCCCGGGAACTCGCTGCTGCACCGCCTTTCGGCGGGGTGGAAGATCGCGCTGGTGTGCGTGCTGATCGTGGCGGTCTCCGTCCTCGTCCGCGCCCCGTGGCACGTCCTGCCCGCACTCGGGGTGACGGGGGCGCTCTATGCGATCGGCCGCATCCCGCCGCGTGCCGCGCGGGACCAGGTCCGCCCCGTCCTCCCGATGCTCCTGGCGATCCTGGCACTGCAGTGGATCGTGGCCGATCTGGACACCGCGCTGCGGGTGACCGGCTCTCTCCTGGTCGCCGTGCTCGTGGCGGGCCTGGTCGCGCTGACGACCCGGGTCTCGGACATGCTCGACGCGGTGACCCGTGCCGCACGGCCACTCGGTCGTGTCGGCGTCTCCCCGGACCGCATCGCGCTGGTCCTGGTGCTGGCCCTCCGCGCGATCCCCCTGATCGCCCGCCAGCTACGACAGGTCACCGAGGCGCGCAGAGCACGTGGCCTGGGGATGTCGGTCCGTGCGCTCGTCGTACCCACCGTGCTCGGCGCGCTCACCACCGCCGACCAGTTGGGCGACGCGCTGGCCGCCCGCGGCGTCGACGACTGATCGACCGGCCAGACCTCGTGTGCCCGTCCGACGCCGAGCATGAGCTGAGCTGATCGGTGTCGCCCGACGGGCCCGCGGCCTACTGTGGACTGTGACCGCACTCACAAGCAAGGCGAGCCGCCGTCCGGGACAGTGCCGGACGCATCGATCGCCGCCTAACGCGTGGAAGGTGGACGTGCCATGCCACAGGACGAGGCGAATGCCTCCCGGAACAGCTTCGGTTGCCGCGATCAGCTCAGCGTCGACGGGATCTCGTACGAGATCCACCGTCTGGACGGGATCGACGGCTCCGACCGACTCCCCTACTCCCTGAAGGTCATGCTCGAGAACCTGCTACGGAACGAGGACGGGCGTCTGGTCACCTCCGCGCAGATCGAAGCGGTCCGCGACTGGGATCCGCAGTCCGAGCAGAACCCCGAGATCCAGTACACGCCGGCCCGTGTCCTCCTGCAGGACTTCACCGGTGTGCCGTGCGTGGTCGACCTGGTCGCCATGCGCGACGCCATGACCGAGCTCGGCGGAGACCCTGCGACGATCAACCCACAGATTCCTGCGGAACTGGTCATCGACCACTCCGTGATCGCCGACTCCTTCGCCAGCCCCGACTCGTTCGGCATCAACGCCCGACTCGAATTCGAGCGCAACCAGGAGCGCTACCAGCTGCTGCGCTGGGGACAGCAGTCCTTCGACGACTTCCTCGTGGTGCCGCCCGACACCGGCATCTGCCACCAGGTCAACCTCGAGTACCTGTCCCGCGTGGTCTTCACCCGCGAGCGACGCGGTCTGCGCCAGGCCTACCCGGACACGCTCGTGGGCACCGACTCGCACACCCCCATGGTCAACGGACTCGGGGTGCTCGGCTGGGGCGTCGGCGGAATCGAGGCCGAGGCCGCCATGCTCGGGCAGCCCATGAGCATGCTCATACCCCAGGTCGTGGGCATCCGGCTCAGCGGTGAGCTACGGGAGGGCACCACGGCGACCGACCTGGTTCTCACCGTCGCGGAGCTCCTGCGCAGCCTGGGCGTGGTCGGCAAGTTTGTGGAGTTCTTCGGCCCCGGTGTCGCGAACGTCCCCCTCGCCACCCGCGCCACCATCGGCAACATGAGCCCCGAGTACGGCTCCACCGCGACGATGTTCCCCATCGACTCGGAATCGTTGGACTACCTGCGACTGACCGGTCGCGAGGAACACCAGATCGCGCTGGTCGAGGCATATGCGCGCGAGCAGGGACTCTGGCACGACCCCGAGCACGTCCCGGACTTCACCCGAGTCGTCGACCTCGACCTGTCTTCCGTCGAACCGTCCATCGCCGGGCCCCGGCGTCCCCAGGACCGGATCGCGCTGGGCGACGCCCCTCGCACCGTCCTCGGACTGCTCGCCGGCGAATACGACAGGCCCGACCCGAGCAGAGGAGGCGTCGACGCCGCATCGGCCGACTCGTTCCCGGCCTCCGACCCCGTCTCCCCGGGCGCCCGGGCGGGCAACGACCCGCCCCCACGCCACATGTCCGAGGAGCAGCTCACCGCGAACGCCCGGCTCGGCTGGCCGACCGACCCCACCGAGGTGGTCATCAACGGCACCAAGGCCATCGTCGATCACGGCGACGTGGTGATCGCCGCCATCACCTCCTGCACCAACACATCGAACCCCACGGTGATGCTGGGGGCGGCACTGCTCGCGAAGAAGGCCGTCGAGCGTGGGCTGCGGACCCGGCCATGGGTCAAGACCACCCTTGCCCCGGGCTCCCGCGTCGTCACCGACTACTTCGACCGCTCCGGTCTCACGCCGTATCTCGAGAAGCTCGGCTTCCACCTGGTCGGCTACGGCTGCACCACCTGCATCGGCAATTCCGGGCCGCTGATCCCAGAGGTCAGCGCGGCCGTCACCGACAAGGATCTCAACGTCTCCTCGGTGCTCTCGGGTAACCGCAACTTCGAGGGCCGTATCCACCCCGAGGTGAAGATGAACTTCCTCGCCTCCCCGCCGCTGGTGATCGCGTACGCGCTCGCCGGCAGCCTCCACACCGACCTGGCCACCGAACCACTCGGCCAGAACGACGACGGCGAGGACGTCTACCTCCGCGACATCTGGCCCACCGGCGCGGAGATCAAGGAAGCAGTCGACGCCAACGTCGAGGCGACGATGTTCACCGAGGGGTACTCGGACGTCTACGCCGGTGACGCCAACTGGCGCGGTATGGATATCGACGAGGGCGACGTCTACAACTGGGACGAGTCATCCACCTACATCCAGCGGCCGCCTTACTTCGACGGCATGCGCGTCGACCCCGAGCCGGTCCGCGACATCCGCGGTGCGCGCGTGCTCGCCAAGCTCGGCGACTCGGTGACCACGGACCACATCTCGCCGGCGGGCGCCATCAAGAGGGACAGCCCGGCGGGCCGGTACCTGATCGAGATGGGCGTCGAGCCGAAGGACTTCAACTCCTACGGCTCGCGCCGCGGCAACCACCATGTGATGATTCGCGGCACGTTCGCCAACGTCCGACTCCGCAACGAACTCGTGCCCGGGGTCGAGGGCGGCGTCACCCGACACTGGACCAGTGGCAAGGAGATGAGCATCTTCGACGCCGCCATGGCGTACCGGGAGGAGGACGTCCCGCTGGTGGTCCTCGCCGGCGCCGACTACGGGTCCGGGTCCTCGAGGGACTGGGCGGCCAAGGGCACGAAACTGCTCGGCGTCAGGGCGGTGCTGGCGATCTCCTACGAGCGCATCCATCGATCCAACCTGATCGGGATGGGCGTCCTGCCCCTCCAGTTCCCGAGCGGTGAGGACGCCGATTCGCTGGGCCTGACCGGCGAGGAGGTGCTCTCCGTGAGCGGACTCGAGGGCTCGTCCGGGATCCCCGGCGAGGTCACCGTCACCGTGGAGGAGGGCGGACGGTCCCGGGAGTTCACGGCCACCGTGCGGATCGACACCCCGGCGGAAGAGGCCTACTTCGTCAACGGAGGGATCCTGCCCTACGTGCTGCGCCAGCTGATCAACACCTGAGGCGCCCCGACCGGCATCGCCGCGACGCCCGGCCCGGTCAACCGTTACCCGGCCCGGGATGCCGGCGACGCGAACTCCGGGAGCGCGTCGTGGTGCTTGTGCCGGTACGGGGTCAGGGACTCGTCCGCGCCGCGGGCCGCCAGCTGGTCCGAGTACTGCTCCAACGGCGTACGCGGGTCGCCGAACTTCTTCCGCGCCGACTCCGGCGAGTAGACGCTCGTCGTCTCGGCCGGGATCCCGCGGATGTAACCGCCGAGCACCGGGCCACCACGCGGGGCGACCCGCTGGAGGAACCACAGCTGGGCGCGCGGACTGCGCGAGAGCACGGCCATGCCCGGACGGATCACCGCGGTCACCACCGCGTCGGTGATCCGCGACTGGCGCACACCCAGCATCGGCCGCATCCAGCGTGGGTAGGTGGCGATGACACCCGAACGGATCACCGGCCCGAGCGCCCACCGCATCGGCGCCGGCAGCGCGGTGAAGATGGTGCGCATCCCCGCGAGGATGAAATCGACGTTGTGGACCGCCGCTTCCGATGCCGCCAGCCGGTCCCGCCAGTCGTCGAAGTACTTCTGCACCTCACCTCGGGTCCGCGGCACGTCCTCGACGTGGATCGGCTGCACGGCGGCCGCCACGGCGCACTCGCGCCAGTACTCGTTCTCGTCGGATCGGCTGAGACGGCCCGGGCCGAACACCTCGTAGACGTAGAGGATCGAGTGCCAGGCGGTCATGTGGATCCACAGTTGTGACCCGGGATCATTGGAATCGAAACGTCCGCCCGTCACCGGATTGGGCCCGTGCGCGCGAGCGTGCACCTTCATGAGGATGTCCGAGGACCTGATCACCGACTCCGCGTCCCCGAACAGCACGGTGGCGAAGTACTGCACCGTCCGGTCGTAGCGCAGGGCCGGCCGGCTGAGCACCTGGCCGCTGGCGTCGACGGCCGCGGTCAGATCCGGGTCCAGGTGCTCGATCGTCACCGCCCGGATGAAGCCCAGCAGCGCCGACGTCGGATACGACCAGACCCTTCGCGCCACTGAATCGGGTGCGAACAGCCCCTCGTCCGGACGGATGAACTCCGTAGCCATAGTTGACACCACCCTTGATTTTGTCCAGTGGCGTCACTGTAGCACTGCGAGTGACACGCGTCACGTCCCGACTGGTCGATCAGGACTCGGCGGCGCCCCGCCTCCAATAGCCCATGAACGCCACCGCGCTTCTGGGCACACCCGCCGCGTCCACGACCAGACGGCGCATCGCGCGGACCAGACCTGCCTCGCCGGCGAGGAACACGTACGGCTGATCTTCGGAGACCGAGGTCGCCGGCTGCCATTCACGCTCGTCGGGCCGACGTCCGTCGAGCACTGTGGCCACGGCGTCCTCGCCCAACCCCAGCACCTCGGCCAGACGATGCACGAGGGCCGAGCCGGGATCGCCGTCCCGTGCCACCACGGTCACGAACTCGGGAAGGCCGACCGCCAGCGCCTCGACGTCGGCCGCGGCGGGAACCTCCACGAGAATCTCGGCCTGCCGCGTCCCCGCCGGCTCGGCGGCCAGTTCCTCGGCGATCGCCACCAGTGCGGGCGCGGCGGTCTCGTCTCCCGCGCACACCACGCGGTCGGCCTCTCCCGGGGCCCACGCGCCCCAGGGGGCGTGCCCGCGCCCCGGGCCGATCACCCGCACCGTGTCACCGACACGCACCGAGCCGGCCCACGCGGAGCCGGGCCCCTCGTCCTCGCCCGGATGCACCACGACGTCGATCGTCAGCGCGGGCACCGCGGCGCCGTCGATCTCCACCGAATCCGCGCGCCGGACCGTGTAGGTGCGCATCCACCCGCGCTCGGACTCGGGCAGGGCGAGCCACGCGCGGATGTCGGCCGGATCGGGCGCGACCCCCGGCCCGCCGGGAGGGGGGACGAGCAGTTTGATGTAGGCGTCACCCACCGTGCCGGGCTCGACGACATCGGCGGACCAGCTCCACAACTCCGGCCCGGCCAGGACCAGACGCACGAACGACTCCCCCACCCGGTCCACGGCCACGACCTGCGTCTCGGAGCAGACGATCGGGGCCTCTGCGGCAACAGCGGTCATGCGGCTCCTCTCCTCCGGCCCCGGGGCAGCACCACGGGATGTCCGGTGACGGGGTCGGTGATGATGTCGGCGTGCAGGTCGAAGACCCGACGCAGGGTCTCCCGGGTGATCACCTCGTCGGGCGGGCCGGCGGCCACTACACCGCCCTCCGCGATCGCCACCAGGTGATCCGCGACCCGCGCGGCCAGGCTGAGCTCGTGCAGCACGGCCACCACGGTGCGACCCCCGGAGGACACCTCGTGCTCGTGCCGCCCGCCCGGCATCGGCAGATCATGAACGAGGTCCAGCACGTCGAGCTGGTGCGCGAGGTCGAGGAACGAGCAGGGCTCGTCGAGCAGCAGGGTGGGGGTGGCCTGGGCGAGCACGAGTGCCACCCAGACTCGCTGGCGCTGCCCGCCGGACAACTCGTCGACCCGACGGTGCGCCAGACCGGCCGTGTCGGTCAGTGTCAGCGCTTCGGCGACGAATTTCTCGTCGTCGTCGCCGCCTCCCCACCACCGACGGTGCGGATGGCGACCGCGGGCGACCAGTTCGGCGACGGTCAGTCCCTCCGGCACCAACGGCGACTGCGGCAGGAACGCCACCGACCGCGCGTGGTCGCGCGCCCTGATATTCGCGAGGTCGCGACCGGAGACCTCGATCGTTCCCGAGAGCGGTCGGAGCTGCCGGCCCAGGGCGCGCAGGATAGTGGACTTCCCGCAGCCGTTGGCCCCGATCAGCGCGGTGGTTTTGCCCGCGGGGATGTCGAGGTCGAGGTCCCGGATCACGGGATCGGCGCCATAGCCGAGCGTGAGTCCACGCACCCGGAACGCGGGGGCGGGCGCAGCCTCATCGGTCGGCCGCGCGACCGCCCCGGAGGCCGTCGCGGAAGACGTCGCACGGTCGGTGGTGTTCGCGGACAGGGTCATCAGACGACCTTTCTCGAACGGAGGAGGATCCACAGCATGGCGGGGGCTCCGAGCGCGCCGGTCACCACACCCGTGGGCAGGTCAACGGTGCTCAGGGCCTCCGAGGCGACGATGTCGGCCGACACCACGATCACCGCGCCGACCAGCGCCGACGTCAGCAGTCGAGGCCGACCGCGCCCGAGTGCCGCCGCGATGGGGGTGGACAACAAGGCGACGAACGCGAGCGGTCCCGCCACAGCCGTGGCGGCCGCGGCGAGCATCGTGCCCACACCGAGTGCGGCGGCACGGGTCGGCACCGGCCGGGAGCCCAGGCCCACGGCGAGCTCGGGTCCCAGCTCGACGGTACGCAGCGCCGAGTGCAGCCACGCACCCACGGGGACGAGCAGGATCAGCGTCACGACGAGCCAGGTGATCCGCTGGTCGGACGCCCCGGAGAGCGACCCGACCGTCCACACCGCGGCCTCCTGCGCATCGCTGAGTGTCAGACGGGCGATGAGCTGGGTGACCACGGCCGTGCCGAGCGCCGCCACCGCCACTCCGCCGAGCAGGAACCGTTGGCCGACGATCCCGGTGTGCCGCCCGGCGGAGGCGGCGAGCACGATCGCCAGCGCCGTGCCCGACCCGACGAGCGCGGCGGGCACGATCGCTATTCCCCGCAGCCCCCACAACGCCATTCCGGCGACGGCCCCGGCCGAGGCCCCGTGCGCGATACCGAGGATGTCGGGGCTGGCCAGCGGGTTGCCGAGGACACGACGGAACAGCGCCCCGGACGCACCGAAGGCGAACCCCGCGAGCGCACCCAGGACGGCGCGGGGCAATTTGTCCTCCATGACGACGAACGTCGCGCCGGGGATCTGCGCGCCGCCGAGGATAGCCAGGAAGTCGGGGATGGTGACGGTGTAGCGGCCGAGCAGGATCCGCACCGCCATGACGGCGACGAGGACCGCCGTGAGGACGACGACGACCCGGACCCCGTGACGCCGACGACGAGCGTCGAGCTCATGGACGATCCGGGCCGTGTCGGCTCGGGTGGCGGCGTGATCGGGCGACTGCGCGCAGAGGACGGTCACGAGGTGCGCACCCCCTGACCTGCGCGGAGGAGTGCGATGAGGAACGGCACGCCGATCGCCACGGTCATCACTCCCACCGCGATCTCGCCGGGCGGGGCGATGACCCGCCCGGCGGTGTCGGCGACGAGCAGGACCACTGGTCCGACGATCACCGACAGGCCCAGGACGACGCGGTTGCCGACACCCACCAGGCGGCGCAGGAGGTGCGGGACGAGCAGGCCGAGGAAGGCGATCGGTCCGGCGAGCGCGGTGGCGACCCCGGACAGGATCACCACCCCGGACAGCACGACGGCCCGCCCGGCGGCCGGCCCGACGCCGAGTCCGCGGGCCAGATCGTCCCCGAGCGCGAGCGCGTCGAGGGTGGCGGCGCCGGCGAGGACCAGCACGAGGCCGAGCAGGATGAACGGCAGGGCGGCACCGATCTCCGCGATCCCGGAGCGATCCACCGAACCCAGTCCCCAGAAACGGAACCGGTCGAGAACGCCGGGCAGGGCGATGACCAGGGACGAGGTCACGGCGGTACAGCCGGCGGTCACGGCGGCGCCGGCCAGTACCAGGCCGGTGCCCGAGTCCGCGCCGAGCCTGCCCGCACCGGTGACGACCAGGCCGGCGGCGAGGGCGCCGGCGACGGCGAACAGCGCCACCGTGGACGGCGCGGCTGCGGGGGCGAGAGCGAGCCCCAGCACCACGCCGAGTGCGGCGCCGGCGGTGAGGCCGAGCAGCCCGGGGTCCCCGAGCGGATTACGCGTGGCTCCCTGCAGACCGGCCCCGGCGACCGCGAGCGCGGCTCCCACGAGCACCGCGGTGATGGTGCGTGGCACCCGCGCGGCCACCACGACCTCGTCCATCGAGGCGCTCGAGCCGGGTGCCGATGCAGCGGCCAGATCGCCGGTGAGCACCTGGCCGGGAAGTGCGGTGAGCGCCGACCAGACCACCGCCGGGTCCACGGTGCGGGCACCGATGAACAAGGACGCGGCGACCGCCGTCACGAGCAGGGCCACCGACACCACCGTGCCCACCACGGCCCGGCTCGGGCCGCGGTGGGGGCGCCGTCCGGCGGCCGGTGCGGTGGCCGACGGCGTGGGGGGTTGATCGACGGCGGTCACGTGGATCAGGACTGCTGTGCGGCGTCGACGATGTCGGGGACGACGTTGTCCAGAGCCCACGGCAGGCTCAGTGGCGAGGCGGCGGAGATCGAGAGCACCTGCTGCTCGTCGGTTTGGAGCACCATGCGGCCGGCCTCGACGGCGGGAATGCGGCCGAGCAGCGGATCGGATTCGATCGCCTCACGCACGTCCGGCGAGGCCGCGTAGGTCACGAGGATGTCCGATTCCAGCTCGTCGGCGCGCTCGGGCGACCAGGTCACGGCGAACTCGTCGGGCGACCCGCTGGAGGCCTCGGAGACGACCGGTGCCTGGACCATCCCGAGCTCGGTGAGAAAGCGCGGGCGGTTGTCGACGTCGGTGAAGGCGTAGATCTTCTCGGCCGCCGCGGGGTCGACGGTGCCGTAGACGAAGGTGGTGTCCCGGATATCCGGGTTGTCGGCGGCGACCTGCTCGATCTGGGACTCGACATCCGCGATGAGGGTCTCGGCGGCGTCGGAACGGCCGAGCGCCTCGCCGATCAGGCGGGTGGAGTCCTGCCATGCGGTACCGAACGCCACATCGCCCTCGGGCATCGCGATGGTGGGGGCGATCTTGGACAGCGTCTCGTACTCCTCGGCGGTCATCCCGGAGTAGGCCCCGAGGATGATGTCGGGCTCCAGCGCGGCGATCGCCTCCGTGTTGATGCCGTCGGTCTCGGAGTACAGCTCGGGCATCGTGCCGCCCACCGCCTCGAGCTCCGCGTCGAACCAGTCCGTCGAGCCGGCGGCGTTGGCGCCGAACGAGGTGCGGGGCATCCCCACCGGAACGACCCCCAGCGCGAGGGAGACATCGGCGTTGACCCACGACACGGTCGCGACGCGCGTCGGCGCCTCCGGGATCTCGGTCTCGCCGTAGGCGTGGGTGACGGTCCGCGGGAAGCTCCCCTGGCGCTCGACATCGGTCGTCGCGGCCTGCTCGTCGCCGCCGCCGACCGCACCGGTCGAGCAGCCGGCCACCACCGCCAGCACGGCGGCGAGCGCGATGAACAGGAACAGGGCCACCAGACGACGCGGGTGGCCCTGGGCGTCGGCCGGGCCCGTCCGGAGCCGGGATCGTGCGGCGGGTGAGGTCATGGGTCTCCGTATCTCGACGGGGCGAGCGGTCACACAGGCCCACCCCTAACCTTTTAGGCTTGGCTAACCTACAGTGGCCGGAACAGTAAGGCTTCGGACCCCCTCGACGCAAGCGGCCCCGGAAGCACTCCCACTTCACGTGCCCGACACTGTGATTCATCCCACCCGGCCATTGCTTAGGCAAGCCTGGCCTCAATACGGTTCGCCCGGTCCGCAATTCCCGAGCAGGCCGGAGAGTCCCGTGAACGATCCCTTGCTGAGCCGCCACAGCCGAGACAGCCACGCCGCCGCCCTCGCGGCCGCAACGTCGGAGGTGGGCCGATATCTCGACGACCGCGCCACACCCCGATCCGCCGCCACCCCGGACGAACTCGCGCACCGCACGTCCGCCGTGGACCTGGACCGCCCGCTGGGTGATCTGACCAGCGCACTCGAGGAGGTCCGGGCGATATACCTCGATCACGCCGTCGGATACCACCACCCGCGCTACCTGGCCCACCTCAACTGCCCTGTCGCCATCCCGGCGCTGGCGGCGGAGACTCTCACCGCGTCGGTCAACACCGCTGTGGAGACCTGGGACCAGGGCACCTCCGCATGTCTCATCGAACAGAGACTCATCGAGTGGGTCGCCGACCTCATCGGGTTCGACAGCCCGACCGGGACCGCCCCGGACGGGGTGTTCACCACCGGCGGCAGCGCGTCCAATCTCCAGGCACTGTTCACCGCCCGCGAGAACCGGCTCGGGCGTGCGGGCGACCGCTGCTCGAGGCTGCCGCGCCTGCGGATCGTGACCGGCGAGCACGCCCACCTGAGCGTTGTGAAAGCAGCGCGTCTGCTCGGCCTCGCCCCGGATGCCGTGATCGCGTTGCCCGGCGACGGCGATCGCATGGACCCCGTGACCCTGGAGCGCACCCTGGCCTCCCTGGCCGAATCCGGAACGGAGGTCGCGGCCGTCGTGGCCGTGGCCGGGACCACCGACCACGGCGCGATCGACCCACTGCGCGCAATCGGCGAGGTCTGCTCCCGGCACGACGTGTGGCTCCACGTCGACGCGGCCTACGGAGGTGGTCTCCTCGTCTCCCCCACGCATCGGGTGCTGCTCGACGGGATAGGTGCCGCAGATTCTGTGACAGTCGACTTCCACAAGACGTTCTTCCTGCCGGTCGCCGCCTCAGCGCTGCTTCTGCGTGACGGCGCCGGATTCCGCCACTCGGCCGTCCACGCCGACTATCTCAATCCCGCTGACGACCCGGGCCACGCCGGTGGCGCGACGGCCGTCAAGCCCACGGGCGGAGGCCCTGCCGTCGACAAGTCCCTGCAGACCACCCGGCGTTTCGACGCACTCAAACTGTGGATGACCCTGCGCGTCCTGGGCGCCGACGGGATCGGCCGCCTACTCGACGCGTCGATCGACTCCGCCCTCAGGATCGCGAACTGCATCGAGCAGGATCCCGAGCTGGAGCTGGTTCGCCGACCCCAGCTGTCGACCGTGCTGTTCCGGCCACACCCCCGCGTGGACGTGCCGCCTGAGCCCTGCTCGCGCGACGCCGCGGGGTCCGGGCCGTGCCCCACCGGTGCGGAGCTCGCGGATCGACTCGTACGTCCGGTGCGGGACGCCCTCTTCGCCGAGGGGCATTCACTGGTGGCGGCGACCGTGGTGGACGGACGCCCCTGCCTCAAACTCACCGTGCTGGACCCGAACCTGACCGACGTCGACGTCGGTCTGGTGCTGGCCGATGTCCGGGCCGCCGCAGGTCGCCTCGCCGCCGGACTCCGTTCGACCACCACCGAGGTGTTCACGTGAGCGGCACCGGGACGGGAGACGGGGTTCTCGACCTCCTCGGGATCGGCATAGGCCCGTTCAACCTCGGCCTCGCCTGCCTGGCGGAACCGTTGGACCTGGACGCCGCCTTCCTCGATGCCCGGGACGGCTTCGCGTGGCACCACGGGCTCATGCTCGCCGACGCCACCATCCAGGTCCCGTTCCTCGCAGACCTGGTGACGCTGGCCGATCCCACCTCACCGTATTCGTTCCTGGCCTATCTCAAGGAGGTCCGTCGCCTGTATCAGTTCTACATCCGGGAGGACTTCCAACCGCTGCGCGTCGAATACGACGCGTACTGCCGATGGGCGGCCGATCACGTCGCAGGCCTGCGGTGGGGGCGAGAGGTGATCGACGTCCACCGCGAGGCCCCGGGGCCCGAGCCCGTCTACCGGGTCACGGCCCGAACCGCCGACGGACTCGAGACCTACCGCACCCGCCACCTCGTCCTGGGCATCGGCACGAGCCCGTGGAGCCCGGTGTCGCCCGAAACCCTCGACGGCGACGGGACCGTCGCACTCCATGCATCCGACTACCTGAATCGACGTGACGATCTGCTCGGACTGGAATCGGTGACGGTCGTCGGCAGCGGCCAGTCCGCGGCCGAGGTCTACCACGATCTGCTGTCCGCGACGGGGTCCGGCGGCCCCCGCGTGGACTGGGTGACGCGCTCGCCCCGCTTCTTCCCCATGGAGTACACCAAGCTCACCCTCGAGATGACCTCGCCGGAGTACATCGATCACTTCCACGCGCTCCCGTCGGCGGTTCGGGACGAACTGCTCCCGGCTCAACGATCGCTGTACAAGGGCATCGACGCCGAACTGGTCAACCGCATCCACGAACTCCTGTACCGGCGCTCCGTCCACGGACTGCCCTGCGGTCTCCTCACCGCGGCCACCGCGCTCGACGGTGTCCGCCGGCAGCCCTGTGCGCCCCGGGGCGGGCCACGGACTCCGCGCCCGTCACTGCTCATGGACCTGCGCTGCACGGACACCGGTCAGACGTGGCAGCACTCCGGCGACGGCCTGGTGATGGCCACCGGATACCGCCCCACCCCGGCGGATTTCCTCGAAGGCATAGAGACCGATATCGACCGCGACGAGCACGGCCGCTACCGCGTCGCGCGAGACCACACGGTCGACCACGCCCACCGGTACATCCACGTACAGAACGCGGAAGAGCACACCCACGGTCTCACCGCCCCCGACCTCGGGATGGGCGCGATGCGCAACAGCATCATCCTTCGCACCATCTGTGGCCGCGAGGTCTACCCGGTCGAAAGATCGATCGCCTTCCAACGCTTCGGTGCCACCGCTCCCACCCAGACCCAGGAGGTCCGATGACCGCCCCACCCGACACACCACCCTGTCGCCCGGGCACCGCGCCGGAAGCCCGGTGCACGGTACACACGCCGGCCGGGCTCGTCACCGTCGAGCACCTCGTGCTCGAGAGCTCGTCAACCGGGCCGTTCTCGACCGCCGCGGCCACGTCCGGGGGGCGGCTCGACGTCCACACCGCGCATGCCTGGCTGGATCACCCCGGGTCGGCCTTCTGGGGCATGCGCGGAGCGACGGTGCCGCAGGTCGAGGACCTGCTCTCCGACTGGGTGGCGAATCCGCACCGCAGCATGTTCCTGATCAGACTCGACGGGCTCCGGGTGGCGCTGGCGGTCTTCTACGACCCATCCGTACTCGAACTCGCCGGTCGCTACCCACACGAGCCCGGCGATCTCGGCATGCACCTCCTCGTGGCCCCCACCCGCACGCCGGTCCGCGGCACGACCGCGGCCGTGATGGGCGCGATCTGCGAGACGGCGTTCAGCGTGCCCCTCCTCGCGGACACCCCCGCCCGCCGAATGGTCGTGGAGCCCGATCTCGGAAACACCGCGGTGCACCGGCTCAACTCCCGCGCCGGCTTCCGAGAAACGGGTCCGCTGGTCCTCCCCGACAAGACCGCACTGCTGTCCACGTGTACCGCCGAGGAGTACCGCGGGTCGGAGATCGGCCGGTCGACGACGCTGATCTCGTCGTCGTCACCGACACGGGCCCCGGGGACACCGACACACTCCCCCCGCCCCGCGCTCCACGACCATCTCGTGGGGCACGCGATGCGTCGCGCGCACCGACACCTCTGTGCCAAGGCTCTGGCCGAGTTCTCCCACGAGCGGCTCCTCACGCCGGAGCCCCACCCCCGCGGCACACTCCGCCAGGGTGATGAGCGATCCGCCGCCGCCCCCGGGGAGGCCCAGCAGCATTACGCGGTCCACTCCGGCGGCGAGACCTGGACCTTCCGCGCCCGCCGCCTGCCCCTCGATCACTGGGTGATCGAGGAGGGCTCGATACGGCGCCTCGTCGACGACGTCGAGACGGACGTGGACGCGCAGGCACTCGTCATCGCGTTCGCACCCCGGCTCGGCATCCCCGACGACCTGATGGGCACCTATCTCGAGGAGATCGCCGCCACCCTCGGATCCGCGGCGTTCTGCCTGCACCACCGCGACCGGCCCTCCCGGGAGCTCGCGAACGCGGACCTCCAGACCATCGAATCCGCGATGACCGAAGGGCATCCCGGCTTCGTCGCCAACAACGGTCGAGTCGGGCTCGGACTCACCGACCGCCACCGGTACACACCCGAGGCCCGGACATCCACCCGACTGGTCTGGCTCGCGGTCCGACGAGACCGGAGCCTGCTCACCACGGTGGAAGGCCTCGACGAACGCGCACACACCCTGTGCGAGTTCACCACCGAGGCGCTCGCCGGCTGTGATGACCGGCTGCGCCGGCTCGGGCTCGATCCCGGTGACTACCGGATCCTCCCCGTGCACCCGCACCAGTGGGACCGCACCATCGCCGTGGCCTTCGCCCCCGACCTGGCCCGGCGAGATCTCGTCCACCTCGGCGAATCCGACGACGAGTACCGGCCACAACAGTCGGTCCGCACCTTCCTCAACCTCACCCGGCCCGAGCGTGGCTACGTCAAGACCGCCCTGGCGGTACAGAACATGGGCTTCACCCGCGGACTGTCCCCGCGATACATGCGGGACACCCCGGCGGTCAACGACTGGGTGGCCGCGCTCGTCGACTCCGATCCGGTCCTCCGTGATCTCGGGCTGGGCGTCCTGCGCGAGGTCGCGGCCATCGGATACACCGGGGACGCCCACCACGTCGCCTGCGAAGCCGGGGTCTCGGACGAGGGGCCTCACACCAAGATGATCGCGGCGCTCTGGCGTGAGAGCCCGATCCCTCGGTTGGAGACCGGCGAGCGCGCCTTCACGCTGGCCGCGCTCCTCCACGTGGACCTGCACGGGCGGCCCCTCGTCGCAGAGTTCATCGAACGCTCCGGACTCCGGGCAGAAGAGTGGGTTCACGCCCTGCTCGACGCCTACCTGCTGCCCGTGGCCTGGTGCCTGCTGGTTCACGGACTGGTCTTCATGCCTCACGGCGAGAACGTGATCCTGGTCGTGGGGCCGGATCACACCCCCAGGCGGGCGCTGTTCAAGGACATCGGCGAGGAGGTTGCGGTGATCCGTGACCTCCCCGGGCGCCCACTTCCCGCCCGGCTGGGGCGAATCCGCCACATCGTGGACGCCGAGACCGCGGCCCTGAGCATCCACACCGACGTGATGGACGGTGTGCTGCGCCATCTCGCCGCGATACTCGACGAGGCCGGGATGCTCGACGCCCGCGAGTTCTGGATGCTCACCCGTCACCGGCTCCTGTCACTGGCGGAGCGTGAGCGCGCCGACGAGCTGCACCGCCCCACCTGGGACGCGCTGTTCGCACCGACGTTCAGGCACTCCTGCCTGAACAGGCTCCAGTTGCGAGACGCCCGGCAGATGGTGGACCTCACCGACCAGGCGGGCTCTCTGCAGTTCGCCGGGCGGCTGGACAATCCCGTGTCGGACGCGGCGGCCTCAGCTGCCGGGCAGCTGAGCCGAGACCGACTCGGCTGAGAGCCGACCCACCCCGTCACCGGAGCCCTGTGTCGCCACACCCTCCACCGCCTCGACGGCCGACTCGGTGGGAACGATCTGCTTCAGCAGACTGCCCACGTACGGGACACCGCCGATGATGGAATCCACCGATCCCCGGTGGTCACCCTGCACGGACCTGTCGACGGCCTCGCCGACAGCGGGAGCGACCATGCAGACGGGGCGGACCAGTCCCGGAACCCCGACCCCGGCGAGCCCGGCGACACTGCCGGCGTTACATGCCGCATGTGCCACCGAGCCGACCGGCCCGGTGGCATACCCGGGCAGCGACCCGGTCACCGAGCCCGGCAGCATCTCGCCGGCGTCGCCGAGGTAGTCCGCGGGCAGCTCGGGCACCGACTGCGCGTGAGCGGGCGCGGCGGCCAGGACGAGAAGTCCGGCTGCGAGGGCCCCGACGGTGGCGATGGTTGTGGACATGGTCGACCTCCCGGTGGAACGAATGTGCGTCCCCAGGTGTGGACCGCACCTGACCTGGGTAGACCCTAGCCAGCCCACTCAAAAATGAACAGGACTTTACCATATCGCAACAATGGGGGCTCGTCAGACCTGTCGGGCCCGCCCGCCGGGGCTCGACGGGCCGACCGCATCGGCCGGATGGCCACCGGCCCGGAATCCGCGGTCTCTAGTTGTCCGGGGAGAGTGAGCTCTCCGCCAGGGAGCCGAGCCGATCACCCACGAGGTCTTCCACCTGCTCGGCGACAGAGGACGTGTCCACGTTCTTCGTCACCGAACCGCCGACGACCGGGATGCCACCGATCACCGCATCGACCGAGCCCCGGACGTCGCCGCCCAGCAGCGCGTCACCCGACGCCGCGAGCGGATTGACCACAGCACAGATGCCACCGATGGGGATGGGCAGGGGCATGCCGGTCGCGGTCGCCGCGAGTCCGGCCGCCGAGCCGACGTTGCAGGCCAGCGTCGCCGTGGAGCCGAGCGGGCCCGTCGCGTAACCGGGCAGAGAGCCGGTCACGGACGCCGGGGCGAGCTCACCGACAGAGCCCGGTCCCTCGGCATCGCTTCCGTTCTGGTCACCGTCTCCGGTCTCGGCGGAAGCCGACAGCGCACCGGAATCGGATCCCGATCCGGAACTCGACTCGGCGATCTCTCCGCTTTGTGCGGCAGCGGCTCCCGCCGTGGCGACGAGCAGTGCGGCGGCGAGCGCGCCGGCATAGGCGGTGGTCTTGGACATGGGCAGCCTCCGAGCTGGATACCGGGGCACCGCCCCGGAAGGTGAACGACCTTGAGTCCATCACATATCCCCTCACACGTGGTGGGTGTTACCCTCCGGTTCCTCTCAGGCGTCGTGTCGCCGCCGCACAGCCGGCACACAGCTGTTCAGAACTGCGCGGGCGGGTCCGTAGGCGGCACCGAGCCAGGATTTCCGGCTCCACGCACCGTGTCGATGAGAGAGGGTGGGGGCATGGTCACGATCCCGCACTCCCCCTCGAACCACTCGCTGGCCGATGTCATGCCGTCTGTCGCCGCGGCACTGGGCGTGCACGGTCACAACCCGTTGAAGCTGGAGGCTTCCCGGGACGCCGTGCTCGTGCTCGTCGACGGCCTGGGCGCGGAGCTGATCCGTGAGCACGCCGAGCACGCGCCGACCCTCGCGTCGATGACGACCCGCATGATCTCCGCCGGCTTTCCCAGTACCACGGCAACCAGCCTCACCAGTCTCGCCGTGGGAGCGCCGTGCTCGCAGCACGGGATAGTCGGGTACAGCTTCCGGATCTCCGACTCGGCCGGCCCGACCACGTTCAACCCGCTCCGGTGGACGCTCGAGTCCTCCGGTGGCCCCACCGCGATCGACCGCTTCCCTCCTCGTGAGCTCCAGTCGATGCCGAGCCTCCTCGAGGTCCTCGCGGCCGATGGCGTCGAGGTCACCTACGTCATGCGCGCGGAGTTCCGGGACTCCGGGCTCACCCGCGCCGCCTTCCGTGCCGATGGCGCGTACCTGCCGGCGAACACGCTCGCCGAGATCAGCCGGGCGGTGACCGCCACCGTCAGCCACCCGTCCCGCACGAGACGGTTCGTGTACGCGTACTTCGGGGACCTCGACATGATCGGCCACGTCCACGGCCCCGGTTCACCCGAGTGGCTGCATTCGCTCCGGGAAGTGGACGCGTTCATCGCCGATCTGGCCACCGACCTCCCGACCAGCTGTCGACTGGTGGTCACCGCCGACCACGGGATGGTGACGGCGCAGACCCAGATCGACATCGACACGACGCCCGCCCTGCTCGCGGATGTGATCAACGTGGCCGGAGAGGCACGCGTGCGCCACGCCTACGCCCGGGACGGGGCCGCACAGGAGGTGCTCGCCGCCTGGACATCGCACCTGAGTGGACACGCCCGAGTTCTCAGCAGGGAACAGGCACTTGATGAGCATCTCTTCGGCCCCGGCCGCGAGCACGCGGGCCGGCTCGGGGACGTGATCGCGATCGCGACCGGTGGGGTCGTCCTGACCAGATCGCAGAACGAGGAGCTTGAGACCTCCCTGCTCGGTCACCACGGCGCCAACACCGCCGCAGAACAGCACATCCCCTTGATCTCGCGCTGACCGGCGCCCACACATCGACCCGCGCCACAACCGGATGCGGTCCGTCGAGCCCGTCATTACCGTCTGCGCCAGGCGTGAACGCGAATCGCCTCACCGGGAAGGAGCCCGCGATGAAGGCCGTCACCTGGCACGGAAAACGAGATGTTCGAGTCGAGGAGGTCCCCGATCCCCGGATCGAGAAACCCACCGACGCGATTGTGGAGATCACCAGTACGAATATCTGCGGCTCGGATCTACACCTGTACGAGGTGCTGGGTCCGTTCATGAGCGAGGGCGACATCCTGGGCCACGAGCCCATGGGGATCGTGGCGGAGGTCGGGCCGGATGTCACCGATCTGAAGCCGGGTGACCGGGTGGTGATCCCGTTCCAGATCTCGTGCGGTCACTGCCACATGTGCGGCGAGGGCCTGCAGACCCAGTGCGAGACCACCCGGGTCCGGGAGCAGGGGACGGGGGCCGCACTGTTCGGTTACTCGGAGTTGTACGGCAGCGTGCCCGGCGGGCAGGCCGAGTACCTGCGTGTCCCCCAGGCTCAGTACACGCACATCAAGGTGCCGCACGAGCACGCCGACGACCGGTACCTCTACCTCTCGGATGTCCTGCCCACCGCCTGGCAGGGCGTGGAGTACGCACAGGTCCCGGACGGTGGCACGGTCGTGGTGCTCGGGTTGGGGCCTATCGGCGACATGGCGGCGAGGATCGCCCGGCACCGCGGACACCGGGTGATCGGGGTGGACCCGGTCGCCGAGCGCCGGGCGCGACAGGCCCACCGAGGTGTGGAGGTCCTGGACCCGACCGCGGTACCGGGCGAGGTGGGGGACGCGATCCGCGACATCACCGACGGCCGCGGTCCTGATTCCGTGATCGACGCGGTGGGGATGGAAGCGCACGGCTCCCCCGCGGCGTCCGCGGCGCAGGCCGCGGTGGGGCTGCTACCGAAATTCCTCGGGAAGAAACTGATGGAGCACGGTGGGGTCGACCGGATGGGCGCCTTCTACTCGGCGATCGACATCGTGCGCCGCGGCGGCACCATCTCCCTGTCCGGCGTGTACGGGGGCAGCGCCGACCCGATACCCATGCTCACGCTCTTCGACAAGCAGGTCACGCTCACGATGGGCCAGGCGAACGTCAAACACTGGGTGCCCGAGATCATGCCGCTGCTCACCGATGCCGACCCACTGGGGGTCGACGACTTCGCCACGCACCGCCTCCCCTTGTCCGAGGCGCCGGGCGCGTACGAGATGTTCCAGAAGAAGCAGGACGGGGCGGTGAAGGTGGTTCTCGAGCCGTGAACCACCGCCCGCCCCGATCGGTGGAGGAACCCCCTCCGGCGGCGGACCGGACACCGGGGTCCCGGAGTTCCGCGGCGGGCCGGGCAGGGGCCGGTCCGGGCGTCGTCGTCGCTCTGGTGACGCTGTTCGTCCTGTTCTGCGCCGGCTGCGGCACGAGGTTCCCCGCCGACACCGACGGCAGCCTCGACCGCATCACCGGCGGCTCCCTGCGTGTCGGCGTCTCGGAGAACCCACCATGGACCCGGGTCGACGACGACGGCGGCGTCACCGGCCGGGAGGTGGATCTGCTGACCGGGTTCGGACAGGGCGTGGACGCGACGGTCGAGTGGACGCCCGGCGCGGAGAGCGAGCTGATCTCGGCGCTGGTCCGCGGCGATCTGGACGTGGTGGTGGGCGGTCTGACCTCGGACTCGCCGTGGCAGCAAGAGGTCGCGCTGACCAGGCCTTACGCGCAGGAGGTCACCCCTGACGGCGATACGGAGGAGATGGTGATGGCCACCCCGCTCGGCGAGAACGCCCTGCTCGTGGCATTGGAGACCTATCTAGCCCGGGCCGGGGAGGCGTCGTGACCGCCGAGCCGGGACCGTCCGCCCCTGCGCACAACGATCTGCCGCCGGAGCAGCAGGCGGCGATGCGTCGGGCGGTGAGGTTGGAGTGGATCACCATCGCGGTGATGGTGGTGACGATCGCGGCCGTGTACGCCGTGTCGGGCCAGTCTCAGGCGATGAAGGTCGCGTGGATCGAGGACACGCTCTCCCTGCTGCCGCCGATCGCGTTCCTCGTCGCCGCGCGCATCGCGCACCGCGCACCGAGTTCCCGGTTCCCGTACGGACTGCACCGGGCGGTGGGCATCGGGCACCTCGTGGCCGGGGTGGCGCTGCTGGCGATGGGGGTGTTCCTCGTCGTGGATTCCGGCTCGGGGCTGCTGACCGGCGAGCGTCCACCGCTCGGGGTGGTGGAGATCGGGGGTCAGGTCATCTGGGTCGGGTGGCTGATGGTAGCGGTCATGGCGTTGTCGTGCGTCGGTCCGGTCATCCTGGGCCGGATGAAGGCGGCGCCGGCGGCGACTCTGCACGACAAGGTGCTCTTCGCCGACGCGGACATGAACCGCGCCGACTGGAAGACAGGTATCGCCACGATCGTGGGTGTTCTGGGGATCGGCGTGGGACTGTGGTGGGCTGACGCGGTGGCCGCGCTGGTCGTGAGTGTGTCGATCCTGCGGGATGGCTGGGCCAACGTGCGCGGCGCGATCGAGGGCCTGATCGACGCGCGCCCGACACGCTACGACGGTACCGATCCGCACCCGCTGGTCGGCGAGATCGACGAGGCGTTGGGCGGTGTCGAGTGGGCTCGTGACCACGGTGTCCGCGTGCGGGACGAGGGCCACATCTTCCACGTGGAGGCCTTCCTGGTGCCCGCCGACGGGCAACAGGTCACCGTCGAGAGGCTGAGCGACGTACGACGTCGGTTGAGGGAGCTGAGTTGGAAGGTCGAGGACGTCGTGGTGACGGTGGTCGACCGGGTTCACGGCTCGCACCGGCTGCCGTGACGGCGAGGAGAAACCGCTCGCGTGACGGCGGGTCAGAGCGACAGAGTGGACTCCGGGTGGTCGGCCTCCCCGAGCGGCTTCTGGGCCCCGCCGGACAGTCCGGCCCCCTCGACCCGGGCGGCACGGTAGCGCTCGGCCTGCGCCTGGGTGATGGCCTCGCGCGCGCCGTCCTTGGCGTAGCAGACCGGAAGCCACGAGCCGTCGGCTTCGAGCCTCGCGACGATCCGCGGACGCAGCCGGAAGGGTTGGATGGAGTCCGACCACGCCACCAGGTGGTCGAGGTCCCTCGCGCTGGCGTCCGGCAGCGAATCACTCAGACAGAAGTGCTGAACGCTGCGCCACACCGCGTACTGCGCACCGGGCACCGCGCCCGGGTCGACCTTCGCGGCCCCGGTCGCACGGGGGGCCCGGGCCTGCCGCGGGGCCTTCCGGGCGGTGGCGGGTGCTGCCGGCGGGGGCGGCGGAGAGTTCTCCCCGGCTTCGACCCTGCGACGGGCCTCCTCCATACGGCGCTGCCGCCGCTCCGCCGCTGATACGTCCCGAGTGTCCCAGAAGCCCGTCATGGGCGACGACTTTACGCGCCCGACACGGCTCGCCGCCTCGTCGGAACACCCGGATGGGGCGGACCTCACACGCCCGGCCCCGGCACGACGTCCGGCCGGCCGGCCGGGGACGGTGTTCACATGTCCAGGCCCAGATCCAGAACACCGACCGAGTGCGTCAGCGCGCCCACGGCCAGGAAGTCGACGCCACACCTGGCATAGTCGGCGGCCACGTCCAGGGTGAGCCCGCCGCTGGACTCCAGCCGGGTACCCGGGGAGATCCTGTCCCGGCGCTGCACGGCGATCTGCGTCTGCCAGACCGGGAAATTGTCCAGCAGGACCAGGTCCACCTCCTGGTCCAGCATCTGGTCGAGCTGCTCGAGCGAATCCACCTCCACCTCGCACGGCAGCTCCGGGAACCGCTCACGGACCGCGACCAGCGCGGGCACGACGCCGCCGGCGGCCACCACGTGGTTGTCCTTGATCAGGACGGCATCGCCGAGTCCCAGCCGGTGGTTGACGCCGCCGCCGCAGCGCACCGCGTACTTCTGCAGCAGCCTGAGCCCCGGCATCGTCTTGCGGGTGTCCCGGACCGCGCACCCGGTACCGGCCACCTCGTCGACCCACGCCCGGGTGGCGGTCGCCACACCCGACAGGTGACAGACCAGGTTGAGCAGGGTGCGTTCGGCGGTGAGCAGCCCCCGCGTGGGTGCGGAGATCTCGGCCACGACCCGGCCCGCCTCCACGCGGTCGCCGTCGGTGGCGTGCGGCGTCACCGTGAACCCGGCGGACTGGTCGGTGCCGTCCCCGAGCACCCGGGCGAGCACCATCTCGATCAACGGCAGGCCCGCCACCACCCCGTCCGAACGCGACGTCAGCCGCGCCGTCGCCCGGTCCTCGGCGGGTACGGTCGCGAGCGAGGTGGCATCGGGGCCGTATCGCAGGTCCTCCTCGAGGGCGCGCCGGATCGCCGTCACGGCATCGGCACGCGTCTCGGGATCGAGCAACTCGCCGTCGTCGTGGCCGTCGCCCCGGGCCCCGGACGGTGCGCCGCTCACTCCCCCGACCCCGGGTTGCCGATCGCGATCATGCGCTCCACCGATCCGCGAGCGGCCTCGGCCGTGACAGGGTCCACGTCGACCTCGTCGGCACCCTCGACGAGGGCGCGCAGCAGCGCGGCCGGGGTGATCATCTTCATGTAGGGACAGCTGGCGTCGTCGTTGACGGGCAGGAAGTCGATCTCCGGCGCCGCCTTGCGCAGCTGGTGGATCATCCCGACCTCGGTCGCCACCAGCACCTCCCGCGCGCCCGAGGCGCGGGCCGCGTCCACCATCCCGCCGGTCGACAGGATCTTGACCTGCTCCGCGGGCACCGCGCCCTCGGTGGCCAGGTGCAGCGCGCTGGTCGCACACCCGCACTCGGGATGGACGAACAGGTCGGCGCCCGGGTGCGACTCGGACTTGGCGGTGAGCTGGTCTCCGTTGATGGCGGCGTGGACGTGACACTCACCCGCCCACACACGGATGTTGTCGCGTCCCGTCTTACGCCGCACGTGTGCCCCGAGGAACTGATCGGGCAGGAAGAGGATCTCGCGGTCCGGGTCGATGGACTCGACCACGTCGACGGCGTTGGAGCTCGTGCAGCAGATGTCGGTGAGGGCCTTCACCGCCGCGGTGGTGTTGACGTAGGAGACCACGACGGCGTCCGGGTGCTCGGACTTCCACTCGGCCAGCTGCTCGGCCGTGATGGAGTCCGCCAGCGAACACCCGGCGGCCTCGTCCGGGATGAGAACCGTCTTCTCGGGCGAGAGGATCTTCGCGGTCTCGGCCATGAAGTGCACTCCGCAGAAGATGATCGTCGACTGCTCGGCACTCGCCGCGATCCGCGACAGGGCCAGCGAGTCCCCCACGTGGTGGGCGATGTCCTGGATGGCCGGGATCTCGTAGTTGTGCGCGAGGATCACCGCGTCGCGCTCGGCGGCCAGGCGCCGGATCTCCGCAGCCCACGCCTCGTTCGGCTCGACGCCGGCGTACACCGATCCGTCGTGATGGATCTTGTCGGCCAGCGGCGAGTCCAGTCGCCCGATGGCGGTATTCGTTCCAGTGGCAGTGCTCATCGCTGCCCCCTCTCGGATCGATAGTGCGGGTCGGTTCCCCACCGTCCGCGTTTTCGTCTTACAATCGAAAACATGGCCAAGTGTAACACCGGTCACGAGGTGCTCGTCGTGGTGGGGCAGGTACGCCCCGTACCCGGCGACACCGCGCCGTCACTCCACGTCCTGTTGTGGCAGCACTCGATCGGCCCCGCCGCCGGCCGCTGGGCGCTACCGGGCGGCGAGGTCCGCCACGACGAGGACCTGGCCACGTCCGCCACCCGTCAACTCGACGAGAAGGTCGACGTGCGGGAGCTCAGTCACCTCGAATCGGTCTCGGAGTTCTCCGACCCGGCCCGCGTGCCCGGCCGGCGGGTGTTCGCCTCGGGTTTCCTCGGGATCCTGCCCAGTGACGCCGATCCCGACATCCCGGACGACACCGCCTGGTTCCGCGTGGACGACCTGCCCGAGACCGTCTTCGACCACGCCGATATCGTCGCCCGGGCCCGCGCCCGGCTGGCGGCCAAGCTCTCCTATTCCACCCTGGGATTCGCTCTGGCCCCCGAGGAGTTCACGCTCTCGCATCTCGCCCAGCTCTACGGGGCGGCGCTCGGCCACCCCGTGGACCCGACCAACCTGCAGAGGATCCTCACCCGACGCGGCGAGCTGGTCCGGTGCGGACGCAGCGCTCCCCCGGGCCCCACGGGCGGCCGGCCCGCCGCGCTCTACCGGTTCGCCGAGCGACGACTCCGGATCACCGACCAGTTCGCTACCCTGCGACCTCCAGCTCCGACGACCGGCTGACATGGGCCAGTGCCGCGACGGTGAGAAGAGCGATCATGGCACCCCACACCAGCCAGCCGGTACCCGGCGGAAACAGGTCCCACGAGGGCCCCGAGGTGCCGTAGATGATCCGATCGAAGAACAGCTCCCCGACGGCCGGCGCCTGCCGCACCACGGCCCCGTACGGGGCGTCTGTCGGGGGCGCGGCCAGCAGCCCGGCCAGCGGGGTGGCGGCGGCCGCAGCGACGGAGCACGCCACCCCCGGCAGCGCCGCGAGCGCGAACACCCCGCCCGGCCGTCGAAGCCGGGGCTGCCGGTACCACAGGACCACCACGCCGCACACGGAGGCGAAACCCAGAAGGATCACCAGCATGAGGAACTGACTGCCGCCCTCGGCGCCGGAATCGGCCAGCCGCAGTCCTCTCCCCCCGCCCACCGAGAGAAGTTCCGAGCGCGGGGCGGCCACGATCCACACCAGCAGTGCCACGAGAAACGGCGCGAGAACGCTGAGCAGGGTGCCCACCGCGCGGGAGATCCCGCGATGCTGTCTCCCGCCACCCGGCGGCGTCGACATGCTGGTCATGCGCGGGACTGTACCAACGCCCGCCGGGACCGAAACGGGACATCCCGGGCGCCTGTGGTGTAATCGGACCCGGCTCCGCCCACCTCATCGCCCGGACGAGACGTCAGGAAGTACCCGCCAGTGGCCACCACCTCCACTCCCGCCGCCGCCGGACGGCGACCCGGGAAGATGGCCTATCGGCACGATATCGACGGCCTGCGCGGCCTGGCCATCGCCCTGGTGGTGGTGTTCCACATCTGGATGGGCCGGGTCTCCGGCGGCGTCGACGTGTTCCTCGCCCTGTCCGGATTCTTCTTCCTCGGCTCGCTGCTGCGCGGCGCGGACAACCCGAACACACCGCTCAACCCGGTCCCACACGTCAAACGACTGGTCCGCAGGCTCTATCCGGCACTGCTGGTGACCGTCTTCGCCACCGTCGTGGGCACGCTCCTCATCAAGCCACCCACCCAGTGGACCGCGATCTTCGACCAGACGGTCGCCTCCCTGCTCTATTACCAGAACTGGGAGCTCGCCTACACCGCCTCCGACTACGCGGCCGCAGACGCCACCATCTCCCCGCTGCAGCACCTGTGGTCGATGTCGGTTCAGGGGCAGTTCTATCTGATCGGCCTCGCCGTCGTCCTGGGAGGTACCGCCCTGTGGCGGCTGCTCGTCCGCCGCGGCACCCCCAAGTGGTTCCTCGTGGGCGTGGTCGCCCTGGGCACCGCCGCGTCGGTGTGGTGGTCGGTCATCGGGCAGAACGCGAACCAGGCCTGGAACTACTACGACACGGCCTCCCGCATGTGGGAGCTGCTCGTCGGCGGGCTCGTGGCGATCGTGCTGGCCGGGATCGTCCTGCCGTGGCCGCTCAGACTGGTGACCACCGCCGCGGGGCTCTTCCTCGTGGTGAGCACCGGATTCTTCTTCGACGGCGCCGGCTACTTCCCCGGCCCGCTGGCCTGGTATCCGATCGGTGGGGCGCTCCTCATCGTGCTGGGCGGCAACCTCCCGCCCGGCGTGCGGGCGCGACCCGGACGGGACCCGATCACGTGGTTGCTGTCCGGAAAACTGTTCCGACGACTGGGTGACATCTCCTACTCCCTGTACCTGTGGCACTGGCCGCTGCTCATCCTGTGGCTGTCCTACGACCGCGACGCGGAGATCACCCTCGTCTCCGGGATCGCCATCATCGTGATCTCGGTGGTGCTCGCACTCATCACCGAGAAATACGTCGAGCGCCCTCTTCGGATGGCCAGCCGCGCCAGGAACCGCACGACCCCCGCCGCCGCCGCTCGGGATGCGATCCGCGGCGGGCCCGCCCGTACGGTCGGCCAGCAGAAGCAGTTCGTGGGGGCGACCGCCCTCGTCGTCGTCGCCGCCGTCGCCACCCTGGGCACCGTCGGCTGGTGGGGCGCCACCTCCGCCTCACGCTCGGCGGTCCCCTACGTGGACTCCCTCACCGACCCCGACCACCCCGGCGCCCGGGCGTTCTTCGACGGCACCGGCGCGCCCGACGACGTACCGTTCCTGCCCTCCCTCCTCCAGGTGGGCAACGACCTGCCCCCCAGCACCCTGGACGGCTGCATCTCGGACTTCGAGACCAGCGACGTGACCATGTGCGTCTACGGCGACGTGACCTCTCCCCGCACCGTCGCGTTGGTCGGGGGTTCGCACGCCGAGCACTGGATCAGCGGACTCGACGAGGTCGGCCGTCACTACGGCTTCCGCGTGGTCACCGTCCTCAAGATGGGCTGCCCACTCACCCTCGACGCCACGGTCTCCGACAGCAACGAGCAGCTGTACGAGAGCTGCACCGAGTGGACTCCCGAGGCGCTGGCCTCGCTGATCGGACTCCAGCCGGAGTTCGTGTTCACCACGGCCACCAGGCCCGTGGGGGTCATGGGCCCCGACATCACCCCACGCCAGTACGTCGACCTGTGGCGCGCGCTCGGCGACCAGGGCATCGGCGTGCTCGCGATCCGCGACACCCCGTGGCTGAACAACGGCCGCGGACCGATCCGCGCCGGGGACTGCCTCGGTGACGGCGGCACGCCCGAGGAGTGCGGCATGCCCCGCGAGCGATCCATCTCCCCGATCAAC
Source organism: Candidatus Dietzia intestinigallinarum (assembly GCA_019119875.1). Lineage (GTDB taxonomy): Bacteria > Actinomycetota > Actinomycetes > Mycobacteriales > Mycobacteriaceae > Dietzia > Dietzia intestinigallinarum. The sequence goes on along the minus strand of DWWG01000148.1, from coordinate 5,480 downwards.
CCCGCCTCCCTCGCCGCCGCCGGACTCGACAACGTCAGGCTCATCGACCTCACCGACGGCCTCTGCGACCCCGGCAACTGCCCCGTCGTGGTGGGCAACGTGATCGTCTACCACGACTCCCACCACCTCTCCGGGTCGTGGGTCCGATCCGCCTCCGGCGAACTGGCACGACAGATGGGGCCCGCCACCGGGTGGTGGTGACCGACCCGCGCGCGGCGGACGGACCGGCGCGGCGGGTTCACACCCGGCCCGAAGCGTGGCCGACGCACTACGCTTGGGCCTCGTGACCCACGCCGACCAGCAGCAGCCCGCCCCCGAACTCGTCCGCGCCTGGCCCGGCACGGCATACCCGCTGGGAGCCACCTACGACGGCACCGGCACCAACTTCGCGCTGTTCTCCGAGGTCGCCGAGAAGGTCGAGCTCTGCCTGATCGACAGGGAGGGCGGCCAGACCAGCGTCGAACTCACCGAGGTGGACGGCCACATCTGGCACTGCTATCTCCTCGGCGTGACGCCGGGTCAGCGCTACGGCTACCGCGTTCACGGGCCGTACGAGCCCGAGCAGGGACTGCGCTGCGACCCGTCCAAACTGCTACTCGACCCGTACGGCAAGGCGTTCAGCGGCGCCTTCGACGGCGACCCCAGCCTGCACAGCTACGACCTCGACGACCCCACGCAGCGCAACACCGACGACTCGCTGGGGCACACGATGACCACCGTGGTGATCAACCCCTTCTTCGACTGGGGCAACGACCGCGCGCCGCGCCACGAGTACCACAACACGGTGATCTACGAGGCGCACGTCAAGGGAATGACCGCCACACACCCGGACATCCCGGCCGAGATGCGCGGCACCTACGCCGGCCTGTGCCATCCGGCGATCATCGACCATCTCAAGAGCCTGGGCGTCACCGCGATCGAACTCATGCCGGTACACCAGTTCATGCACGACCAGCGCCTGATCGACCAGGGCCTGCGCAACTACTGGGGCTACAACAGCTTCGGCTTCCTGGCCCCGCACAACGAGTACGCGTTCGCGGAGAAGCCCGGCGATGCGGTCTCCGAGTTCAAGGCCATGGTCAAGACGTTCCACGACGCGGACATCGAGGTGATCCTCGACGTGGTCTACAACCACACCGCCGAGGGCAACCACCTGGGGCCGACCATCGGGTTCCGTGGCATCGACAACCAGGCGTACTACCGGCTGGTGGAGGGCGACGAACAGCACTACAAGGACTACACGGGCACCGGGAACACGCTCAACGTCCGCCACCCGCACTCGCTGCAACTCATCATGGACTCACTGCGCTACTGGATCCTGGAGATGCACGTCGACGGCTTCCGGTTCGACCTGGCCTCCACCCTGGCACGCGGCCTGCACGAGGTCGACCGGCTGTCCTCGTTCTTCGACCTGGTGCAGCAGGACCCCGTGGTGAGCCAGGTCAAGCTCATCGCCGAACCGTGGGACGTCGGCGAGGGGGGCTACCAGGTGGGCAACTTCCCGCCCCTGTGGACCGAGTGGAACGGCCGGTTCCGTGACACCGTGCGGGACTTCTGGCGCGGCGAGCCCGCCACGCTCGGCGAGTTCGCCTCCCGGCTGACCGGATCCTCGGACCTGTACGAGCACACCGGCCGCCGCCCCACCGCGTCGATCAACTTCGTCACCGCCCACGACGGCTTCACGCTCAACGACCTGGTGAGCTACAACTCCAAGCACAACGAGGCCAACGGCGAGGGCGGCATGGACGGCGAGAGTCACAACCGCTCCTGGAACTGCGGCGTCGAAGGCCCCACGGACGATCCGGAGGTGCTGGCGCTGCGCCACCGGCAGCGTCGCAATCTGCTCACCACGCTCATCCTGTCCCAGGGCACGCCGATGATCTCGCACGGCGACGAGATCGCCCGCACGCAGCACGGCAACAACAACGTCTACTGCCAGGACAACGAGACGGCGTGGATGAACTGGGAACTCGACGACGAGCAGGCCGACCTCCTGGAGTTCACGCGCCGACTGGTTGGGCTGCGCAGAGACCACCCGGTGTTCCGGCGTCGCCGGTTCTTCGGTGCCCCGCTACGCGGTGAGGAGGATCCGCGGGACATCGCCTGGTTCGCCCCGGACGGCTCCGAGATGACCAGCAAGGACTGGGATTCCGGGTTCGGTAGGTCGCTGGCGGTGTTCCTCAACGGCGAGGGCATCCGCGAGCCGGACGAACGCGGCCAGCGGATCGTCGACGACTCGTTCCTGATGCTGTTCAACGCCCACCACGAGCCGATCGTGTTCTCTCTGCTCGGCGCGGAGTACGCCCGGCACTGGCACGTCGTGCTGGACACCGCCGCCGACTCCGGGGACGAGTCCCCGGAACTGTCGGCCGAGGACACGCTCTCGGTGGTCGGCCGCTCGACCGTCGTCCTGCGGAAGCTGGACTGACCGGTGCGCCGGCCCCTGTCGAGCACCTACCGGCTCCAACTGCGCACGCCCTCCTCCGACCCCGCGGGGCGTGGCTTCACGCTGGCCGACGCCCGGGATCTCGTGCCCTACCTGTGCGACCTCGGCGTGGGCGCTGTCTACCTGTCACCGATCCTCACCGCCGTGCCCGGCTCGACCCACGGCTACGACGTGACGGACCCGACCACGGTCTCGCCGGAGCTCGGCGGGACAGACGGCCTGCGGGCGCTCCGCGCTGCCTGCCGGGAGCACGGCCTGGGCCTGGTGGTGGACATCGTGCCCAACCATCTGGGGGTCGACCGGCCGGCCGCCAACCCGTGGTGGTGGGACGTGCTGCGCAGGGGACCCGAATCACCGTATTTCTCGTTCTTCGACGTCGATTCCGCGGCCGACAACGGGGCTGACGGGAAGATCGCGATCCCGGTGCTCGGCTCTCCGGACGATGTGGCGGACCTCGTCGTCGTCGGGCCCGACCACACCCCCGGCGCAGGGGCGGAGCTGCGCGTCCACGAGCACCGTTTCCCCGTCGCCCCGGGCACGGGGCACGCATCGCCGGCTGCGCACGGGGACGCGGCGCACGGTGACGCGGCGCGCGAGATCCACGACCGGCAGCACTACCGGCTCGTCCACTGGCGCGAGCCACTGCTGGGGTACCGGCGGTTCTTCACCGTCACCGGCCTGGCCGGCGTCCGGCAGGAGGATCCAGCGGTGTTCGACGCCACCCACGCCGAGGTGCGCCGGTGGTGCGAGGAGGACCTGGTGGACGGCATCCGTGTGGATCACCCGGACGGGCTGGCCGATCCGGTGGGCTACACACGGCGACTGCGCGAGCTCGTCGGCGACCGCTGGCTGCTGCTGGAGAAGATCCTCGCCCCCGGCGACGCGTCGACTCCGCCCGAGGTGCTGGAGCCGACGATGCCCGTCGACGGCACCACCGGCTATGACGCGCTGCGGCTCGTCGACCACCTGCTGGTGGACGGCCGTGGCCGGGCACGGTTGTCGGAGTTGGCGCAGCAGTACTGTGGCGGGCCCGGCGACGAGGCGCAGGTGCATGCGCAGTCGGCGGAGATCAAGCGCCAGATCGTGAGCGAGGACCTGGCGCCGGAGTTGGCGCGGTTGGTGCGGGCGGTGCGTCGCGATGCCGGCGCGGGCGGCGGTGGTGCCGGCGGTCGTGGCGGCGGGCGTGGCGCGGGTGCCGACCACGTGGGTTCCGACGACGACGAGGCCACCACCGGCGTCGACCCTCACCTGCGGGAGGCCCTGCTCTCGGTGATTGCCGCGACGCCGTACTACCGCGCGGACTATCCCGTCCTGCGCGGCACGCTCCCGGCGATTCTGGACGAGCTGCGGCGACGGCGGCCGGAGCTGGCGGCGGCACTGCGCGTCGTGGGCGACGCGCTGGCCCGCGGTGGAGAGGCCTCGGCGCGGCTCGCGCAGGTCACGGGCGCGGCCACCGCCAAGGCGGAGGAGGACCGGCTGTTCTACCGCCTCGGACGGCTGGTCTCGCTCAACGAGGTCGGGGGCTCGCCCGGACGGATGGGGCTGACCGTCGAGGCATTTCACCTGGCGATGGCCGAGCGTGCGGCCGCCTCCCCGCTGACGATGACCGCGCTGTCCACCCACGACACCAAGCGCGGTGAGGACGTTCGCGCCCGGATCTCGGTGCTCTCGCAGGTGCCCGGGGAGTGGGCCGGCTTCGTCGCGGCGGTGTTTCAGGAGTTCCCGCCGCCGGCCCCCGATGCCGGATATTTCCTCCTGCAGGTGATCGTGGGCGTGTGGCCGGAGCGGGGCGGGCCGTCGCAGGAGCTGAGGAGCCGACTGCACGTGTACGCGGACAAGGCGATGCGCGAGGCCGCCGTCCACACCACGTGGACCGATCAGAACGCGGAATTCGAGTCCCGGATGCACCGGTGGATCGATTCACTGATCGAGTCGGGTTCCGGGCTGCTGGGCCCGTTCGTCGAGCGCATCGCGCCCGCCGGCCGGGACAATTCGCTCGTCGCCAAGGCCGTGCAGCTGCTCTGCCCCGGGGTGCCGGACGTCTACCAGGGCACGGAGGTGTGGGAGGACTCGCTCGTCGATCCCGACAATCGCCGCTTCGTCGATTTCGGGCCACTGCGTTCCGGCGCGGTCGCCCGGGCCGGGCATCCCAAGTTTCTGCTGGTCCGCGATCTGCTGCGGCTACGACGCGAGCACCCCGTGTCGATGGCCGGCGGCGCCCATCTGCCGATTCCGGTCGAGGGCCCGGCCGCCGCGGACGTGGTGGCTTTCCTGAGGCCGCTGGCGGGTACCGACCACGATCTTGGCGGTGGCGAACCCGGGCCAGCCGTCGGCGTGATCGCCCGGCGACGCACCGCGGTCATGTCGGCCGACGACTTCCTGGGCACTGTCGTGGTTCTGCCACGCGGCGTGTGGACGGTCCGCCCGGACGGTGCGTCGCTCTCGGGCCGCGTGGACGTGGGGGAGCTGCTGGCGGCGGTGCCCGTCGTCGTGGTCCGCACGTCCGGCTGACGGTCGGCGGGTGCCCCCGTCCCGGCAGGCACGTCCCCGCCGTCCCTCAGCGCCGGTCGCGTCCCAGGAGCCGATCGGTCTGGCGACGCTCCCGTTTGGTGGGCCGACCGGCGCCGCGGTCCCGCCGCGGCTGGGACGCCAGGATCTCCTTGGGCGGTGGCGGCGGCGAGTGGTCGATGTAGCAGGTGTCCGCCACCGGCGCGCCCACGCGTCTGCTGATGGTCTCGACCACCTCGACGACGCGGATGCGGCCCGGCGCGCCGGTGACCTGCACCCGGTCGCCGGGCACGACGTTCTTCGACGGCTGTACCGCGTCGCCGTTGACCTTCACGTGCCCGCCACGGCAGGCGGCCGCGGCCTTGGTCCGCGACGGGAACAGCCGCACCGACCAGGTCCACACATCGACTCGCACACCCATGCCCCGAGCGTATGCCGTTCCGGCCGGGTCGTCGTCCACCGCCCCGAACCCGCCGCCCCGAGCCCGCAACCACGGGGCGTGGAGTCGTTCCGTGCAGCGTTTCCC
>DWWG01000147.1 GCA_019119875.1 Candidatus Dietzia intestinigallinarum | reverse complement strand
CTGGCAGCTGGTCTTCCTCACCATCCCGCTGTTCGCCGTGGTCATGATGCTCAAGGGCTCACTGCGATCCGACGGCACCTGGGAGAGGCAGTCCACGATCGGGATCATCGGGTACTGCGCGGTCCTGGCCGGACTCGTGGCGTGGTCGATCCTGTCCGACGGCAGCGACACCACGCTCTGGGGAATCCCCATGTCCATGGGAGTGCTCGTCTACTTCATCTGGCCGTACACCGCCGTGGTGGCCGGACTCCTCTACGCGTTCGTGTTCGACCGCACCATCGATGAGAAGCGACTGTCGGGGGTCGTCGGCTGAGTCGGGCCGAACTCGACCGGCCCAGGTCAGAGGCATACTGCGGTCGCGAGCCCGCGTATCGGAGCACCATGATGAGCACCCGGTAGTACTTCCCGGCAGGAGGAGCAGCATGGACGCCCACGAGACCGACGAGCGCGGCGAGACGGAGGCACAGCGCATCGACCGCAACTGGATCGAGCTCCTGCAGGAGTTGCGCATCGTGCAGACCGGCGGGCAGGTGCTCACCGGATTCCTGTTGGTGGTGCCGTTCCAGGATCGTTTCGCAGACATCAGCGGTGGCGCGCGTGCCGTCTATCTTGTGGTCCTGGCACTGGCCCTGGTCTCGACGGTGACGCTGTTGGCGCCGGTGATGATCCACCGTGCGGTCTTCCGCTCGCACCGCAAGGACCGGGTGCTGCGGATATCCGCGACGTTGGCCAGGACGGGACTGGCGATCTTGTCCGTCGCGATGATCGGCCTGGTCGGACTCATCTTCAGCATGGTGGCGGGACCGGGATGGGGTGGCGTGGCCGCGGCCGTGATGGCAGCCCTCGTGGTGGTCATGCTGTTCGCACTCCCACTCAGCGTCCGCCGCCGGACGGCGACGACCCCCTACAGATCCCCCGGCAGCTTGTCCCGGCGGACGTCGCGCCACACCGGCTGGCGCATGTGACCGTCATCGGTGAAGCCCTGGTGACGGACCTCCACCACGAGCCTGGGCAGCACCCAGTTCGCGTCGCGTCGGATGTCGGAGGCGAGCTCGCCGACGAACGGGCTGGTCTTGCGGCGCAGTGGTTCGAGCTCGTCGAGCACCGCCCGCCGCTGTCGGTCGGTGAAGCCGGTGCCCACGCGGCCGATGTAGGTCAGGCCGGTCCCCGTCGGCAGCCCGAGGAGTAACGAGCCGAGCCCGCCGGCGAGTCCGCCCCTGCCCGGCCGCCAGCCGCCCACGACGGCGTCGGTGGTGGTGAGGAGCTTCTGCTTGAGCCACGACCGCGTGCGCCGGCCGGACTCGTACCGGGAATCCCGACGTTTGGCCACCACACCCTCCCAGCCGAACTCCTCCGCCTCCGCCAGCGCGCGGTCACCGGGCCCGTCCAGCACACCGGGGACGTGCACGCGCGGGACCTCGACCAACCGGGGCGCGAGCAGGTCAAGCACCTCCCGCCGCCGCGACCACGGCTGCGGCCTCAGATCCACGCCGTCGAGCTCCAGCACGTCGAAGGCGAACAGGTGCACCGGCGCGGTCGACGCGTCCGTCCCCTCCGCCCCGGCCTGCCTGGCCAGCGCGGCGAAATCCGGGACACCGGCGGAGTCGAGCACCACGAGCTCGCCGTCGAGCACCGTCGGCCGGCCCAAGGCCGGACCGAGCTCGGGAAAGCCGTCGGTCAGCCAGTCCATCGCGTTTCCGTTGCGGCTCACCATGCGCGCGTGCTCGCCGTTGGTCGAGACGGTCACCCGGTAGCCGTCCCACTTGCCCTCGAACACCCACTTCTCGTCGGGCAGCCCGGTCACGTCGGCGGCGGTCGGGATCATCGGAAGCGGGGGAGCGGCGGGCCGGTCCGAGCCGGGGCCCTCGATGACCGGGGCGGGTTCGTCCACGCCACCTGCCGCCGGCGACTGGTCGCGCATGTACTGCACGATCCACTGACGGTTCTCGGCGCTGGTCCGCACGAGCACGTACCGGCCGGAGACCCGGTCGCCGTGTAGCCGGACGATGATCTCGTCGTCGTCCCATTTCTCGCAGTCGTAGGTGCCGCGGTCCCAGACGGTCACGGTGCCGGCCCCGTACTCGCCGCGCGGGATGGTGCCCTCGAACGTCTCATAGCCGAGCGGGTGGTCCTCGGTGTTCACGGCCAGCCGACGCTCACGCGGCGCTGTCGGCAGATTCTTCGGAACGGCCCACGAGACCAGCACTCCCCGGCGGGCGAGCCGGAAGTCGTAGTGCAGTCGCCGCGCGTGATGCTCCTGGATCACGAAGACCGGGGCGTCGCCGGCGGTGCGGTCGGGGTCGACCTCGCCCTCGAACGGTTCGGGAGTCCTGCGGCGGTCCCGCTTGCGCCGGTACTCGTCGAGGCTGGCAACAACCGCGTCGGTGGTGGGGTGGTCGGTGGCTGCACGCTCAGGGTCGTCGTCGTCGGACGATCGGGACGACGACGATGACGACGACTTCTTCTTCCCGCCGGACTTCTTCTGCCGCGGGGCGGAGACCTTGCCGGCGGTGACCTCCAGCCCGTCGAGGAGGTCCCCCTCGGAGTCGAGACGTGCGAGCACCTCGTGCCCGTGCAGGTGCTCGAGCCCGCCGTCGCCCAACTCCTCCCACGTGCGCGGCGCCGCGACCCACGGCTCGGCCCGGCCGCGAAGGGAGTAGGGCGTGACGGTGGTCTTGGACCCGCTGTTCTGGCTCCAGTCGAGGAACACCTTCCCACTGCGGATCGAGCGTTTCATGGTGGCGGTGATCAGGTCGGGGTGCTGCTTCTCAAGAGACTTGGCGATCTGCTTCGCCACCGTGGATGCGGCGGTGGCGGACACGGCCCTGTCCAGGCGGGCGTAGACGTGGATTCCCTTGGATCCACTTGTCACCGGGTACGACCGGAGGCCCGCATCCGTCAACAGGTCCCTGACCAGAAGGGCGACCTGCGCCGTGGTGTCCAGCTCCACGCCCTCCCCGGGGTCCAGATCGATCACGATCCGGCGCGTGCGACCGGGTGCGCCGTCCTGCAGTGTCCACTGGGGCACGTGCAGCTCGAGGGCGGCCTGCTGCGCGAACCAGGCGAGCGTGGCGGGGGAGTCGAGCACCGGGTAGTCCACAGTGCGCTTGATGTGTTCGATCGACACACGGGGCACCCAGTCGGGCGTGTGGCCGGGCAGGTTCTTCTCGAAGAACGATTTCTCGGCGGTCCCGTCCGGCCAGCGTTTGCGCGTGACCGGACGACCGCCCGCATAGGTGATGAGCAGGGGCGCGACGGCCAGGAAATAGTCGAGGACGTCCGACTTGGTGGTGCCCGTGGCCTGGTAGAGCACCTTGTCGGGATGGGTGAAGCGGACAGTCCGCCCGTCGACACTCACCGACTCCGTGCCGCCTGTGCTGTCCTTGCGCGCCATCTCCCCACTGTGGACGGTGGGACGGGTTCTGTCATCCGGAAGCACGCGTCCGCGATCCGGCGCATACTGCCCCCATGCGATCGATCTGGAAGGGTGAGGTCTCCTTTGGCCTGGTGAACGTGCCGGTCAAGGTCTACGCGGCGACCGAGGACCACGACCTGCACGCGCGGCAGGTCGACAGGTCCGACGGCGTGCGGATCCGCTACAAGCGGGTGCGTGACGACAACGGCGAGGAGGTCGAGTACTCGGACATCGCCAAGGCGTACGAGTCCGACGAGGGCGAGATGGTCATCCTCACCAAGGAGGATCTGGCGAGCCTGCCGGTGGAACAGAACCACGAGATCGAGGTGACCGAGTTCGTGCCCGCCGACCAGGTGGACCCGGTGGCCTTCGACAACGCGTACTTCCTGGAGCCGGCCTCCCGGTCGAACCGGGCGTACATCCTCATGCGGGAGGCGCTCGAGTCCACGGATCGGCTGGCGATCTGCACGTTCACGCTGCGCAACCGCACGCGTCTCTGTGCGCTGCGCGTGTACAAGGACGTGCTGATGCTGCAGACCCTGCTGTGGCCCGATGAGATCCGGCCCGCGATCCTCGACGGTCTGGACAAGGAGGCGAAGGTACGGCCGCAGGAGGTCAAGATGGCCGCATCGCTCATCGAGACCATGGCAGCCGATTTCGAGCCGGAGAAGTACCAGGACGACTACCAGAACCAGCTGCGCGAGCTCATCGAGGCCAAGGCCGCCGGTGGGGAGGCGTTCACGCGTGAGGAGCGAGACGACACCGGCGACGACGACGGTGACGACGAGGTGGCCGACCTGCTGGCCGCTCTGCGCGCGAGTGTGAAGGACCGCGGCGGCGAGGTGGACGAGTCCGACTCCGACGACGACAAAGACGACGACAAGGGCGGCCGTACCCGAAAGAAGTCAGCGGCCAAGAAGGCTCCCGCGAAGAAGGCTTCCGCGAAGAAGGCATCAGCCGGGAAATCGACGGCGAAGAAGCCAGCGGCGAAGAAGTCAGCGGCGAAGAAGGCTTCCACCAAGAAGTCCGCCTGACCGCGGCCGCCCGCCAGCCGACCCGGGTGCAGGGCGAAACCCGTAGCGTTACGGGTTTCGCCGCGCACGGCCTCTTGGAAAACTCTCAGGTGTTCGCACCCATCTCTACCAGGAGGAATCGTATGTCCAACTCCCTTTCACGCCGGGTGGTCGGCGGAGTGTTCGCGGTCGCGTTGGCGTCGGGTGTCGCGTTCGCCGGTGCCGGGGCGGCGTCCGCGTACACGCCCCCGCCGCCGCCGTCGAACGGCCCCGGGGCGTATGTCGGCCAGGTCGGGTTCACCCAGGCCGGAAACGACCCGAACATCCACAAGTTCACCTGGACCGGCGACACGTGGCGCTACGACGGCTGCTACATGGTGAGGTGACCTCCCGGAGCCCCGACCCTGCTCCTGCCGAGCCACCCCGGAATCGGCAGGAGCAGGGTTGAATGGTCTTGTGGACCATCGGGTCTGCGCGATCATGAGATGGGTGAGGGATGCTCGGCCGGGGCCCGGAGACTCAGTGGCTGGAACGAAACCTGCGCGTCAGCGCGGAGGAGCTGCCCCGGCTCGTGCTTCTCGAAGGGCCGCTCGGATTCGGCAAATCGGCTCTGCTGCGCAGCGTCGTGGCACACCTCGACCAGCCGGTGTCGCTCATGCGGGGCGACCGCTTCCTCGACACCGAAACGCCACTGGCCACCGCGCGGCCACTCATCGAGCAGGCCTTCGACGCCGACCTCGAGCACGTGGTGGAGGAGCATTCGTTCGCGGCCGTGCAGCGGCGATGTCGTCGTCATCTCGCACGCGTCCCGCGGCTCCTGGTGATCGACGACGCGCAGTGGATCGACCCGCGTTCGCAGCACCTGCTCGGCACTGTGATCGGTGACGCCGCCGTCGTCGTCCTCGCCTACCGGCCCGGCATGGCACCCACGGAGCTCATCGACGCGGCCCGCACCGCCGGCAACTCCGTGGACCACCTTTCGTTGGGGCCGCTGGAGCCCTCCGACGTGGCCCGGCTCGCGGCCGACCTCCCCGATCGGCAACAGCGCGTGGTGGTGGACACCGCCGAGGGCAGCCCGCTGTACGCACGCACGCTCGCCTCCGCGTTCCGCAACGCGCCCGATGCCGTGAGCCTGGAAGATCTTCTCGGGACGGACGAGGGGATCGCCTCGGACGCGCTGAGCTCGGTCGTCGGCGCCGATGTTCGTGGACTCGAGCCCGGACCGCGCAGGACCCTGACCGCCGTGGCCGTGCTCGGAACGGCCCGCACGGACCACCTGGAGGCTCTCACGGGCCGGGAAGACGTGGCCGACGATCTGCGGCTGCTACGGCGGCGCGGACTGCTGACCGTCGCCGGCGCCGAGCCCCTGCACCCGCTGGTCAGGCACACCGTCTACAGCCGGGCCGACCTCGCGCTGCGCGTGGAGATGCACCGCCGGGCGGCCGGCCTGCCGGGCACGGATGCGTTCGTCCGTGCCGGGCACCTGTCGTTCCTGCGGTCCGATGCCACGGCGCGGGAGGTGGACGCGATCCTGGCCGCCGCCGAGCAGTCCCTGGACACGGACCCGCAGGTGGTCGACCGCTGGCTGTCGGCGGTCGACCACTTGGGCAGTGCGCGGCGGGACGTGCTCTGGGCGAGAGCGCAGGTGATGCTGGGCAGGCCCGAGCAGGCGATGGACGTGTTGAGGACGCTCATCCGCGATCCGGAGCGCGGCGTCGAGGCCAGGGTTCTGCTCGCACAGGCGCTGCGGATGTCGGGGGAGGCGGCCGAGGCCCACGAGGTCCTCACCGCGCGGGAGGCGCCCCGCCGGCCGGAGCTGTTGTTCGAACTCGCCACCACGTCGGTGTTCTTCGACCGGGCCGGTGCGCGCGAGGCGGCGGTGCGTGACCTGCTCGCCGGGCCGGAACCTTTTGCCGGTGCCGCGCGGGCGTTACGTGCCATCGGGGCCCTGGGCACCGTCGACGTGGCTGCTGCCCGGGACCACTTCGCGGGAGTGTCCGAGACGCTGCTCGCCATGCCGCCGGAAGACCTACGGGATGTGCTGGAGGCCGTCGCCGCGGCCGCGTGGTGCGCGTACATGCTCGACGAGTTCCAGGTGGGTATCGACCTGGCGGAGCGTGGACTGCGCGTCGCCCGCCGGTTCGGACGTGCGCCCACGCAGCCCAACCTGGGCTGTGCGCTGGCGTTCTCGTTGATCCAGGTGGGGCGGCTGGACGACGCCGACGCGGCGGCCCTGGACGCGGCCGAGGCCGGGCGTCTGTTCCGTGTGCCGGACAGCATCGCGATGGCGCGGTGTGCTCTGGTGCTCTCGGCGTTCTGGCAGCACCGCGACGACCTGATGCGTGTCCGCGCCCGGGACCTGCGGGCCGCCCCGGTGCCGGTGGTGCCGTGGTGGCGGCGCACCGTCGAGTCCACGCTGGCCCGGACGCTCGCGATGCTCGGCGAGCCGATCCCGCACGTGCTGGAACGCGAGCCGTCGGACGCGATGACGCCACTGCGGTTCGCCGACGCCGCGACCATCGCCATGTACACCGGCCGGGCCGACGCCGCCGCGGAGCTGCTCCGTGAGGGGCACGAGCTGGCGCGGTGCCACCGGCTGGTGAGCCAGTCGGCGTTCCTGGGGATGCTGCGCGCCGGGGTGGTGGCCCACGAGGACCCGGACCTCGCGGTGGAACTGTGGGAGCACTGCGTGACCACGTATGAGCGTCTGGGCATGCCCGGGCATCTGCGGATGGCGACCCGGCAGCTGGAAGAATTTCGGGCACGCAGGCGCACGGCGGCGTCGGCAGCGCTCACCGCGCGGGAGCGGGAGGTGGTGCAGCACGTGGTGAACGGGGCCAGCAACCAGGAGATCGCCGATCAGCTGTGCCTGAGTCGCCGGACGGTCGAGGAGCACGTGTCGAACATCCTGCGCAAGCTCGGGGTGCGCTCCCGGCACCACGTGGCGGCGGCGCTCTGACCGGGGCACGCCCGAATAGGGGGGCGCAAACGGACTCGACAGTTGTGAAGTCGGCGAGCTGTGGTTACCCTCATGTTCAGTCGGTGGCGAAAGCTGATACCCCCCGCCAGCTGTCGCCGACTCCGCCGCGATGTGCGGAAAGCCCGCTGACCCTCCCCCGGTCGCGACCCGCATCGTGCGTCAGAATCGCCGGCGGCCGCGGTGCCCCCCTCCGCGGCCCCGGCGGTTCCCTGATCTCCGCCCTGGACGCACACGTGCCCGAACGCCCTACGTGTGGGTGTCAGCCGACCTCGTCGTCGTAGTCGTCGTCACCGGCGTGGCCGGGCTCGTCCATCGGTACCTCGACGGCCTGGTCCGCCACATCGGCCGGATCGGCTTCGACCACGGCGCCCACCTCGACCGGCGAGGGCTCGTACTCCTGCTGGTCAGTGCCGGGATCGGGCTCGGGCGTGTACTCCTCGGGATCATGAACGTCGACGTTCATCTGACTACCTCCTCGCGTCGCTCCACACAGGGATACCTCCCTGATTAGCAAGGTCTGGGCGGAGCCGCCACCGAGGCCTCAGGTGTCGTGCCGCGCGGTGAACTCGTCTATCAGTCCGTACACCGACGAGTGGATGATCGTCCGCAGCTGCTTGGGGGTGAAGGCGTCCGGGGTGATGGTCGAGGTGGTCCCCAGCCCCGACACGAGCGCGAACAACGACCGGGCGAGCGCTGTGACCTCCTCCGCCGGCGTGTCGGCACCGAGCTCCGCGGTGAGGTGGTCGGTCAGTGCTGAGATCTGCTCCACCACGTAGACGCGAAGGACCTCGGCCAGCCGGGGATTGTTCAGGCCGGCGGACTGGAACGCGGTGAGGATCCGCCAGAACCGCTGCGTGTCGACATTGTGCGGAAGTGTCCGCACCGCGTTGTCGATCCACTCCTCCAGGTTCGTGGACAGCGGAGCGGCGCCGGAGGTGAGCTCTGTGAGCGCCTCGCGCAGCGCCGCCTCGAGCAGATCCTCCTTGTCGGCGTAGTAGTGCGAGATGTAGCCCGTCGTGGCCCCGAGGTGCTTGGCGATCCGCCGCATGGAGACGCTGTCCAGCCCGCCCTCGGCCACCAGCGCGCACGCCGCGGACGCGATCTCGCGACGGTTGGTGTCGGTGTTCGAAGGCGGCTTGGTCACGGTCGTCCTCGCTTCTGCTCCGGCTGGAAACGGTTGTGGTGAGCCGGTGGCACAACGGTTCACAGTAATCCACGCCGCACGCTTGTGACGCGTGACACAGGTGGGCTACCATCACACCTCAAGTGTGAGCACACAACAGTTGTTATGTCGGCGCGGAAGGGCGTCGACCAGCGCGAGAGAAGCGAGGAAACCACGAATGGCGAGCACCACCCACACCAATCACGCGCCCACGAGCGGCGCGGCCGAGGTCGAACGGATGCTCCCGGCCGAGGTCGCCGAGCAACGGATCACCTTCGCCGACATCCTCGGGCGCCGCCGGGGCGACACCCGGCCCGGACTGCTGTTCGAGGACCAGCGCTTCACCTGGGACGAGGTGGTACGCGAGTCCGAGAAGCGGGCGGTGGTGTTGCGCGGGCTCCGCCGCGAGGGCCGCCCGTTCCATGTGGGCGTGCTGCTGGAGAACGTGCCGGACTACATCTTCCTGATCGGCGCCGGCGCGCTGGCCGGGGCCACGATCGTCGGTATCAACCCCACCCGCCGCGGCGCCGAACTCGCCGCCGACATCCGCGGTGTGGACTGCGATCTCATCGTCACCGACTCCGGCCAGGCGGCGCTGCTGGACGGCCTGGACACCGGCGTCGAGGCGGACCGTGTCCTCACGATCGACGGCCCACGGTGGGCCGAGGCGCTCGAGGCGGCGGCCGACGTGGACCTGCCCGACATCCCCGAGGCGAGCGACCCGTCCACCACACTGCTGCTGACCTTCACCTCGGGGTCGACGGGCGCGCCGAAGGCCGTCATCTGCAGCACCGGCCGTCTGGCGTCCCTCTCGGCCATCAACCACCTGTCCTTCACCCGCGAGGACACCACCTACAACTCGATGCCGCTCTTCCACGGCAACGCGATCATGTCCTGCTGGGGCCCGTCCGTGTTCACCGGCGCCACGTTCAGCATGCGCCGCAAGTTCTCGGCCTCGGGATTCCTCCCGGACGTTCTCAGGTTCGGCGCGACGTTCTTCAACTACGTGGGCCGCTCGCTGGCCTACATCCTGGCGGTGCCCGAGACGCCGGAGGAGAAGCAGACCCGGCTGCGCCTGGTGTTCGGGACCGAGGCCTCGCCGCACGACCGTGACGAGTTCGAGCGCCGCTTCGGCACCCGCCCCGTCGAGAGCTACGGCTCCTCGGAGGGCGGCGTCGTCATCAGCCTCACACCCGATTCCCCACGCAACGCGCTGGGGCTGCCGCCGGAGTTCATGGACGTCCGTGTGGTCGACGCGGACGGCCGGGAGTGCCCGCGCGCGGAGTTCGATGAGGGCGGTCGGCTGCTCAACCCGGACGTCGCGATCGGCGAGATCGTCAACCGCACCGGCGCCGCGATGTTCGAGGGCTACTACCGCAACCCCGAGGCCACCGCTGAGCGGATCGACGGCGCCACCTACAAGTCCGGCGACCTGGGCTACCGCGACGAGGCCGGGTTCTTCTACTTCGCCGGCCGCGGCGGGGACTGGCTGCGCGTGGACAGCGAGAACTTCGCGGCCGCCCCCGTCGAGCGGATCCTGGCGCGGTTCCCCGGCGTCGTGTTGGTCGCCGTCTACCCGGTGCCGGACCCGCGTACGGGCGATCAGGTCATGGCGACCATCGAGATGGCGCCGGGGGCGACCTTCGATCCCGAGGCCTTCGGCCGTTTCCTGTCGGAGCAGTCGG
This sequence comes from Candidatus Dietzia intestinigallinarum, assembly GCA_019119875.1. Taxonomy (GTDB): domain Bacteria; phylum Actinomycetota; class Actinomycetes; order Mycobacteriales; family Mycobacteriaceae; genus Dietzia; species Dietzia intestinigallinarum. The sequence goes on along the minus strand of DWWG01000147.1, from coordinate 11,715 downwards.
ATCTGGGCACCAAATGGGCACCACGGTTCGTGCGTGTCGTCCGGGACATCCCCGTCACCGCGACGCGCAAGATCGACAAGAAGGACCTGCGCCGCCAGTCGTGGACGGTGGAGGACGCCGTGTACCTGGGCGACACGAAGGCGTACGAGTACCGCCTGATGGACGACGACGACGAGGCCGCCCTGCTGGCCGAGTACGAGCGCTATGGCCGCTCCCCGGCCTGATCTGGGAACCGGTGTCGGGCTCGCGGTGTGTGGGCGACACTGTGCCCACACCGAGAAAGGAGCATCGCCATGGCAAAGTACTTGTTGCTCAAGCATTATCGCGGGGCCCCGGAGCCGCCCAACGATGTGCCGATGACCGAGTGGGCGCCCGAGGAGGTGTCCGCGCACATCCGGTACATGAACGATTTCGCCGACCGGCTCGCGGAGTCGGGTGAGTTCGTGGCGTCGTACGCCCTGTCCGAGTCGGGGACCTGGGTCCGCTACGACGGGGACGGCCGGCCGCCGTTGACCCGGGGGCCGTTCTCCGAGGACAAGGATCTCGTCGCCGGCGGGATGATCATCGACACCGCGACCTACGAGCGCGCGCTGGAACTGGCCGCGGAGTTGTCCGCGGCGCCGGGTGCCGGCGGGGAGCCTATCGGGGAGTGGCTCGAACTCCGTCCGTTCCTCGAGAGCCCGCCTGCGGACTGACCCTCAGGAGCCCCCTCAGGAGTTGGCGATCGCCAGGATGATCCAGATGGGCAGCCACAGACCCGCGGTGAGGATCGTCAACACGAGGTGAAGTGCGTGGTTGACCCGGCGGTGGTTGCTCATCACCACCGTCTGCTGGATCTGCTGCGGCGGATACATGTACGGCTGCGGGAACTGCTGGTGCGGGTGCGGCGGGTACGGCCCGGGGGTGAAGTGCGGCGGTACCGCGAGGTGCTGAGGCACGAACTGCTGCGGCGGAGGGTAGGCCGGTGCCGGCGGGGTGCCGTAGGGCAGGCCGCCCTCGTGGGCGAGCGGCTCGTGACCCGCCGGCGGGCGCTCCGCCGGATGCGGCGCGCCGGGCGCGTACGGACGCGGCGCCGGCGGCTGCGTGGCGGGCGGGGCGAACCGGCGGGTCTCCGCGGTGGGCACCTCGAACTGACGGGTCTCGAACTCCCCGCTCTGCCCGACGGGGTGGGCCCGGTCGTGAGGACCGGGGTCGTGCGCGGGTGAGCGGTGGGGCTCGTCCATGTCATCCCTCCTGGGCAGATCTGGAACCAATGTACGTCGTGGGTGCGACATCCTCGGCCGCATGGCTGGACGCTGTCGGTTCCCCGTGACACGGTCGGGTCACGGGTACGAGGAGCGGAAGGACACGATGAACCACGACCACCACGGTCATGCACATCACGTCCGGATGTACAGCCGTCTGTTCCGGGTCATGCTGGCGCTCGGTGTCCCCACCGTAGCGTTCTCCCCGATGTTCGGGCAGTTGCTCGGGTACGAGGTCACCGGCTGGGGGCTGTGGGTCTCGCCGGTGCTGGGCACGGTCATGTACGTCTGGGGCGGCAGGCCGTTCCTGGAGGGCGGCCGCGACGAGATCCGTGACCGGCAACCGGGAATGATGCTGCTCATCAGCCTCGGCATCACGGTCGCGTTCCTGGCCTCGTGGTCGGCCACCGTGGGACTGGTCGGTCCCGAGCTGGAGTTCTGGTGGGAGCTCGCGCTGCTGGTGGTGATCATGCTGCTCGGGCACTGGGTGGAGATGCGGTCGCTCGCCCAGACCGGGTCGGCGCTGGACTCCCTCGCCTCGCTGCTGCCCGACCGGGCGGAGCGGGTGGTGGGCGACGAGGTCGAGACCGTCGCCCCGGCTGATCTGAGGTACGACGACGTCGTCGTCATCCGCCCGGGGGACTCCGTTCCCGCCGACGGCGTGATCACCCAGGGGTCGGCCAGCATGGACGAGTCCATGATCACCGGGGAGTCCCGCACCGTTCGCAGGGGCGTGGGAGACCGGCTCGTGGCCGGCACCGTCGCGACGGACTCGGGGGTGCGGATGCGGGTCACGGCTGTCGGCGACGACACCACCCTCGCCGGCATCCGCAGACTCGTGGACGAGGCGCAGAACTCGTCCTCCCGGGCGCAGCGGATCGCCGACCGGGCTGCAGCCTGGTTGTTCTGGTACGCGCTGGGCGCGGCGGTGCTCACGGCGCTGGCGTGGTGGCTGCTCGGTTCTGCCGAGGAGGTCGTGGCGCGGGTGATCACCGTGCTGGTGATCGCGTGTCCGCACGCGTTGGGTCTGGCGATCCCGCTGGTGGTGTCCATCGCGACGGAACGCGCCGCCCGGAGCGGGGTGCTGATCACCGACCGCCTGGCACTGGAGGCCATGCGCACCGTCGACGTGGTGTTGTTCGACAAGACCGGCACACTCACCAGGGGGACCCCGGTGGTGACCGGGGTCGAGCCGGCGGACGGGTGGACCGCGGACGAGGTGCTGAGACTGGCGGCCGCCGCCGAGTCCGACTCGGAGCACCCGCTCGCCCGGGCCGTCGTCGCGGCGGCGGAGGAGCGCTCGTGTGAGATCCCGCCGGCGTCGGACTTCAGCTCCTCGCCGGCGGTGGGAGTGCGTGCTCGCGTCGACGGTCGGCTCGTCCGGGTCGGCGGACCGTATCTGCTTCAGCAGGAGGGCGTGGGCGAACTCGATGCCCGCACCGCCTCCGGTGATCTCGTGCTCGCGTCGTGGCGTGCCGAGGGCGCGACCATCCTCCACGTGCTCGTCGAGCACGAGGTCGTGGGCGCGCTTCGCCTGGTCGACGAGGTCCGGCCGGAGTCCGCTGCGGCGGTGGCCGCGCTCCACGGGCGCGGCGTCGAGGTGCAGATGATCACCGGCGACGCCGAGGCCGTGGCCGCCGCGGTCTCGCAAGACCTGGGCATCGACCGGTATTTCGCCGGTGTCCGCCCGGAGGACAAGGCCGCCATCGTGGGCCGCCTCCGGGGTGAGGGCCGGCGGGTGGCGATGGTCGGCGACGGCGTCAACGACGCACCCGCACTCGCCCGGGCCGACGTGGGGATAGCGATCGGTGCGGGTACCGACGTGGCGATCGCGTCGGCCGGGGTCGTGCTCGCCGCCGACGATCCCCGGGCCGTGGTCTCGGTCGCCGTGCTGTCCGCCGCGACGTACCGGAAGATGGTGCAGAACCTGTGGTGGGCGGGCGGCTACAACCTGCTCGCGGTTCCGTTGGCCGCGGGTGTCCTGGCGCCGGTCGGGATCATCATGCCCATGTCGGTCGGGGCGGTCCTCATGTCGCTGTCGACCGTCGTCGTGGCGGTCAACGCGCAGCTCCTGCGGCGCCTGGACCTCTCACCGGGCGACGTCGCCGATCGCGCCTTAGGTCAGAAATCCTGACCGGATCCGGAATCGCTGTAGCCGCGCCGTCGGAGATGCAGCCTGCGGCTCAGTCGGATCACCGGGCGGATCAGCATCTGCACGCTGCCCACCACGAACAACGCCGTTGCGGCGGTAGTGGTGGCCTCGGAGAAGAACAGGACGCTGCCCACCACGAACCAGATGCCGATGAGCACGTCGTTGGCGATGCTCAGCGTCTCGTACCGGTCCCTGATCACCAGAACTTCGGGGCCGAGGGGGATTCGGGCGAGGTGTGGTTCCGACATGTGGCAGACCCTGCCACGCCGGGGCCCGCCGGGAGCCGGTCGGCCCGGTCAGTTCCGGTGCTCTGTCGGCGAGGACTTCGGGCCGACGTGGCCAGACGAACCGAGTAGGTCCAGCGCGGCCCCGGGATCGGTGACCAGACCCCGCTCGCCCGGGTGCCTTAGCAGGAACTGCAGTGACGCCAGGAGATCAGGGAACGGGCAGGCCAGATCGCCGGTCGGGTAGTGGTCCTCGAGTCGGCGCCCGCGCCGACCACCTGTGTCCGAACGGCGGGTCACCGTGATCGCCGCGGCGTTGTACTCGCGCAGGTGGCGCATGCCCGAGCGGGCGTGGGGCAGCTCCGGGGCCCGCCCGATCGCGGCGACATCCTCCCACGGGATGTGGACCGCCTCCTCACCCGTACGGAGCACCAGCTCGTCGGCGCGCAGTTCGATCCGCCGCTTCCACGGACGCTGCACCACGAGGTACGCGAGACCGAAGGCGAGCACCGAGGCGAGGACGGACCAGGCCACGGGCGGACTCTCACGCGGGCCCGCCATGCCGGCCGCGGCAGCGAGGACCCCGCCGAGCCCCCACGCGGACAGGGTGAGGTAGGCGGCGTGGGTCACCGTCACCCGCCGGGCGGGAATCGCCACCCCGCCGTCCACCGGTACCACGCGGACAGGGCGTCGCCGGGCGATCGCGGGCACCGCGATGCCCGCGATGATGCCGAGGAACCCGACGCCGAGCAGGACCAGTACCGTGCCTTGGCCCGGCGACCATGTGAGCGGCCACCACTGTGCCAGCGCGAACGTGGCGACCGCGGCACCCGTGGAGCCGACCAGCCGCGCGCCTGCGATCTCCGGGGTCCGGCCCGGTCCGGGGGTGTACGCCATCGTCTCTCCGCACCTGCTCGTGGGGCATGGCCGGGCGGTGGATGTGTGGCCCGACCGATGACACGGTAGAGCGCCCTACGGGCCGGGTGGGGGAGTACCTTCCGTGCCGTCGGTCACCCCGACCCGGGGCGGCCCGCCGTGCCGGTGACGACCCGGGCCAGGAGCGCTGCCACGCGCTCGTCGATGTCGTCGCGCTCGGACTCGGGGATGTCGAGCGCGTCGAGAAGTGCGCCCCGGAACACGGGCCAGCCGTAGACGGCGGTGAACGCCAGCAGCAGTTCGACATCGCCTGCCGGCGGCGGGGCGTCCATCCGCCGGAGTGCCGCGGCCGGACGCTGTGAGGGGTCGACCATCGGCGGGAAGGCGGCGTCGCGATCCAGCGCCAGCCAGGCGAGCAGGCGACTGATCTCGGGATGGGATGAGGCCCCGAGCAGCATTCCTCGGACGGCCCGGCCCGCGTCGTCGGTGTTCTCCAGGCGAGCGGCGCCGAACCGGACGGCGTCCTGCATGACCGCGGTGATCAGGGCGTCCTTGCGGCCGATGTGGCGGTGGATGAGCCCGACATTGACGTTGGCGGCGTCGGCGATGTCGCGCAGGGGGACGTGCGGGCCGCGCTCGGAGAACAGTCGGCGGGCTGCGCGCAGGACGGCCGACCGGATCTCGTCGCGGCCGGTGGGGCGGGACTCCGGCGCCGCGACGGGCTCGGGGGGCCGGCCGGGCGGAAGGGGTGCGGGGGCCTGCTCGGAAGTCGGACTCTCGCGTTCCATTCCCAAACTGTACACAGATGGCTACAGTTGCACTCGAAGATGTAGAACACGTGCCAGTCCCTCGTGCGAAAGGCCCCTCACTGATGACCTCCCGTGACCGCCGCGACGACATCGACGCGATCAAGAACCTCAAGTACCGCTACCTGCGCTGCGTGGACCTGCGCCTGTGGGACGAGCTCGCCCGGACCCTCGCGCCGGAGGTCACCGCGTCCTACGGCAAGCGCCTGTCCTACACCGGTCGCGACCAGGTGATCGAGGGGCTCAAGAGCCAGATGACGGACGACGTGATCACCGAGCACCAGGCCCACCACCCCGAGATCGAGGTCGACGGCGACACCGCCACCGGCCGCTGGTACCTGCAGGACCGCGTGATCGTGCCGGCCTTCGACACGTACATCTTCGGCGGCGCCTTCTACGACGACGCATACGCGTTCGTCGACGGTAGCTGGATGATCACCAAGACCGGGTACGAGCGCACCTACGAGGCCATGATCAATCTCAAGGACGTGCCCAGTTTCCAGCTCAACGACAACCACCTCGCCCCCACCGGCGACCAGTAGGAGAGTCGGAACGGACGCAGCGACACGACGCGACAACGCAGGCGTTAAGACGTGGAACTGATCGGGCTCGCGGTCCTGTGCGTGGCCGTGGCCTCGGTCATCGGCGGCGCGACGGGCTTCGGCACCTCGCTCATGGCCACCCCGTTCATGCTCATGGCCGGGATCGGGCTCACCGAGACAGTGGTGGTCAACCTCGTGGTGGCGCTGGTGACCCGCGTCGGCGTGACCTACCAGCTGCGCGAGCACATCGACTGGCGTCGCGTCGCGGTGCTCGGCGGGGCCAGCCTGCCCGGGGCGTGGCTCGGCGTGGAGACGGTGAGCATGCTCCCCGAACAGCACCTCAAACCGGCCGCCGGGGTGATCACGGTGCTGTGCGGACTGGCCATGGCGCTGCCCACGACGAAAGCCGCCCGGCCGCCGTCCACGTGGCTCACCGCGGTGACCGGCGCGATCGGTGGCTACCTCTCCACCACCACCTCGCTCAACGGCCCGCCGGTCGTGCTGCTGCTCGGCCGGGCCAAGCTGCCGCCGCTGAGCTTCATCGCCGATCTGGCCGGCTACTTCATCATCACCAGCGTCGTGTCCCTGTCGCTGCTGTGGGCCGGCACCGACATCGACCTGCCGGACCTGGCGCCGATGCTCGCCGCCTGCGTGGTGGCCGGGGTGGCGTTCAACCAGATCGGCATCGCCATAGCCAAACGCCTGCCCACGCACGTGTTCCGATCGGCGGTGATCGCCCTCGTGGTGCTCGCCGGGATCGTCACCATCGTCACCGCCTGACCCACCCACACAGACCAGTAGACCGACACACGGAGGAATCATGACCGACAACGCCCAGCAGAACACCGCCGCGGCCGCAGCAGACCCCGCCGGAGCCGACCGCCACAACCGCCTGGCCGGCAAGGTCGCGATCGTCACCGGCGGCGGCCAGGGAGTGGGGCGCGGCATCTCCCTGGGGCTGGCCGAGTCCGGCGCCGCCGTCCTGCTCGTGGGCCGCCGGCTGAAGAAGCTCGAGGCGGTGGCCGAGGAGATCCGCGCCGCCGGCGGCACCGCCGAATGCCTGGCCGCCGACATCATCGAGGACGGCTCGCCCGAACTCATCATCTCCACCGCGGTGGAGCGACTGGGCGGCGTCGACATCCTCGTCAACAACGCCAACATGGCCATGCCGCTGCCGCTGTCGGACTACCCCGACGACGAGTTCCGCAAGGCCTTCGAAGGCGGCCCCCGCGTGAGTCTGAGCCTGATGAAGCTGGCCCGACCCGCGATGGCCGAGCGGGGCGGCGGCACCATCATCAACCTCGTCACCTCCGCCGCGGTGCGCTGGGACGCCTCCAACTACGGCATCTACGCGGCGGTCAAGGAAGCCGTCCGCGCCCTGACCCGCGCCGCCGCCTACGAATGGGCCGCCGACGGCATCCGCGCCCTCAACATCGCCCCGCACGCCCACAGCCCCGGGCTCGACTGGTGGATGGACAACAACCCGGAGGAGGCCGCCGAGTTCGTCGCCGGCATCCCCGCCGGCCGGGTCGGCGACCCGCTGGAGGACATCGGCCGGCCCGTGGCCTGGCTCTGCTCGGCGGAGGCGTCGTACCTGTCCGGTGCGACCATCCCGCTCGACGGCGGCCAGTCCCGGTGGGGCTGACCGGGCAGGAGCCGTCGTCGTCGTCCCACTCGTTACCCACGGCGCCCCGCCGCCGGACACAACACCGCCCCCTCACCGCAAGGAGTCTCCCGTCATGACCGACCCCGCACCCCGCGACGCCGTGGCCCTGGCCGCCGACGTCCGCGCCGGCACGCTCGACCCGGCCGAGGTCCTCGACCAGGCCATCAACCGCATCCGGGAACTCGATCCGCAGATCAACGCGATGGTCGCCACCCGGTTCGACGAGGCACGCGGAGAGGTCGCCGCCGGCCTGCCCGACGGCCCGCTGCGGGGCGTCCCCATCGTGATCAAAGCCCTCGGAACCGACGTCGCCGGGCTGCCCACCGCCGACGGCTCGCGACTGTTCGCCGACACCGTGGCGACCGTCGACAGCACGATCGTCCAGCGCTACAAGGCCGCCGGGATGATCGTCCTGGGCACCACCAACGTGCCCGAGATGGGCAAGACCACCACCACCGAATCCCTGCTGCACGGGCCGTGCCGCAACCCCTGGAACACCGGCTACTCCACCGGCGGGTCCAGCGGCGGGTCGGCGGCGGCGGTCGCCTCGGGGATGGTGCCGGTCGCCCACGCCACCGACGGCGGCGGCTCGATCCGCATCCCCGCCGCGATGTGCGGGCTGGTCGGGCTCAAGCCCAGCCGCGGTCGGGTGCCCAGCTGGCCGCACCCCGTGGGGCTGTCCTCGCCGCTGTCCTACCACCACGCCGTCACCACCAGCGTCCGCGACAGTGCCGCTCTGCTCGACGTCGTGGCAGGTCACGTGCCCGGTGACGCCTACGGGGCACCGACGCCGACGCGGCCGTTCGTCGACGAGGTCGGGGTCGATCCGGGCCGCCTGCGCGTGGGGGTGATCCGCGTCGCCCCGGGGCCGTTCCCCACCGATCCGGAGTGCACCACCGCCGTGGACCGCACCGTCGCGACGCTCGAGGGGCTGGGCCACGAGGTGCGCGAGGTCGAGCTGGGCGTGGACGTGATCGAGTCGATGGCCACCGTGGGGACGATCATGGGCGCCCAGCTTCGGGCGACGATCGACGACCGCCTCGCGGAGCTGGGCAGGGAGCTCGACGACGACGACATCGAGCCGTGGACGCGGATGATCCTCGACAACGCCATGACCCACACCGCTCCCGGCGTGGCCCGGGCGCTGCAGGCCGCGCAGCGGACCGGCTGGAAGGTGGCCGAGCTGTTCGGGCCGGACGGCGTGGACGTCATACTGCTGCCGACACTGCCCTCGACGACGCCCGAGCTGGGCTTTCTCGACGTGACCGATCCCGAGTCGATGTGGACGAGGTCGTCGGCGTTCTCGGCGTGCACCGGCGTGTTCAACATCTCGGGCCAGCCGGCCATCTCACTGCCCGCCGGCACCGATACGCGCGGCCTGCCGCTGGGTGTGCAGCTGGTCGCCGACTACGGACGTGAGGACCTGCTGTTGCGGCTGTCCGGTCAGCTCGAGGCCGCTGCACCGTGGGCCCGGATCGCGCCCGGCTTCACAGGGTGGTGACCGGTCCCCACCTCGCACGATCTGCCCGCGGACGCCGGCATCCGTGAGCGGGTCGTGAGCAGTGTGCGGTGGCGGGGGCGGGAAGGTGGCGTACGGTCGCGGCCAGATGCCCTCGACCACATCAGGATGTGATCGCCCGATGAGCACGTACCGTACCCACAACCCCTCCACCGGACGGACCGTAGCCGAGTACGACGGTCTGGCGGACCACGAGATCGACGCGGTGCTCGCCCGCGCCACCGAGGGATTCGACGCGTGGCGCCACCGGACGCCGGCCCGGCGAGCGGAGGTCCTCGCCACGATCGGCGACCAGTTCCAGTCCCGGTCGCAGGAGCTGGCCGCCGCGATCTCGGAGGAGATGGGCAAACCCCACGCGCAGGCGGTCGGCGAGGTGAAGCTGGCCGCCTCGATCTACCGCTGGTACGCCGAACACGGGCCCGCACTGCTCGAGCCCGAGAAGCTGGACGTCCGGGGCGCGCGGGAGAACACGGTGACCATCGAGCCGGTGGGGCCGCTGGTCGGGGTCATGCCCTGGAACTACCCCTACTATCAGGTCGCCCGGTTCGCCGCCCCCAACCTCATGGCCGGCAACACGGTCATCCTCAAACACGCCTCGATCTGCGCGAAGAGCTCCGCGCTCATCGAACAGGTCCAACGCGCGGCCGGACTGCCCGAGGCCGCGTACACCAACGTCTACGCCTCCTCGGACCAGGTGGCGCAGATGATCGCCGACCAGCGGGTGCACGGCGTCTCCCTGACCGGCAGCGAACGCGCGGGTGCGGCTGTCGCCGAGGTGGCGGGCAGGAACCTCACCAAGAGCGTGCTCGAGCTCGGCGGCTCGGACCCGCTCATCGTCCTGGACACCGACGATCTGGACGGACTCGTCGACACCCTCGGCCGGGCGCGGTTGTCCAACTCCGGGCAGGCGTGCAACTCGCCCAAGCGTATGTTCGTCCCCGAGGACCTCTACGACGAGTTCGTGGCCGGACTCACCGATATCTACGCGCGTATCCGGGTGGGCCCGGCCGACGACCCGAACACGGAGATGGGGCCGCTGTCCAGTGAGGAAGCCCGTGACGGCGTGGTGGAGCAGGTGCGCACCGCCGTGGAGCAGGGCGCGAAGCTGCGGATCGGCGGGGACCCGATCGACCGACCCGGCGCCTACATGGAACCGACCGTGCTCACCGACATCAGCGACGAGATGGACGTCTACCACGACGAGGTGTTCGGCCCCGTGGCCATGGTCTACCGGTACGACGACCCGGAGGAGGCGGTGCGCATCGCCAACGACACCCGCTTCGGACTCTCCGGTTCCGTGTGGGGTACCGATCCGGACCGGGCCGCGATGGTGGCCGACCGGATCGACGCCGGGATGGTCTACGTCAACGAACACGGCACCACCCGCGCCGGGCTCCCCTTCGGCGGGGTCAAGGCATCCGGCTACGGCCGGGAGCTCGGGCGCTGGGGGATGGGCGAGTTCGTCAACACCAGACTGCGCCGCGTGAACTGACGCGAGCCCCTCGCGGGACGGTCACCGCCGGACGAACGCGCCGTCGAAGAGCATGGTCGAGAACAGTGTCGGCGAGACACCGCCCACCTGGTCGCCGACCACCACGTACTCCTCGGAGTTGGCGAGCACCGCGAAGGGGACCGCCCGGTTGTAGACCTCCTGGAGGCGGTCCAGCGCCTCCTTCTGGGAATCCAGATCGGAAGCGGCCTTGAACGCGGTGACCGCCTCCGTCAGCTCCGGATCGTCGATGCCGGACAGGTTCGTCGACCCGCCCGGCACGAACGCACTGTAGAAGGCGCTGGCGGGGTCGGCGTCAGAGACCGCGAGACCACCCACGACGGCCTCGAAGTCGTTGGTGAACTGGCGTGCCACCACCTGGCTGACAGGCGCGTTCTCCAACGTGACGTCGAAGCCCGCCGCGTCCAGGAGTGCCTTGAGCGCCACGCCGGTCTCCATGTTCTCCGGGCTGTCCGCGATCAGCAGGGTCAACTCCCCGGTCCAGCCGGGACGATCCGCCTTGACCTCGTCCACCAGGGACCTGGCCTCGTCGACGTCGTAGCCCGGCCCCTCCTGGCCGTCGTAGAACCGGGACGCCTCGGCGATCAGCGCGGAGGTGGGTTGACCCAGGCCGCCCGTGAGGCGCTGGTCGATCAGGTCTCGGTCCAGGGCGTGGGCGAACGCCAGCCGTGCCCGCTCGTCGGTGAGCACGCCGTCGTAACCGGCGGCCCCGGTGTTGAGGTTGACGACCGACCCGGAGCTGGTGATCGTCTCGTATCCCCGGGTCCCGGCATCCTGGGCCTCCGACACGGCCTTGGCGCCGCGCAGGAAACCCACCTGGACCTCACCGGTCTGGAAGGCCTCGTAGGTGCCCTGGGAGCCGGGGATGCGGATGAACTCGAGGGTGGGGCAGACGGGGCCGTCGTAGTAGTCCGGGTTGGGCTGGAGGACGACCTTCTGATCCGGGGTGTAGGAGTCCATGACGAACGCGCCGGCGCCGATCGGGTTGTTGGCCCACTCCTGCGGGTCCGAGGCCTCGAAGGCCTGGCGGGGGATGACCTCCCCGGCCGTTCCGGAGAGGAGGATCGGGAAGCCGGCCCACGCCTCGGTGAGCCTGAACTCGACGGTCAGCGGATCCACCACGACGGCCTCCTCGACCTGCAGGGCGTCGGTCATGGCGACGGAGCGGGTGGCCGG
>DWWG01000146.1 GCA_019119875.1 Candidatus Dietzia intestinigallinarum | reverse complement strand
ACCGCGCTTCTCAACAGGCGTAGCGGAAACGGGGGCCGGGGCCGTGGGGCCCGACACCGCCGGCGCCGTGTCCGCGGGCGAGACCGTCATCGCCTGTCGCCCCACCGGTCGGTGACACCCTTGATCTCGATACGCCCGTCCATGACGAAGCCCACGGCCAGACCGATCGCGCCGAACAGCAGCACCACAAGGAACTGGCCGATCGACCCGAACGCCGCCACGGCGCCGAGGAACAGGCCCACCAGCAGGGTGAGATGCGTGATCTTCATGACTCTCCTCGCTCGCCTCGTGGGCGCTGGCCGGTCAGTTCAGCTCTGGGCTACGGGTCGTGGTCGTGGTGCGAGCGGCATTGTCGTCGTCGTCCTCGGGAAGGTGCACGTCCACCACGTTGACGTTGACCTCCACCACCTCGAGTCCCGCCGTGCCCTCGACCTGTTCGATCACGTTCCGGCGGATCGCGTTGCCCACCTCCACGATCGACACGCCGTAATCCACCACCACGGTCACGTCGATCGCGGCCTGGGTCTCACCGAGCTCCACGCTGATCCCGCCGGTGACTTTGGTCTGTGCATTGGGGATGCGGTCGGTCACGGCCGAGAAGGCGCGTCGGGCGGCACTGCCCATGTCGTAGACCCCGGGCACCTCGCGGGCGGCCATGCCGGCGATCTTGGCCACCACGGCGTCGTCCAGGGTGGTGACGCCCCGAGTGGTCTGAAGCGGGCCACGGGGCACGAACTCGCGCTCCTCGTCCTGGTTCCTGTCCGCCTCGGCAGCCTCGGCGCGCGACTTCTCACGACCGGTCTGCGGTACTGGGTTCGACATGTTCTCCTCCTTGACCCGGACCGGCAGGGGACCGGCCCTTGATGAACACCTACACCACTAAAGACGTCACGAGTCCCCGGATCGTCACGCCGAATCCACAGCTTTTTTGGTTCGGGGCGCTAACCACGCATTTTGGGCCTGGATCGGCGTCGAATCTGCCTACAGTGCTCGCATGAGTTGGGGGAGAGAATCAGCCGAAAACCGATCGATGCTCGCCAGGATCACGGCGGTCCTGGCCGCGGTGGCGCTCGTCGCGGTGCTGCCGCAGGTGCCACACGCGGGCGCCGAAGCCGCGGGCGCCGGGCCGGTGACGCACGGCTTCCACTGGGGCGTGGCCACCTCCGGCTTCCAGGTCGAGGGGTCTAACCCCGACTCCAACTGGAAGCGCTACGTGGACGCGGCCTCACCCGGGGGCGAGGTGGATCCGGTGGGCGAAGCGGTGGACTTCTGGAACCGGTACCCCGAGGACATCGCCCGCGCCGCCGCGATGGGCGTCAACACGTTCCGGTTAAGTGTGGAGTGGGCGCGGATCGAACCGGCCCCGGGGGAGTACGACGACGAGGCGCTCGCCCACTACGACCGGATCATCGAGCAGATCCGCGCACACGGCATGGTCCCGATGATCACCATGGTCCACTTCACCTACCCGGGCTGGCTGGACGACCGGGGCGGCATGCTCTCCGGCGATGCCGTGGAGGCCTTCGGACGCTTCTCCGAGCTCATCACCCAACGGTGGGCGGGCGACGGGACCATGTGGGTGACGTTCAACGAACCGCTGGTGTTCTTCAAGCACGAGCTCACCATCGGACGCGTCGGAGTGGAGGACTTCTCCCGGTTCCTCGACCAGATCGAGGCCGCGCACCGGCTCGGATACGCAGCCGCGCACCGCGCCGATCCGGACGCCATGGTGACCATGAACGAGGCGTACCTGCCGATGGCCACCGACTTCACCGACACACTCATCGGTGACCGGGTGGCCGACGCCGTGGACTACGTCGGCATCGACTACTACTACGGCGTGGCGCTGAACAACCTCACGACGATCAACGCGGCCTGGGACGATTTCGCCGCCGTCCGCCCGCAGCCCGAGGGGATCTACGAGGCCATCAAGCACTACGCGCAGTCCTACCCGGGCAAGCCGATCTACATCGTCGAGAACGGGCTGCCCACCCACGACGGTGGTCGGGCCGACGGCGTGGACCGCGGCGACTTCCTGCGCGACATCGCGTTCTGGCTGCAGCGGGCCGTGGCCGACGGCTACCCGGTGATCGGTTACAACCAGTGGTCGCTCGTGGACAACTACGAGTGGGGCAGTTACTCGCCGCGCTTCGGGCTGTACCAGGTGGACGTGCTCACCGACCCCGCGCTCGAGCGCAGACCGACCTCGGGAGTGGACGCCTACCGGGAGATCATCGCAGGCGGGGGCGTCGGACCCGACTACCGACCGGTCCTGCCGGGCGCCTGGTGTTCGCTGTCGACCATCCCCGACTCCTGCCTCAACCCACCGTTGGTGGACGGGCCGCGGGCCACTCTCGTGGGATGATCCGACACCGCGGCGGGTAACAGATGACCCCGCCGGGGCCGATAAGCCTTGTAGGACAACGCATTCACTGTGAGGAGTGAGACTGATGTTCCCTGAAGGCTCGATCGAGAACCCGATGCGATTCCTGTTCGGCCCCGGGCCGGACGAGATC
>DWWG01000145.1 GCA_019119875.1 Candidatus Dietzia intestinigallinarum | reverse complement strand
CACGGTCTGGTTGAGCGCGCCGAGTAGGTCGCGGAAGGCGCCGCCGGCGCGGTGGGCGGGCACCACGCCGGAACCGGCCTCGTTGGTCACCAGCACCACGTCGTCGCGGCCGGCCAACGCCTCACACAGCTCCGTGACCTGAGCGTCTACGGCCAGGCGCGTCTCGTCGACGGGGGTGTCCCACAGCCTGAGCCGGTCGACATACCCGGTCAGCCAGGTGCCCAGGCAGTCGACCAGCACAGGACCGCGGGTCTCGCGGAGCACGGCGGCGACGTCCGCGGTCTCGAGCGTGTGCCACTCGGCGGGGCGGTGGGAGCGGTGGTGCCGGACGCGGGCGGCCCAGTCGGGGTCGTCGAGCTCGTCGGCGGGACGGCCGGGGGCGATGAACGTGACCGGGGCGGGGATGTGGCCTGGGACGCCCGGGTGTGGCGCGCCCTGGTGCGGCGGGTCTGCGTGCGACGGGCCCGGGCGCGTCCGGTCCTCGAGTAGGCGCCCTGCGTGCCGGGACTTTCCGGACCGCGCACCGCCGGTGACGAGGATCCGCATCAGGCGACGACGACGAGGGGCGCGCCTGCCGACAGCGGTGCCGGTCTCCGGGTGTGCGGCATGGTCGTCGTCATCACCGCCCTCGAGGGACCGATCACCGGCGTCCCCGGGTGAAATACAGCGCCGGCCCGATGAAGTTGATCGCGATCACCGCGGCCCACCGACCCTTGCTGCCCCGCACCTGCGAGGGATTCCGGGAGGCGAGGTCCGCCCACGCGCTGACGGCCAGCGAGAGCTGCACGGCGGCCAGTGCGACGAGCCCGGCCCGCTGCCCGTCGGTGAGGTCTTTCCACTTCTTCGTGCTCATCGGCTGTCTCCTCGTCTCGTGTGACTTCCGACTCTAGGGGCTGCGAACAGACCTAGTGTGGCGGCAAGGGACACCCGAGGATGAGGAGCAGCAGGTGGCAGGCAGACTCGAAGGCAAGGTCGCGTTCATCACCGGCGTCGCGCGAGGGCAGGGGCGCACGCACGCGGTTCGACTGGCGTCGGAGGGCGCGGACATCATTGGCCTGGACATCGCCGCTCCGATCATCGACGCGATACCGTACGACGCCTCGACCGAGGAGGACCTGGCCGAGACCCGCCGCCTGGTCGAGGAGCAGGGGCGGCGGGCGTTGCTGTCGGTGGGCGATGTCCGTGACCTCGAGGGCATGAGGAAGATCGTCGACTACGGCGTGGCCGAGCTCGGGCGACTGGACACCGTCGTCGCCAACGCCGGAATCTGCATCCCGCAGATCTGGGACACCATCACGCCCGAGACGTTCGGCACCACCATGGACATCAATGTGACCGGGGTGTGGAACACCGTCATGGCCACCGCGCGGCACGTGATCGACACCGGTGGCGGCTCGATCGTGCTGATCAGCTCGTACGCCGGCAAGAAGGTCCAGCCGTTCATGGTCCACTACACGACCTCCAAGCACGCGGTGGTGGGCATGACCCGCGCGTTCGGCGCCGAGCTGGGCCCGCGGAACGTGCGCGTCAACAGCATCCACCCGGGCGGCGTGGCCACCCCGATGGGCGGCGGCGACATGGTGTCCACCCTCGAGAAGGTGGGCGAGTCCAACCCGCCGCTGAACCTCATGGGGTCCACCTTCCTCGAGCAGACCTACGCAGAGCCGGAGGAGATCTCCGCCGTGGTGGCGTTCCTGGCCTCCGACGAGTCGAAGTTCATGACCGCCGAGCACATCAGTGTCGACGGCGGCTCCCAGTACTTCTGACCTCCGCGCCGTCAGAGCTCGGCGCCGCCGGAGTCGGCGAGCCGGATGACAGACTGGTGACGTTCAGGGCGATGCGCGGTGCACCGCCGACCTCCGGACACCGGCGCCCGGACGGCGGGCAGGAAGCGGGACGATGATCTGGCCACTGGCCGGCTACACGATCGGTTGGCTGCCGGCGTGGGTGGCGATAGCGGTGCTGGCGGTCGAGGGCATCATCCGCGTGGTGGCGATCGGCGTGATCCCGGGCGGGAGACGCCCCAGCACCGCCATGGCGTGGCTGCTCGGCGTCTTCCTCATCCCGGTGGTCGCGCTGCCGCTGTTCATCGTGCTCGGCACCAACCGCCTGTCCACCCGGCGGCGGGAACTCCAACGCCTGGTCAACGAGGAACTCACGGCCCTGCTGGCGGACACCGACGACGGCGACCTGGTGCTGGCCCACAACCGGAGACTGCGGGCGACCGTCGACATGAACCGCAGACTGGGCGCGTTTCCGATGCACCTGGGAAACCAGCTGCGGTTGATCTCGGACTACGAGGAGACGTTCGCCTGGATGGTCGAGGCCATCGACGAGGCCGAAACCTATGTCCACCTGCTCTTCTACATAATCTCCGACGACCCGGACTATGCCGGGCCGGTGTGGGAGGCCCTCGAGCGCGCCACCGGGCGCGGGGTGAGCGTCCGGGTCCTGTACGACCATGTGGGCACCGCGCAGACCCGGGGCTATCGGGCCCTGCGCCGCCGGCTGGCGCGGTCCGGGATCGAGATGGCACCGTCGTTGCCGCTGCGGGTGACCCGACGCCGCCCGTCCCGCCCCGACCTGCGCAACCACCGCAAGATCCTCGTGGTGGACGGACGGCAGGCGCTGACAGGGAGCACCAACCTCATCGAGCCCCACTATCGCCGCCGGTCCGCGATGCGGATGGGGCGGCGGTGGGTGGAACTCAACGTCGTGTGCACCGGACCGGCCGTCACCGCGCTGGACCTGGTGTTCGCCTCGGACTGGTTCATGGAGACCGACGACGACCTGCGGGACGTCGTGGGCGCTGAGATCGATCCGCGCCGGCACGAGCGCGTGCAGTCGGCTGTGCAGGTGCTGCCGTCGGGGCCGGGCTTCCCCGACGAGAACAACCTGCGCCTGTTCAACGACCTCATCTACCGCGCGGTCGACCGGGTGGTGATCTGCACGCCCTACTTCGTCCCCGACGACTCGCTGCTCTACTCGGTGACCAGCGCGGTCAAGCGGGGCGTCGAGGTGACGCTCGTGATCTGCCAGAAGGCGGACCAGGTGATGATCCACCACGCCCAGCAGTCGTACCTGGAGGAACTGCTCGAGGCGGGCGTGCGGATCCTGCGGTACCCCGCCCCGGACGTGCTGCACTCCAAGATCGTCGTGGTGGACCGTGACATCCTCGCGATCGGTTCCTCCAACATGGACATGCGCTCGTTCGGCCAGAACGGCGAGGTCACCATGATGGTGCTCGACCCGGAGGTCGTGCGCGCCACCGACGAGGTCCTCGCGGACTACGAGGCCCGGTCGGACGAACTCGACCTGGAGAGGTGGCGGGCCCGGCCCTGGTACGAGAAGTACCTGGACAACGCCTTCCGGCTGCTCTCGGGCCTGCTCTAGCGCCGCACCGACCGCCACACCGACGCCCACTGGTTCGCGTCGAGGTCGCGGGGGAGGTCCCGCGGGCGGACCCCTGCGCGATCCAGCGCCCGGCGGACGGTACGCATGTCGACGTGCGCGGCGTGGTGGAGAATCCGCGCCAGTCCGACGCCGCGCCCGGTGAACACGGCCTTGACGAACTTCTCGTACTCGCGGCGCTGAGAGCGAGGCACGAGCGGGTGGGAACGTCGACGGATCGTGATGATCCCGCCGTCGACGGACGGCACCGGTCGAAAATGCCGCGCCGACACCCTGGAATCGAGGGTGAACTCGTACCAGGGATCGGCCTGCGCGGTCATCATGCTGCGGCCGCCCACCCCGGCGCGCTTCCGGGCGACCTCCCACTGCGTGACCAGGACCGCATCGGACCAGGCGGGTGAGCCGAGCAGGCGGCGAAGGATCGGCGTGGTGATGTGGAAGGGGATGTTCGACACGATCGTGTCGGCGGTCAACGGGTGCCGCAGTGCGTCCGCGTGCTCGATCCGCACGCCCGGCAGCGTACGGCGCAGCCGGGACACACGGCGTTCGTCGAGGTCGATCGCGGTGAAATCCCTGTCCAGTCGGGCCAGCGACCGGGTGAGGGCTCCGTCGCCGGAGCCCAGCTCCAGTATCGGGCCGGATGTCCGGGCCGTGAGTGCGACGAGGTGGTCGATCGTCGGGCGATGACGGAGGAAGTTCTGGCCGAGTTCATGACGGCCACCGTGGGAAGAACGGGACATGTGCGCGCTCCGGGTTGGAGGGGGCGCCTCGGGAACAGCGTCGTACGCGTGTGACGGTTCGGTGACACGGTGGGGGCCGCTCCGAGGCGGGACGGGCTACTCGGAGGTGGCGCACCTGCTCACCGGGCTGCGACGGACGGCGTCGGCAGTCGTCGGAGTGGCAGGCGCGCCCTCAGGTGCGGTCGCGGACCATGGCCGCGACCGCCACCGTGGTGGCGGGAGTCATCGAACACATGCCTTCATGCTAGGGCACCGGAGGGGCGCGATGAGCCCTACGGCGCGAAAAATTTTCGGTGGAATCCGGTGTCACGGGTTGCGCTTGACGTGACGTCAAGCGGGAGAGTCGGCTCTGCACCGGAAATCGAACGACACGAGGAGTCGGACAATGGTTGGGTCCCGACGGTCCCGAGGAGACCAGGAGTGGTCGATGCAGGAAATCGTCAAGGTTTCCGGCGCGACCAGTCGGACGCTGCGGCACTACCAGGCCGAAGGGCTGCTCGAGCCCTCACGCATCGGTCATGGTGGGCGGCGCTTCTACGACCGTCGGGGGCTGCTGCGTCTGCAGCGGATCCAACTGCTGAGGGAACTGCGGATGAGTCTGCAGGACATCGGCCGAGTTCTCGACGGCGACGTGGACGCCGCGGACGCCTTGCGCCGGCACGTCGAACAGCTGGAGCAGGAGCGCGAGCGGCTCGACACGATCGCGGATTCGGTGCGTGCAACGGTAACCATGCTCGAAGAAGGAGGAGAGCTCGTGGCAGACACCATGTTCAACGGTTTCGACCATACGCGGCACAGGGAGGAGGTCGAGCAACGGTGGGGCAGAGACGCCTACGCGAACAGCGATGCCTGGTGGCGTTCGCTCAGCGCCGAGGCGAAGCAGGCCCACCAGGACGAGATGACCTCGCTCGCCGAGGGGTTCGCAGCAGCCTCCGCCGAAGGCCTCGACGTGCGGAGCCCGCAGACCCAGGAGCTGGCTCGTCGTCAGTTCGAGTGGGTGCGCGCCGGCTGGGGCGGTACCGCTCCCGGCGCCGACGCGTTCATCGGACTGGGCCAGATGTACGTCGATGACCCCAGGTTCGGCGAGGCCTACACCGTCGAGGGACGCAACTGTGCGGACTATGTCCGGGATGCGATGACGGTCTTCGCTCAGGAGAACCTCGACTAGCGTCGCGAACACAGCGGTGACATCGATCCCCGGGAACGGGGATCGATGTCACGCGTTCTGTGCCTGTCGGTGTGGGATCAGTACGCGGCGTCTGTGCCGGAGCGGAGCAGGACCACAGTGTCGTCGAACAGGTCGGTGAGTGCGGCCGGGGTGGAGGTATCGTCCGCCCAGCCGCGTACATCGTGGAGGAGCTCCTCGTCTGCTTTGACGACGAGGCCGAGCGCCGCCGCCAGCCGATGGGTGGCGCTCACCAGGGTGCACACGTGGACGCGGTACCGGCACCGGAACCGGGAGGCGTCCACCTCGGACAAGGCGAGGATCAGCACGGCCGCGGCACGCCGGTACCCGCTCTCGGGCAGGTGGCCGAACGTGGCGATCGCGGCCTCGGCCTCACTGACGGGGTCGATCTCCGGCGGATTCGCGGTGGCGGCACGCAGGGCGGCGGCCGAGAGCACGTCGGTCTCGTCCAGCACATAGTGGACGAGGCCGGAGACGGTGCCGCCGCCGTGCACGGGCTGTGCCATGTCACCGGGCGTCACCTCGGAGAGGTGTGCGGCGAAGTCCTCGGAAGCGGCGTGCAGGGTGGAGACGTCCATGGGAGGTCCTCCTTCTGGTCGGTATCGGTGGCGGTCGACCTCCGGCGAGCGCCGACGAGGGCGAGGAGCTTGTCGGTGGCGAGCCCGAGCAGGAGCCCGGCCACGATCCCCACCGCGACGGCGACGCCCGGGGAGTCCCGGAACAGATAGCCCGCTCCGACCCCGATCGCGACGGAGTACCCCGACCACAGGCCGGCGGCGAGTCCGGCGAGTGGGAGGAATCTCGACCTGGGATAGGCGACGGCCCCCGCGGTCATGTTGATGACGACCCTCGCCACCGGCACGAACCGGCCGGTCAGGATGACGGTCGTCCCCCTGGTGGCCAGGGTGCGGCGGGCCTTGTCCAGGCTCGCGCGGCCCGTGGCGGTGCGGAACACCGCCAGCCGGTCGAGGGGGATCCGTGATCCGATCGTGTGGGCGAGCGCGTCGCCGGCCCACGCGCCGGCGGCCGCCGCGAGCGCCAACGGGAGCAGGTGCAGCGCCGAGCCCTCACCCGCCACGGCGAGGCTCGCGACGCCGATCACCACCGACTCGCTCGGCACCGGCGGGAACACCCCGTCGATGCAGGCCAGGGCCAGGACGGCGAGAAAGAGCCACGGCGAGAGGCCCAGCCCCACGACCGCGGTCTCGAGCCGGACCACCGCATCGGCGATCTCGGTCAGTATCTCCACGGCCATCTCGCCTCCACACATCGACTGCCACGGTCGACGCTATTGCCGCCCCCGGGCGGCCGACATGGCACTGAGCCCACGACCGAGTCGGCTTTGCCGCCGTCGCATCGTGGAGAAATGTGCACCGCGGCGCGCGGTCGCTCCGTCTAGGGTCGAGATCGTGGCTGGAAGTGAGGCTCCCGCGACCGTGGGTTTCCCCCATCTGCTCCGGCGTATGGGGGCCGAGACCATCTACCTGGTCACCGGTGGCCTGCTCGTGCTCGCGCCCACCGTGGGCATCGGCGTCGTGCTGGTCGTGGCGCTGTCCTATGCGGTCTTCGTCCCGTCGAGCCTGGAGGTCCCCTGGGAGGACCGCGCCGCCGTGCTGTGGAGCGGTTTCGTCTGGACGATGCTGGTGATCCTTCCGGCCGTCGTCCTGATCGCCTGGTTCTCGGCCCGGCTACACCGCACCCGGGCCGTCGCGCTGCTGGGGGTGGACCTGGCCGACCGGGAGCCGGGCCGTGGGGGTCCGCGCCGGGGCCGACTCGTCGCCTACCACCTCGCGGGCACGGTGCTCGGCCCGATGATGCTCGCCGGGGTTCTCGTGTGCCTCATCGGCGGCCCCACCCTCATCGTCTTCTCGGTGGACGCCGTCTCCTCCGTCACGGTGCTGCCGTCGATCGCGGTGCTGTGGATCCTCGCCGGAACGGTGGTCATCCTCGGATCGCCGTGGATCCTGCACGCTCTCACCACGCTTGACCTGGCGTTCCTCTACTGGGTCTTCGACGTCGACGAGAAGGCCGAGATGGCCGCCCGCGTCCGCCGGGTCACCGAATCGCGCTCCGAGGCGGTCGCGGCGGCGGATGCCGAGCGGCGGAAGATCGAACGCGACCTGCACGACGGCGCCCAGCAACGACTGACCGCACTGGCCGTCCACCTGGGTCTGGAGAGGCTCCGGATGTCGCGGCAACCGGAGGACGGCGGTGGCCAGGAGCTGCTGCACGTGGCGCAGGAGGCGATGACCTACGCACAGTCGGAGGTGGAGACCGCCCTGCAGGAGATCCGCGATCTGGTCCGCGGCCTCCATCCCGCGGTTCTCGAGGACCGCGGCCTGGACGCCGCCGTCTCCGGGCTCGCCTCCCGGGTGCCGTTCCCCGTCACCGTCGAGGTGGACGTGCCGCGGCGCCCGCCCGAGGAGGTCGAGGCCGTCGCCTACTTCGTCGTCTCCGAGGCGATCAACAACGCGATCGCCCACTCCCGGGCCGGGCACGGACGCATCACCGTGAACCGCACCGCGGACACGGTGGTCGTCGAGGTCGACGACGACGGGATCGGTGGGGCCGACGAGCGTCGCGGATCCGGACTCGTCGGGTTACGCCGCAGGGTCGGCTCGGTGGACGGCACGATGGAGATCAGGAGTACGCCCGGTCGAGGGACCCGGATCCGAGTGGAGTTACCGTGCGCGTCGTCATAGCCGAGGATTCCGTCCTCCTGCGTGAAGGCCTGGCCAGGCTGTTGGATTACGCGGACATCGAGGTGGCCGCCACGGTCGGCAACGCCACCGAGCTCCTCGCGGCCGTCGAGACCCAGCAGCCGGACCTCGTGATCGTGGACGTCCGGATGCCGCCCGACTACACGGACGAGGGGATCCGGGCAGCACTCGAACTGCGCAGGCGGGACCCCGGCCTCGCCGTGATCGTCCTGTCCCAGTATGTCGAGGAGCGCTATGCCGTCGATCTCCTGACGGGCGAAACCGACGGGGTCGCCTACCTGCTCAAGGACCGCGTGGCCCGGGTCGACGAGTTCCTCAGGACACTCCGCAACGTCGCCGACGGGGGTCGGTGCTCGACCCGGAGGTCGTGGCGCAGCTGCTGGCGCGCCGGCGCGGGCGTGACCCGGTGGAACAGCTGACGTCGCGGGAGAAGGACGTCCTGGCACACATGGCGGAGGGGCGTTCCAACGCCGGGATCTCCGCTGCGCTGCACCTGAGCGAATCCGCGGTCACCAAACACATCAACGCGATCTTCACCAAGCTGGGCATCCCGCCGGCGGCCAGCGACAACCGGAGAGTGCTGGCGGTGCTCCGGTACCTGGCCTCCGATGACGGTGGCGAGGCGGACGGCGGGCCGAGAAGTACCCGGTGACCCGGCGCCGTCAGGACGATCACGGCGTGTCCCGGGCGGTCCGTCGCACGTGGTTCTTCGCGGGCGGGTTCGTCACGGCGGTCGTCCTCGTCACCAGCGTGGTCATCATCTGGGCGTCGATCTCGAGCACCTCGCTGACCCAGCGGGCCGATGATGTCCGCGAGACCTTCGACCGGACCCCGTCGGCCCTGTCCATCGAGGCCTCCCGGGCGTCGGTGCACCTGTCGGGGACCGACGGGCCGGAGATGTCCGCCCGCGTCTCACGCACCTGGTACATCCGCGAGCCGGAGATCCAACGGCGGTGGCGGGGCGACGAGCTGCAGCTGACCCTGTCCTGTCCGATCAGCGGGGTGCCCATCTGGTTCGCCCCCCGGTGCGGGATCGACTACGTGGCCGATGTCCCCGAGCAGGTGCCGACCACCGTTGCGGTGTCCTCCGGTGAGCTGAGTGCCTCCGGGCTGTCGGGCCGGGTCGATCTCCGCGCCGACGACGGACGGATCACGGCCGACCGCCTGTCCGGGCAGGTGTACGTGGAACTGGGGGCCGGCACGCTCGTCGGGGACGAGCTCTCCGCCCGCGAGGTGGTCGCCAGGACCTCCGACGCGTCGGTCGAACTCCGCTTCGCCGCCCCTCCCGAGAACGTGGACGTCACGTCCGACTCCGGCGCCGTGACCGTCGTGCTGCCCCGAGGCGAGTCGTACCGGGTCGTCGCCGAGAGCGACCGGGGTGGGGTGACGACCGGGGTCGACGACGACGCGTCGGGCCGGGTCATCCGGGTGCGCTCCGGCGGCGGTGACGTGGAGGTCGTGCACACCGGGTAGGCCCGCCACCGCGCCGCCGGTCGCGGTCCGGGGTGGAGCTTCCTCCACCACGGATGTCCGCAAACGCCCCCGCAGACGGGGAGCCAGGTGGATCGTCGTCCGCGTCGGGCGACCCTACGTTTGCCACATGTCCGAACACCTCCACGGCCCCACCCGGCGGCTCCGCGTGATGCTGGTGACCGAGTCGTTCCTGCCTCAGGTGAACGGTGTGACGAACTCCGTCTGCCGCGCGGTCGAGCATCTCGCCGGCCGGGGTCACACTGTCGAGGTCGTCGCACCGACGGGGCCCGCGTCCTTCGCCGGGGCCCCGGTCGAGCACACGCGCGGTGTCCGTCTCCCGCTGTACGACGGGTTCACCCTCGGCGTGTCGACGCGGCGGTCCCTGCGCCGGTCGATGA
Organism: Candidatus Dietzia intestinigallinarum; assembly: GCA_019119875.1. Taxonomy (GTDB): domain Bacteria; phylum Actinomycetota; class Actinomycetes; order Mycobacteriales; family Mycobacteriaceae; genus Dietzia; species Dietzia intestinigallinarum. The sequence goes on along the minus strand of DWWG01000145.1, from coordinate 2,356 downwards.
TCCGGTTCCGGCCGGACATCGTGCACGTGGCCTCGCCCTTCCTCCTCGGCGCCGCGGCGATCTCCGCGGCGCGGTCGCTCGGGGTGCCGACGGTGAGCATCTACCAGACCGACCTGGTCGGCTTCGCCCGGAACTATCGGCTCTCCGGGGCCGCGCCGCTGCTCGAACGGATGACCCGGCGTGTCCACGAACGGGCCGATCGCACACTGGTGCCGTCCGCGGCCAGCGAGTCGCAGCTCAGGGCGCTGGGCGTCCCGAGGCTGCGCACATGGCCGCGCGGCGTGGACGCCGAACGGTTCACTCCGGACCGCCGAGACGCCGGGGTGCGACGCCGTCTCCTCGGCACACCGGCGGATCACGCCGCCGAGGGCGACGACGTCCTGGTGGGATACGTCGGCCGGATGGCCAGGGAGAAATGCCTCCACCATCTGGCCGCGATCCAGGACCTCCCGCGGGTCCGGATGGTGATGGTCGGCGACGGCCCCGAGCTCGATCGCCTACGACGGGCCCTGCCGCGCGCCCGTTTCCTCGGGGCGAGGTACGACGACGAACTGGCGGATCTGATGGCCGCGCTGGACGTGTTCGTCCACCCGGGTGCGGAGGAGACGTTCTGCCAGGCGGTCCAGGAGGCACATGCCTCGGGAGTGCCCGCGATCGGGCCGGCGGCCGGCGGTCTGGCCGACCGCATCCACCACGGCGTCACCGGGTTGCACTACGCCCGAGGGGACCTACCGCAGATGCGGGCCGCCGTGCGCCGCGTGGTCGACGACCCCGCTCTCCGCCGATCCATGGGCCGGGCCGCCCGCACCGCCGTCATCGACCGGTCGTGGAGCGTCGTCAACGAGGCGCTCGTCGGGCACTACCGGGAGGTTGTGGACGGCGGGGTCCCACCGGCCGGGCGTGCCGTCCGTCGCGGGACACCGTACGGATCACCTGATGTGAGGCGCGGTCATGGCCTCGCTCGATGACCTGATCGGCCGGGCTCTCGGCGACGGGCTGACGGCGTGGGCCGCGGCGCCGACGGGGACCACGCTCGTGGTCGTCGCCCTGATGGCACTGCCCCTGGGGCCGGCCGAGGTCACGGCGCTGGCCGCGGGCGCCCTGGCGGCCTCGTCCGGGGCCTCCCCGTGGCAGGCGGTCGCCACCGTCGCGTTCGGGATGGCCCTGGGTGACGTCGTGGTCTACCTCATCGGTGGCCCCCTCGAGCGGGCGCTGCGGCGCCACACCCGAGCAGCGGCGACGCTCGACCGTTGGCGGTCCCGGGTGGCGGCCCGACCCGTGCGCAGGGACGCCTACATCGTCGCCTTCCGCTTCCTGCCCGGAGCGCGCACGCCGACGGCGCTGGCCAGCCGGGGTGCGGGGGTCGGCGCGGTGCGCTACGTCCTGCTGGTCGTGACCGGATCGCTCGCGTGGTCGGCCCTGTGGGTGGTCGCCGGAGATTCGGTGAGCGCCGTGCCGGGCCTGCCCGTGTCCGTGCTGGCGGTGGCCGGCGTCCTGATGTTCCCGGCGGTCGTGTCGTCGTCACGACGACTGTCCCGCCACCCGTCACTCTGAGAGGAAACCATGAATTCTCCCCAACACTTCACGCCCCGGACGTCCGTTCCGGTCGCCCGCGTCGCGGGCGTGCTCCTCCTGGCCGGGGTGATCCTGTTCATCCTGCCGTCGATCCTGCACGGCAACCCACCTATCGAGGACGCCGCCGCGACGCTCGAGTACGTCGCCGGCCGGACCGGGTGGACGATCGCGCATCTGGCGAACATCCTCGGTGTGGTCCTGTGGGTGGCAGCCGCGGCCCTGATGCGGTCGCTCCCGGGGCTGCCGCCGGGGGCGGCGCGTGCGGCCGGCGCGGTCTGGTCGACCGCGGCCGCCGTCTTCGCCGTGTACTTCGGAATCCACGCCATCGGACTCTCCACCGCCGCCGACCAGTACCTGTCGGCCGGGGCGGACACGGCCGCCGTCATCGAACGGACGGAGGCGCTCCTCCTCGTCCTCGGTAGCGCGGCGTTCGTCGCCCAGGCCCTCGTCGGCCTCGCCGTCGCGGCGACCGGACTGGTGCTCGCGCTGGCGCCGGTCGCGAATCGGATGTTCGGCCTCGTCGGCATCCTCATCGGGCTGGGCTGGACTCTCGGTGCCGTGATGATCAACTTCGCGATCATCGTCCCGTTCATGACACTGGCCTGGGCGTGGTTGACCGTCCTGGGCGTGAGCCTGTGCCTCAACAGGCTGCCGTTCCGGCATGCCGTGCCCCCGACAGCGGAGTGAAGCATGCCTCGTCCTCCACAGCGGACCGAACCGGTGGCGGTCGACACGGCCACACCCTCCGGGACGACGAGGGCGGGGCGCTCACGCGGGCGCC
>DWWG01000144.1 GCA_019119875.1 Candidatus Dietzia intestinigallinarum | reverse complement strand
AAGAGAGCCGTCAACGGCCAGAAGAAGCGTCGGACCGTACTCGAGTCCACCAAGGGCTACCGTGGGCAGCGCTCGCGGCTGTACCGCAAGGCCAAGGAGCAGATGCTCCACTCGATGAACTACAGCTACCGCGATCGTCGCCAGCGCAAGGGCGACTTCCGCAAGCTGTGGATCACCCGCATCAACGCCGCGGCCCGGGCCAACGACATGACCTACAACCGCTTCGTCCAGGGCCTCAAGCTCGCCGGCGTCGAGGTCGACCGCAAGGTTCTCGCGGACCTGGCCGTCACCGATCCGGCCGCCTTCACCGCCCTCGTCGAGGTCGCGCGCAAGGCGCTTCCGGCCGACGTCAACGCTCCGGCGGCCTGACGTCCCGGACTTGACGCACCACACCCCGCCCGGGCAGGGCGCACAGCGACCCGCGGATCCGTTCACCGAACGAACCCCGCGGGTCGCTTCTGCATCCAAGCTCCACCGTGCGGCGGCCAGGCGAAAGACCGGGCGTTTCCTCGCAGAGGGCGCGAACTCGGTCGAGGCGGCCCTGGTGACCGGTCGTGTGCTGGAGGTTTTCTGCGCCGAGGACGCTGCCGACCGGTTCTCCGACCTCATCGACTCGGCCCGCGGACGCGGTGTCCGGGTCTCCATGGTGACCGCGCGGGCGATGCGGTCTCTGGCCGACACCGTGACGCCGTCCGGGATCGTCGCGCTGTGCCCGACCCTCGTCCGCGAGCCCGGGCGGGAGATAGCAGACTCCGCGGGAGCGCGCCCGGTGCGGCTCGTGGCCGTGGGCCAGGCACTGGCCGAGCCCGGCAATGTGGGCACGCTCATCCGCGTCTCCGATGCGCTCGGCGCCGACGCGGTGTGGCTCACCGAGGGCTCGGTGGACCCCGAGAACCCCAAGGCTGTGCGTTCCTCCGCGGGGAGTCTCTTCCATCTACCCGTCGTGCGGGGCGTCGCCGAGTCGGAGCTGGTCGCGCGCGCTCACACCAGCGGGTTGCAGCTCGCCGTGGCGACCGCTGACGGTGAGGTGGACATCGAACGCGCCGACGAGATCCTGTCGCGGCCGACCGCCTGGGTCTTCGGTAACGAGGCGCACGGCGTGCCCGCTGCCCTGGCGGCCGCCGCCGACGTGCGGGTCCGCATTCCGATCCGCGGCCGTGCGGAGAGCCTGAACATCGTCACCGCGGCCTCGATATGCCTGCACACCAGCGCCCGTCTGCAGGGCGTCGGGTCGTGACAGCCGCCGCTCAGAGTCCCGCCGAGACACACCCCGAGGGCGGGAGGATCGGCCGGTAGCGGTGCCCGATCCCCGGGGCCGCGGAGTCGGACCCCGGGAGGGCGGAGAGCACCCGGAGAGCCCGCACCGGATCCCGGAGGAGGTCACGTCCGAGCTCGGCGACCGGGTCGTCGGAGTTGACCTCGATGACCGTGCAGCGGGCCAGCGGTTCGGATCCCGCCGGATCTGCCGTGGCCGGCGCCGCTGTCGCAGACGGTGCCGCAGATGCGGTGGCGACCGTTGCCGCTCCGGGACGACCCTGCCAGAGTGCTGCGTCGACGAGTCCGGCAACGCCCGGGTCACGCAGCGCCTCCGCCCCGGCCTGCGCTCCCAGGCTCAACCCGTGGACCACCAGTCTGGGACGGTCGTCGCGGGGGAGGGCGCGGAGCCGCGAGGTGATCTCGACGAGGATCGCGTGAGCGGAGTCGGCCGCCAACTCCGGCCGGAGCGCGTACACGGCTGCCGAGGGCGCGGAGGAGTAGCGCATCGCCACCGTCGCCACGTCGCCCCCGGACCAGTCCTCGATCGCCGTCACCTGCGCGGGGTCCACCCACCCCGATCCGGTGGGGATGGTCACCAGCAGGACGGACCGGTCGAACCCGCCGGCGCCGACGAGGGCGTCGGTGGTCAGCCGTGCCGCGTGGTCCGGGTCGAGACCGGGGTGCTCGCCGTAGACGCGGATGGCGGGCGATGTGGCCCGGTCGTTCAGGACGAGTCGCGGATCGGCTGCCAGCGGACCCGAGTCGAGTGCCCACCACAGGGCGGACCCCAGCGCGCCGACCAGCGTGTACACGATCACGGCGTAGAGCGTGATCCGCGCGACGGCCCGGGTCACCACGGCAGCGTTTCCTCGACGGGCGCGCCGTGCCTCTGGCGCACGGTGTTGAGGTGGACGGCCGCGTGGGTGATGTCCGCCATCACCGTGCACGCCGGCCGCCCCTCGCACTCCTTCCGCAGCTGCCGCGCCAACAGGGCGTCGAGGTCGGACCGGAGCCCGGGTGGGATCGGGACCCGGTGTCGGTGCGCCACCCGCAGGAGGTCGTAGCCCAGGTCGTGGACGCGGCAGGCGGGTTCGAACGACCGCGGGAGCGGCACCGGGGACGAGCATTCGCCTGTGCCCTTGGCGGCGGACGTCTGCTCCACCACCGGCTCGTACCCGAGGTCGACGGCCACGGCGGGGATCACCATGTCGGTGCCCGGGGCGCCGTCCGCGATCTTCTGCGCGGCGGCCAGGGCGGCGATCGCCGTGCGTCTGTCGGTGTCGGTGCCGCTCGGGCGGGTGAGGTCGGTGTGCGCGGCGTGGCCCGGCGCGGCGGGCGCCGGGGTGGCCGCGGCGACGGTGCCGACGATGGACCCGATGACGACGACAACGCCCGCCACCGCCGCCCCCACACCGGCGGCGAACCGTGACCCCGGTCTGCGGGACCGGCTCGCGAGGCGCGCACGGTGCTCACCGGTCGGCCGGTTCGAGGTGTGCGACACCGTGGGCGATTTCGGGTGGCTCGGAGGTCGGGGCATGAGGGCGAAACTAGGGACCCCGACCCGCCGGGCGGATCCCCGCCGAAGGTGATCTCGAGGTCACTCTCCGGGGGTAGCCCGCCCGGGGGACGACGAAGTCACTCCCCAGAGGGATGTCCGGGTACGGCGGCCAGGCATACCGTCGTTGCCATGCGATCAGATGAGGACAGCCCCGCCGAGCCCGACACCGGCGGGCCCGGCCACGCGCGGCCCCGCACCGGGGAGACCGTCAGCCGGGATCGTCGCGCCCGCCTCGTCGGCACGCTGCGAGCTCACGCGGGGGACCTCTCCCTCGTCGCGCTCGCGCTCATCTTCTTCGCGGTGGCCTGGCCCACCTACTTCGTCACCCACGAGGCGTGGACGGTGCTCGTGCCGATCATCGCCGCGTCGGGCGCCCTCCCGGTGGCGGTGGCGCGACGTGCGCCCTTCGCCGCATGGGGGGTGGTCGCCGTGGCGTGCGCGGTGTCCGTGCCGCTTCGGACCGAGCCGGCTTTCGCCCTGGGCTGGCCGGTTGTGTTCCATCTCGCGCTGGCCGTGTGCCTGGCCGCGGTGATCCTCGTCGAACGACCGGTCCGGGTCGCGCTCGCGGTCGGGGTGACCATCCTGCTGATGGCGTTCAACCCCGGCGCGGAGGTGTCCGTGGGCTGGATGATCGGGGCCGCGGTCTTCTCGTCGGTGTTGCTTCCCGTGCGGTGGCTGGTGGCGTCGCGCCGCCAGCTGGAGAGCTCGAACCAGCGCCTGGCGCGCGAGTCGGAGCGGACCAGCCGGCAGTCCGAGTTGCGGCTCCTGGCCGAGGAACGCAATCACCTCGCGCGGGATCTGCACGACGTGGTGGCCCACCAGATGTCCATGATCGTGGTGCAGTCCCAGTCGGCTCCGTACCGGTTGCAGGGCGTCACCCCGGCGATCCACGCGGAGTTCGACTCGATCGCCGAGACCGCGCGCACCGCGCTCGACGAGGTGCGGGGGCTGCTCGGGGTGCTGCGCACCGACGCGGAGAAACCGTCCGTGGAGCCGGTCGGCGCCGACCAGATCGAGCCCACGCTCCTGGCCGCCCGTCGGTCGGGCGTGGACATCACCTGGCAGCTCACCGGGGAGATCGACCGGATCGACGAGACCGCCGGGGTGGTCCTGCACCGCGTACTGCAGGAATCGCTCGCCAACGCCACACGCCATGCGCCGGGCGGGCTCGTCGTCGTCGCACTCTCGGTCGCCCCCGCCGACGAGGAGGCGATACCACCCACGGCGACCCTCGAGGTGGACAACGGCCCGGCGGCGCCGGGCACCCTCGTCGCGCCCGGCACCGGCGGCGGTACGGGAATCACCGGGATGTCAGCCCGGGTCCGCGCCGTGGGCGGATCGTTCTCCGCGTTGCCGGCCTCCGACGGAGGCTTCTCCGTCACCGCGGAGATTCCACTGCGCGCCCGGGCGAGGGCCGGGAAGCGGACCTCGACACGTCTAGGCTGACTCCCGTGACCATCTCGGTACTGATCGTGGATGACCAGGCGATGGTGCGTCAGGGCTTCGCCGCCCTGCTCGGATCGCAACCCGACATCGCGGTCATCGGTGACGCCGCGGACGGTGCCGAGGCGGTTGCGAAGGTGGATGCGCTCCGCCCCGACGTGGTGTTCATGGACGTCCGCATGCCGGAGATGGACGGGCTGGAGGCCGCGCGGCGCATCCTCGACGGCGGCAACGACCCGGCCCCGCGCATCATCATGCTCACCACGTTCGATCTGGACGACTACGTCTACGAGGCGCTGCGGATCGGATGCTCAGGGTTCCTCCTCAAGGACGCGCCCGCCGAGGAGTTGTTCCGGGCCGTCCGTCTCGCCGTCACCGGCGAGGCCCTGCTGGCGCCCACGGTGACCCGTCGCCTGATCGAGGACGCGGTGGCACGAGTTCGTCGACCGCGCCGCGAACCGGCTGAGCTCGCCTCCCTCACCCCGCGGGAACGCGAGACCGTCGAACAGGTCGCCACCGGACGGTCCAACGCGGAGATCGCCGAGGTGTTGTTCATCTCCGAGGAGACCGTCAAGACCCACGTGCGGCGGGTCCTGCAGAAACTCCGGTTGCGTGACCGCGCTCAGGTGGTCGTGTACGCCTTCGAGAACGGGGTGGTCTGAGCCTGCCTCTGGTCAGTCGTGTGCGAGGAGCACGGCGAGCGCGTCGCCGATACCGCCCCTCCAGCACGCCGCGTCGTGACCGCCCTCGAATTCCACGTAGGCCACCACCTCGACCGGCCCGGATGCCAGCTCGCCGTACAGTCGACGGTGAGGCCCCACCAGGACGGGTTCGCGCGTTCCCACCTCGAGCCAGAGCCGGCGTTCGCCCGGACCGCTCGCGCGGAGGCGCTCGATCATGTCGTCCTGCCACAGCGAGGAGGACTGGGCGATCGCCGCGCCCACGGCACGGGGATGATCGACGAGGGTCTTGAGCGCGGTCAGGCCTGCAAGGCTCTGGCCCACGGCCAGCACGTCGGTGGGCCGTGCGCTCACCCGGTGGCGAGCCCTGACCCACGGAACGATCTCAAGCGCCAGCTCGTCGGCCATCCCCGAGTCGATGGACAGCTCGGTCAGGCGTCGCTCGGGCGGGCCGTTGTCGATGTGGACCACCACGGGTGGTCGGATGCGCCCGGTCGCGGCGAGGGCGGCGACCGAGTCCAGGACGTGGCCTCGGCGGAGCCAGACCTCTCCGTCCAGGACCAGCAGTACAGGCGCATCCGGTGCGTGTTCGGCGCCGTAGTCCGGGGGAGTGGTGATCCACAACGTGCGACCCGCGGGCCCCCGGACCGGTTCGGGCGGACGCGTCACGGGGCGTCCCGCCCCACCGGGCACGGCGAGCCAGGGCTGTGCGGGTGCCAGGTCGAGCTCGGCGACCGACATCGGTTCCCCGAGGTGGGACAGCTCGACCAGCGGGTTTCCGGGGTCCGGCACGGTGGATTCCCGCAGCAGACGAATCGCGGGGCGGCCCCCGGTGTCGAGGAGGTCCCGCCAGCTGTCGGCGTCCAACGGTACGAACCCGTAGGTCCCGCGCCATCGCGCGTCGAGCACCACCGACAGGTGCCAGATGTCGGTACCCGCGAGCCGGGTCATCGACCCCTGCTCGGGCCCGTGGGTCACCTTGTTCACCCCGACGTACACATGATCCGCGTCGGCGTCGCGCCAGAGAAAGGTGACGATCCGTGCGGACGGATCCGCAGGGTCGGGCTCCACGAGCGGCCGCCGCAGTCCGGTCGTGCGCCAGAACCCGTCGACCGTCAGCTCACCCCGGGCCAGGCGGCCGGCCGCGTCGGCGAGCGTCGGGCTGTGGGCGCGGCGGAGGTCCGGGGCGCCCGGCACATCGGGCGGGGTGCGCGGGATGCCGGCAGGGGTGGGCCGGTACTTCCCCGAGGGCGTCACGGGCGATCCGGACTGTGAGCTGCCGAGGTGGCGTGACCCGAGGTCGTGGTCTCGAGACTGCGCATCGGGACCACGAGGGGTGTGCCGAACACCGGGTCCGGGACCACGCGGGCCTCCAGCGAGAAGACCTCGGCCAGGAGCTGTTCGGTCATGACCTCGTCGGGCCGGCCTCTCGAGGCGATGCGGCCGTCGCTCATCACGATGAGGTGGTCGGCGTACCGGCAGGCCTGGTTGAGGTCGTGGAGCACGAGGGCCACGGTCCGTCCCTCGTCCCGGTTGAGGCCCCGGACGAGCTCCATCACCTCGAGTTGATGCGAGATGTCGAGGTAGGTGGTGGGTTCGTCGAGGAGCATCACCGGGGTGTCCTGCGCGAGCACCATGGCGATCCACACGCGTTGCCGCTGTCCGCCGGAGAGCTCCTCGACCAGCCGGTCGGCCAGCGGTGTCGTCCGGGTCGCCTCCATGGCGCGTGCCACCGCGAGTTGATCGGCCTCGGACCACTGGCTCAACATCCGTTGATGCGGGAATCGGCCGCGCGCGATGAGATCGACCACGGTGATCCCGGGCGGTGCCGTCGACGTCTGGGGCAGCAGGCCCAGACGTCGTGCGAGCGCTTTGGGTGGCATCCTGCGGATCTCGTCGCCGTCCAGGAGGACGTCGCCGTGCTGCGGGGTGAGCAGCCGGGACAGTGCTCGCAGGAGAGTGGACTTGCCGCAGGCGTTGGGGCCGAGGATCACGGTGATCTTGCCGCGCGGGATCTGCAGGTCGAGGTCCTCGGTGATCCGGCGGTCGTCGTACGACAGGGTCAGTCCGCGGCCCTCGAGCGCCGGGCGGCCCACGACGCCGGGGGCAGGGGTCTTCTCGGTTGTCATCGTTGATTCACACCTGTTTCGTCCGGGCGAGGAGCCAGATCAGATAGAGCCCGCCCACCACGCCGGTGACCCGACCGATCGGGGCGGTGGCCAGTACGGGAACCGAACGCGCCAGGACGTCGGCCACGAGGAGCAGCGCGGAACCCGTCACCGCGGCGGTGAGGACCGGCATCCCCGGTGCCCGGGTGAGTCGGGTGGCCAGCTGGGGGGCCGCGAGCGCGATGAAGGCGATGGGGCCGGCGGCGGCGGTGGCCAGCGCCGCGAGGAGTACCGCTACGGCGATGAGCTGCAGCCTGGTCCGTTCGACGCGGATCCCGAGCTGGCTGGCCGTGTCGTCGCCCATCTCCATGAGGGTCGCGCGACGGCCGAGGGCGAGCAGCAGCGGGATCGCCACCAGCACCCCGGTCATCACCGGGAGCGCGTGCTCCCACCCGCGTGCGTCGAGCGAGCCGGCCAGCCAGAAATTCGCGGTGACGGCGGAGTCGAGATCGCCTGTCACCAGCAGGAGGTTGTTGGCCGCCTGGAGCACCGCGCCCACCCCGATGCCGACCAGGATCAGTCGGTAGCCGCCCGTGACCCGATTCTTCACGGAGAGCAGGTAGACCACGACGGCGGTGGCCAGCCCGCCGGACACGGCGCCGAGTGAGACGGTCACGGGACCGGCGTCGAAGATGACGATCTGGGTGATCGCGCCGGTCGCGGCGCCGGTGGTGAAGCCGATGATCTCGGGCGAGCCGAGGGCGTTGCGGGACACGGACTGGAACACCGCGCCGGACAGTCCCAGCGCGGCGCCGGCGAAGACGGTCGTGACCACCCGAGGCAGGCGGATATCCAGGACGATCTTGGAGGCCTTGCCGAGGTCGGGACCGCCGGTCATCCCGTTCAGCAGCGCGGCCACCACGTCGCCGATCGGCAGGGACGACGAGCCCACGGTCATCCCCACGGCGCCCAGGACCACGGCGGTGACGATCAGTGTGACCGTGACCGTGATGGTGCGGGTGGAGGTGCGCAGAGCGACCGGGCCGACGTGCAGGATCCGGCCGGTGGGATGCGCGGCGGCGAGCGCGTCGGCGCCGGGCGTGTGGGACCGGCCGGGCGTGCGGGCCGGACCGGACGGGTGGACGGGGTCTGCGGGTGTGGAGCTCACAGGTGCACCAGCTTCCTGCGCCTGACCAGGGCGATGAAGAACGGCCCGCCGATGATCGCGACCATGATCCCCACGGGCACCTCGGCGGGTGGCGCGAGGACACGCCCGAGGACGTCCGCGCACGTGATGATGACCGCCGCGATCGCGGCGGAGTAGAGGAGGAGCCAGCGGTGGTCCACGCCGACGATCAGCCGCGCCAGGTGGGGCGCGGCGAGTCCGAGGAAGACGATCGGTCCGGCGCCGGCGGTGGCGGCACCGGCGAGGACGACGACGACGAGGCCGGCCGTCATCCACACCCGGTTGGGAGAGGCTCCGAGCGCGCGCCCGGCGTCCTCTCCCAGGGACACCACGTCCAGTGAGCGGGAGAGGGTGTACGCCATCACCAGTCCCAGTGCGACGAGCACGGTCACGGCCACGAGTACGTCGGTGCCGCGGCCGGCGAGCGAGCCGACCATCCAGTGGCGGTAGCGGTCGTAGACGTTCTCGGGGCTGTTGAGCAGCACGATCTGGGTCAGCGCGGACAGGACGGCGGTGAGTGCCGCGCCGGAGAGCACGAGCCGGACCGGGTTGGTGCCTCTGCGGACGCCTCCCAACAGGAAGACCAGTGCGGAGGCGATGGCGGCGCCGATGAGGCCGAGCACCAGGTACCCGGACACGCTCACGATCCCGAAGAAGGAGATGCCGACGGCGATCGCGGCGGCGGCGCCGGAGTTGATCCCGAGCAGGCCGGGTTCGGCCAGCGGGTTGCGGGTCAGGGACTGCATGATCGTTCCGGCGGTTCCGAGTGCGAGTCCCACCACCACGGCGATCAGTGCGCGTGGGATTCGGGACTGGCGGATGAGCAGGTGCTCGGTGTTGGTGGGGTCGAAGGCGGTGAGCGCCTGCCAGACCGTCTCAAGGGAGATGTCGCGGGAGCCGACGGTGATGCTGAGCGCGGTCGTGGTGAGGATGAGCAGCACCATCCCCACGAGTCCGAGCAGGCGCCGTGTGCGGTGTCCGCCCGGACCCGTGGTCGGCGGGGGTGCGGTGATCACCCGCCGAAGTTCTCCACCACGCCGTCGACGATCTCGGTGGCGCTGTACTTGTCGATCCGGAAGGAGTTCTCACCGAGTCCGTACACGGAGCCGTTCCTCACCGACGGCAGGTTCGCCAGGACCGGGTCCTCGGCGAAGGCCCGCGCCCCCTCGTCGTTCTGCGTGAGGATGAAGGTGGTGTCGGCGGTCAGCTCGGTGAGATTCTCGTAGGTTGCCCACACGAAGTCCTCGCGGGTCCTGGGCTGGGTGTGCCACTCGACCGGCGGGTCCTCGATCTCGAAGCCGAGCTCGGTGAGGATCCCGGCCTGGGCGGAACCGGCACGGGCGATCGGGTTGCTCTCTCCGGGGCCGTTGAAGGAGATGATGTTCGCCGTGCCCTCGGGGACCTCGATCCCCGACGCGGCGTCGGCGACGTAGGCGTCGTACTCGTCGACGGCCGCGGCGGCCTCGGCCTCGAGGCCGGTGGCCTCTCCGAGCTCTTCGGCGAGCTCCTGCCAGGTCTGGCCGGCGTTGTCCACGACGATGGTCGGGGCGATGTCCCGGAGTTCGTCGAGATTGTCGGTCAGCGAGTCCGCCCCGCTGGCGGAGGTGACGATGAGATCCGGCTCGGCGCTGATGAGGGCCTCGAGGTCCACGGATCCGGCGCTCCAGAGCGTCTCCACATCCTGGTCCTCGGCGATGTCGGCCCACTGGCCGAAGAACTCGCCGTTACCGCCTGCGCCGCTGCCCACGACGGGGGCGTCGATCGACAACAGTGTGCCGGTGACGGAGACTGTGGAGACGATGCGCTCGGGCTGGGCCTCGATGGTGGTGGTGGAGCCGTCGGTGTTGGTGAAGGTGCGGGGCCACTGCTCGGACGATGCCTGGCCGGTGTCGGCCTCGGCGGTCGACCGGTCGTCGCCGCCACTGCATCCTGCGAGGACGAGCAGCAGTGCGGCCGAGCCGGCGAGCACCCCCTTGAATCTGTTGTGGATGGTCAGGGTCATGGTGTGTCGTCCTCCGTCGGTGTCAGTGCCGGGACCGTATCCGGGCACGGAACTTAGGTTAGCCTTCCCAATGCGTCGACAGGTGAGGCGGGGTCGACCGGCCGTATCGACTAGTCTGTGTCCCCGAGACGGGTCGGTCGCGGCGGCCGACGTCACGGGAGGACGCAGCACAGGTGAGCGAAGACAGAGGCGCGGTCGAGGTCGAGGTCGACGAGGAGTCCCTGGCGGGCTACGCCGCGGAGGCGGAGGCGTCGTTCGCGGCCGCCACAGACCTCGAGGCACTGGCCGCCGCCAAGACGGCACACCTGGGAGACCGTAGCCCGATCGCGCTCGGCCGCCGGATGCTCGGCTCGCTGCCCAAGGAGCGGAAGGCGTCGGCGGGCAAGGCCGTCAACGTCGCCCGCGGGCGCGTACAGGAGGCGTACCAGGCGCGGCTCGAGCAGCTCCAGGCCGAGCGTGACGCGGCGGTCCTGGTCGCCGAGACCCTCGACCTGACTGTCCCGTCCGACCGCCGCCCGGTCGGGGCGCAGCATCCCATCACGATCATCACCGAGCAGGTCACCGACGTGTTCGTGGCGATGGGCTGGGAGATCACCGAGGGGCCGGAGATCGAGGCCGAGCACTACAACTTCGACGCGCTCAACTTCCTCCCGGATCATCCCGCGCGCACCCTGCAGGACACCTTCCACGTGGCGCCCGAGGGCAGTCGCCAGGTCCTGCGGACACACACCTCGCCGGTGCAGATCCGCACGATGCTCGACCGTGAGCCGCCCATCTACGTCGCCTGTCCCGGCCGTACCTTCCGGACCGACGAGCTCGACGCCACCCACACCCCGGTGTTCCATCAGGTCGAGGGGCTGGCCGTCGACAAGGGACTGACCATGGCCCACCTGCGCGGCGCGCTGGACGCGTTCGCGCGGGCGCTCTTCGGCCCGGAGACCCACACGCGCATGCGGCCCAACTACTTCCCGTTCACCGAGCCCTCCGCCGAGGTCGACGTGTGGTTCCCGGGCAAGAAGGGCGGCGCCGGCTGGGTGGAGTGGGGCGGCTGCGGCATGGTGCATCCCAACGTGCTCACCGCCTGCGGGATCGATCCGGAGGTCTACTCCGGCTTCGCGTTCGGCATGGGACTGGAGCGCACCCTGCAATTCCGCAACGGACTGTCCGACATGCGGGACATGGTCGAGGGCGACGTACGGTTCTCGTTGCCGTTCGGCGTGCGGTACTGACCGGCTGACGACCGTCGCGGCGGTCGCCGCCCACGGGCCGAGACCGGCCTCCCGCCTCGCCAGACCCCCGAGCCCACCCCACCACCGAGAACTACGAAGGACCCCACAGTGCGTATTGCGCAGTCCTGGCTGACCGAGATCCTGCAGCGGGCCAACGACGGCTGGTCGGTGACCCCGGCCGAACTCGACGCCGCGTTCGTGCGCGTCGGTCTCGAGGTGGAGGGGGAGCCCGAGACCCTCCCGGAGATCACCGGTCCGCTCACCATCGGCCGGATCAGCAGTATCGAGGAACTCGAGGGGTTCAAGAAGCCGATCCGCTTCTGCCTCGTGGACGTCGGGAACGAGGAGCCGCAGCAGATCGTGTGTGGCGCCCGGAACTTCGTCGAGGGCGACCTCGTCGTGGTGGCGCTGCCCGGGACGGTCCTGCCGGGCGGGTTCGAGATCGGCGCGCGCCAGACCTACGGCAAGCCCAGCGAGGGCATGATCTGTTCGGCCTCGGAGCTCGGGATCGGCAGTGACCACAGCGGCATCATCGTGCTCGCCCCGGGGACCGCGGAGCCGGGCACCCCGGCCGGACCCGTGCTCGCCGCCGGAGCACCCGAGGGGGACACGGTCATCGAGCTCAACGTGACCCCGGACCGCGGCTACTGCCTGTCGGCCCGGGGACTGGCCCGTGAGCTGGCGTGCAGCTTCGACCTCGACTTCGCCGATCCGGCCACCGAACTCTCGCTGCCGTCGCGGGCCGAGACCTGGCCGCTCGAGGTGACCGAGGGGTCCGGCGCCCAGCGGTTCGCGTTGCGCCGGGTCACCGGCGTCGACCCCGCGGCCACGACCCCCTGGTGGATGGCCCGGCGCCTGCTGCTGTCGGGTGTGCGCCCCATCTCGCCGGCGGTCGACGTCACCAACTACGTGATGCTCGAGCTCGGCCATCCCATGCACGCGTTCGACGCCGCAACCCTCGCAGGAGGCCTCACGGTGCGTCGCGCCCGGGCGGGGGAGACGCTCACGACCCTGGACGACGTCGAGCGGACTCTCGATCCCGAGGACGTGGTGATCTGCGACGAGTCGGGACCGATCTCGCTGGCCGGGGTCATGGGCGGCGCGAGGACGGAGGTCTCCGGCTCCACGACCGACGTGTTGTTGGAGGCCGCCGTCTGGGACCCCCTGGCCGTGTTCCGGACCATTCGGCGCCACAAGCTGCCCAGCGAGGCCGGCAAACGGTACGAGCGTGGCGTGGATGCCGCGGTGTCGGTCGCCGCGCTCGATCGCGCGGCGACGTTGCTGGCCGAGATCACCGGTGGCACGGTCGAGGCGTCGTTGACCGATGTCGGTTCCGCGCCCGTCATGCCCACGATCTCCTTCGATCCCGACCGCCCGTCCCGGGTGGCGGGGCTCGAGTACCCGGCGGGCACCACGCGGCACCGTCTCGAGCAGATCGGGGCCACCGTGACCGGTGACGACGCGGTGCTGCTCCAGGTCACCCCGCCCACGTGGCGTCCGGACCTGACCATGCCGGCCGATCTGGTGGAGGAGGTCCTGCGCCTCGAGGGGCTGGAGGACATCCCGTCGGTGCTGCCCAGCGCCCCCGCCGGACGCGGACTGACCGCGACCCAGCGCGGCCGCCGCGCCGTGGGGCGCGCCCTGGCCTCGGCGGGGCACGTCGAGGTGCTCACCTCGCCGTTCTGCGATCCGTCCGTGTTCGACGCGATGGGGCTCGACGACGACGACGAGCGCCGGCGCACGATGTCGGTGGTCAATCCCCTGGAGAGCGACAAGGCGCACCTCGCGACGACCCTGCTGCCGTCGCTGATCGAGATCGCGCGGCGCAACCTCGCCCGGGGGTCCCGCGACCTCGCGCTCTACTCGATCGCCCAGGTGGCGTTCCGTACCCCCACCACCTCCGGGGTCGAGATGCTGCCCGTGGATCGTGAGCCCACCCCCGCGGAGCAGCAGCGACTCGGTGACTCACTGCCGCTGCAACCGGTACACGTCGCCGCCCTCTACACCGGTAGACGTGAGCCGGCCGGCCACTTCGGGCCGGGCCGCGACGCCGACGCGCTCGACGCGGTCGACGCGGCCCGGACAGTCGGCAGGGCCCTCGGTCTCGAGATCGAGGTGCGGTCGGGGGAGTGCGCCCCCTGGCACCCGGGTCGCTGCGTCGACGTCCTCGTCGACGGCACCGTGGTCGGCCACGCGGGCGAGCTGCATCCCGCGGGATGTGAGCGCCTCGGGCTTCCCGCGCGGACCTGCGCGGTGGAGCTCGACCTCACCGCCATGGGCGTCCGCGAGGTGCTGCCCGCGCCGGCGATCTCCTCGTACCCGTCCGTGAACCAGGACGTCGCGCTCGTCGTGGACGACGCGGTGCCGGCCTCCGCGGTCGAGGCGGCGCTCATCTCCGGTGGCGGTGAGCTTCTCGAGGGGGTGCGCCTGTTCGACGTCTACACCGGCTCCCAAATCGGCGAGGGGCGCAAGTCGCTGGCGTATGCGCTCACCTTCCGTGCCGCCGACCGGACGCTGACCGAGGACGAGGCCAGTCAGTGGCGCGCCGCGGCGGTGGAGGCCGCCGAGAAGGCCGTGGGGGCGAGTCTCCGTGTCTGACCAGGTGCGCGTGCCCCGGATACTCTGCATCGCCGGCACCGATCCGTCTGGCGGCGCCGGACTGTTGGCCGACACCAAGGCCGTCACGGCCATGGGCGGCTACGCGATGGGTGTGGTCACCGCCGTGACCGTGCAGAACACGCGAGGTGTGACGGACGTGCACGCGGTGCCCGTGGAAACGGTCATCGCGCAACTCGACGCCGTCGCCGACGACGTACAGATCGACGCCGTGAAGATCGGCATGCTCGGCGAGGCCACCCTCGTCGACGCCGTCGGTGCCTGGCTTCGTCGTCGTCGCCCTCCCCACGTGGTCCTCGACCCGGTCATGGTGGCCACCACCGGCGGCCGGCTGGCGAGCGACGACGCCGCGCACATGCTGCGCGATCTCGTCCCGCTCGTCGACCTCGTGACGCCCAACGTCCCCGAGCTCGGTGTGCTGTGCGGAATGGAGACCGCCACCGATATCGAGGGGATCGTCGGCCAGGCCGAACTGGTCCACGAGCAGTCCGGCAGTGCGGTCCTCGCGACGACCGGCGATCTCGACGACGGCAGCGCCGAGGATGTTCTGGTCGAGTCGGAGGGGCGGCGGCGCACCACGCTGCGGCTGCCGTTCGTCCGCATCGACACCCCGCACACCCACGGGACCGGCTGTTCGCTCTCGTCGGCGCTGGCCACGGCGCGCGTCGGCGCGACGGACTGGGAGGCGGCCTACCGGCGGGTGCGCCCGTGGATGGACGGCGCTCTGCACGGCGGACTGTCCCTCGAGGTGGGGCAGGGCTCCGGCCCGTTGGACCACACCTGGTTCCTGCGTCGCTGATCGGCGGACCGGACCGGGCGCACAGATCGTGCGCTGAACGGGCCCCCGGGGCGCGGTCACCTGATCGTGTCGTACGCGTGTGCGAAGCTCTCTCGCGATAACCGCACCGACACGCTTGAGGAGAAGACCATGACCAACCCCCACGCCGGTAGCTCGTCGGAGAAGGCACTCGATCGGGTGCGCAAGCTCTTCGCCAAGGCGGAGAGCGTCGCCGGAACCCCCGAGGCGGAAGTGCTCCTCGAGCGGGCGTACGCGTTGCTCGCCAAATACGGGGTGGACGAGACGCTGGCCAGAGCCGGGACGGACCCGTCCGCCTCCGAGGTCATGGTCCTCGACCATGTGGTGTCGGGCAAGTATCAACCCGACCAGGTCGGCCTCGTCGCCTCGCTCTGTGCGGCCATGCACTGCAGAGCCGTCACCTCGGGGCGTGGTGACGGTACCCGGGTGGTCCACATCGTCGGCGTGCGTCGGCACGTCGAGAGGGTGGGCATGCTCGCGGGGGCGCTCACCGGGATCATGCTGGCCGCGGCGGCCGGGCAGCGGCCGCGACCGGGCATCTCCGCCGTCACCCACCGCAAGTCGTTCATGACCGGTTTCGCCTATGAGGTCGGACGGAGGCTGGAGGCGGCGGAGGCCGGGGCGGTCTCGGCGAGCGAGGACGCCGCCGGCGCGGGTCTCGTCCTGCGCTCGGACGCCCGGCGCGCGGAGACGGAGATGCGCCGCCGCTTTCCCTCGGCGGTCAAGGGGGCGAGGCGTCGTGTGGGAACCTCGGGGTTGGAGGAGGGGCGCCGCGTGGGCGGTTCGGTCGATCTCGGGCAGCGGCGTTTCGGGGGTGAACGCCGGCAGATCAACGCATGATCGTCGGGGAGGGTGACGTGCGGGGCCCCCGGGCATGCAAGACATTGCAATGTGATGCATACTTGTGCGTATGGCAATCACGGTAGCTGTCGCTGGAGCATCGGGTTACGCGGGCGGGGAGTTTCTCAGACTCCTCCTCGCCCACCCGTCGTACCTGAAGGGCGAGCTGGAGATCGGGGTCCTCGCGGCCGGGTCCAATGCCGGACAGGCACTGGCGCAGCACCATCCGCACCTGCTTCCTCTGGCTGATCGGGTACTCGTGGAGACCAGCGCCGAGACCCTGGCCGGTCACGATGTGGTGGTCCTCGGGCTTCCGCACGGCCACTCGGCGGCGATCGCGGAGCAGCTCGGCCCGGACACGCTGGTGATCGATCTCGGTGCGGACTTCCGGTTGAGCGATGCCGATGACTGGGAGGCCTTCTACGGTTCCCCGCACGCGGGAACGTGGCCGTACGGGCTGCCCGAGCTCCCCGGGGCGCGTGATGCCCTGCGGTCGACCCGCCGGATCGCGGTGCCGGGCTGCTTCCCGACGGGGGCCAGCCTGGCACTGTTCCCCGCGGTCGCGGCCGGCCTCGTCGACGCCTCGGCCATCACGATCGTCTCGGTGACCGGCGCCTCCGGGGCGGGCAAATCCGCCAAGGTGCCCATGTTGGCCTCCGAGGTCATGGGATCGGCGAAAGCCTATGGCGTCACCTCCCACCGGCACACCCCGGAGATCACCCAGAACCTGCGGGCGGTGACCGACGCGGAGGTCTCGGTCAGCTTCACCCCGGTGCTCGCACCCATGGCCCGTGGCATCCTCACAACGGCCGTCGCCCCGACCAGCGTCGGCGCCGATGAGCTGCGGAGGGTCTACGCGGAGGCGTTCGGGGACGAACCGTTCGTCCACGTCCTGCCGGCGGGCGTTCAGCCCATGACGGCGTCGGTGCTCGGATCCAATGCCGTGCAGCTCGGGATCGAGGTCGACGAGCGTGCTTCTCGGGCGGTGTTCACCGCCGCCATAGACAACCTGGCCAAGGGGACCGCGGGCGGAGCCATCCAGTCCATGAACCTCGCGCTCGGGCTCGATGAGACCGCCGGTCTCAGCACGGTGGGCGTGGCCCCGTGACCGGGCCTTCCGAAACGGATCGGGGCCCGACCGGCGGGGTGCTCCCGGGCGCGAGCTTCGACGCTCATCTCCACGGCCTGGACTGCTGGCACGAGGGCGCCGCGTTCCACATGGCCTTCTGGGTGGCGCCGCCGGGAACCGCAGCGGTGCTCCGGGTCGAGGGTGATGGTGCGGACGCGGCGGAACTGCGCTGGAGTACACGCTGCGCCGAGTGGCGGTCCACACGCGCGGTCGCCCTTCTCGACGGGCCCGGATCCGACGGGGTGGTCGAGAATTTCGAGACCGCTCACCGCGCGGCCGAGGAGGTCGCGCGGTTCGTGGCCGAGCGCTCCGGAGAGGACGTCGGCGCCATCGAGGTCCTCGTGTTCCGTCCGGACACCACGCAGACCTCGCACACCACGGAGACGGCGGATGCCGCGGACGGTACGCCAGTGCCGGGCCGGGCGACGAGCACCCGGCCGCGGCCGGCCGAGACCACGGACGGCGCCGAGTTCCGTTTCCGCCATCGCGGCGGTGCCCGGATCCACCTGACCCTGACCATCCCCACCACCGCCGGAGGCGCCTGATATGCCCACATCGATGAACGACGGGTCCGCCGAACTGACGCCGTTCGTCCGCGCGCACGTCCTCGCCGAGGCACTGCCCTGGCTGAAGGAGTTCCACGACAAGATCGTCGTGGTGAAGTACGGCGGCAACGCGATGGTCGACGACAGGCTCAAGGCGGCGTTCGCGGCGGACATGGTCTTCCTCCGAACATGTGGACTCAAGCCCGTCGTCGTGCACGGTGGCGGCCCGCAGATCACCGCGATGCTCGGCCGGCTGGGAATGGAGGGCGAGTTCCGGGGAGGCTTCCGGGTCACGACCCCCGAGGTCATGGACGTCGTGCGCATGGTGCTGTTCGGCCAGGTCGGTCGCGAACTCGTCGGACTGATCAACGCGCACGGACCGTACGCCGTCGGCATCTCCGGCGAGGACGCGGGCCTGTTCACCGCGGTCCGTCGGACGGCGATGGTCAACGGCGAGCCCACCGACATCGGGCTCGTCGGGGACGTCGCCGCCGTCGACCCGGGTGCGGTACTCGACATCATCGAGGCGGGGCGCATCCCCGTGGTGTCCACGATCGCTCCCGACGCCGACGGGGTGGTCCACAACATCAACGCCGACTCCGCGGCAGGCGCACTCGCGGCCGCCCTCGGCGCCGAGAAGCTCGTCGTCCTCACAGACGTCGAGGGGCTGTACACCAACTGGCCGGACCGTTCGTCGCTCGTCACGCACCTGGGCACACGGACCCTGGAAGCGCTGCTTCCGACGCTCGAGAGCGGAATGGTCCCCAAGATGGAGGCGTGTCTCGCCGCGGTGGAGGGCGGCGTCGGCGCGGCGCACGTCATCGACGGCCGAGTCGAACACTCGGTGTTACTGGAGATCCTCACCGAGGGCGGAATCGGGACGATGGTCACAGAGGGTGACCACGAGACCAGGGCGGCAGTAGGAGCGAACTCATGACCCAGCAGGGCACCACCGATCTCACCGGGAGGTGGGACAGCGCGCTGATGCGCAACTACGGCACCCCTCCGCTCGAACTCGTTTCCGGGCGGGGCGCCACCGTCACCGCCGCCGACGGTCGCGAGTACCTCGACCTGCTCGCGGGCATCGCGGTCAACTCGCTCGGACACGCCCACCCGGCCGTGGTCGAGGCGGTGTCCCGGCAGATCGGCGAGCTCGGGCACGTCTCCAACCTCTACGTCCACCCGGTGGTCGTAGAGCTGGCCGAGCGACTCGAAGCGCTGCTCGACGTGGAGCAGCCGGTCCGGGCGTTCTTCTGCAACTCCGGAGCGGAGGCCAACGAGGCGGCGTTCAAGATCGCACGGCGCACGGGTCGCTCCCGGATCCTCGCGGCGGAGAACGGCTTCCACGGGCGCACGATGGGTGCTCTGGCGATGACCGGACAGCCCACCAAGCGTGCGCCCTTCGAACCGATGCCCCCCGGGGTGGAGTACTACCCCTACGGAGACATCGCGGCGCTCCGCACGCTCGTCGAACAGGCACCGGCCGACACCGCCGCGGTCATCCTCGAGCCACTGCAGGGCGAGGGCGGCGTCGTCGAACCCCCGGAGGGATTTCTCGCCGACGTGCGCGACCTGTGCACGGAACACGGCGCCCTCATGATCGTCGACGAGGTCCAGACCGGCGTCGGCCGCACCGGCGCGATGTTCGCCACCCGCAGGGCCGGCGTCGTCCCGGACGTGATCACGCTGGCCAAGGGGCTGGGCGGAGGCCTGCCCATCGGTGCCTGCCTCGGGATCGGCGCGGCGGGAGAGCTGCTCACAGCCGGGCAGCACGGCACCACCTTCGGCGGCAACCCCGTCGCGTGCGCCGCCGCGCTCGCGGTCCTGGACACGATGGAGTCCGAGGACCTGATCGCCCACGTGGACCGGCTCGGCAGGCTGCTCGCGGCCGAGATCGAGTGTCTCGACCACCCACTGGTCGATCATGTCCGCGGGCGGGGACTCCTGCTGGGCGTGGTCCTGACCGCGTCTCGTGCGAAGGAGGTCGAGGCGGCCGCCCGTGCCGCGGGATTCCTCGTCGGAGCGGCCGGCCCCGACGTGATCCGTCTGGCACCGCCGCTCGTCCTCACCGAGGAGCAGGTCGCGCGGTTCGTGTCCGCGCTGCCCGCGATCCTGGACACCGCATCCGAGAAGGAGGCCTCGTCATGACCGGTCTCGTACCGACTCCCCGGAACACCCCGGCCAGACCTGCCGTTAGGCACATCCTCCGCGACGACGACCTGAGCCCCGCAGAACAGGCCGAGGTGCTCGACCTGGGGCTCAAGCTCAAAGCCGAGCCGTACTCGGCCCGCCCGCTCGAGGGGCCACGGTCGGTCGCCGTGATCTTCGACAAGACCTCCACCCGCACCCGCTTCTCGTTCGATGCCGGAATCTCCCAACTCGGCGGCAGCGCGATCGTGGTGGAGTCCGGTTCCACGCAGATGGGGAAGGGGGAGACGCTCTCGGACACCGCGAAGGTGATGTCGCGTTACGTCGAGGCGATCGTGTGGCGCACCTATTCCCAGGCGGGGCTGGTCGAGTTGGCCGCCCATTCGGACGTTCCGGTCGTCAACGCGCTGTCCGACGACTTCCATCCGTGCCAGATCCTCGCGGACCTGCTGACCATCCGCGAGAACTTCGGCCGCACCGCAGGACTTCGGGCGGTGTACCTCGGCGACGGCGCCAACAACATGGGCCACTCGTATCTGCTCGGTTTCGCCACCGCGGGGATCCACATCACCATCGCCGCACCGGCGGGATACCAGCCGACCGGACAGGTGGTCGCCGACGCCGAACGGATCGCGGCGGAGACCGGTGGTTCGGTCACCATCACCACCGATGTCGACACCGCGGTCGTGGATGCCGACGTGCTCATCACCGACACGTGGGTGTCGATGGGGATGGAGGACTCGGCGGCCGAACGTCTCCGTGACCTGGCCGGATACCAGCTCGGACAGGAGGCCGTCGACAAGGCTTCCGACGACGTGATCGTCCTGCACTGTCTGCCCGCATACCGGGAGAAGGAGATCACCACAGAGGTGATCGACGGCCCGCGTAGCCGCGTGTTCGACGAGGCGGAGAACCGGCTGCACGCCCAGAAGGCTCTGCTGGTCTGGCTGCTGGAGCGGTCGTGACCTCCGTCGGCACGGTGAGTCGCACGGCGCGGCACGCGCGGATCGCGGAGATCCTGCGGGCACGGGCGGTGCGCAGTCAGACCGAGCTCGCCGACGCGTTGGCGGCGGAGGGCATCGCGGTGGCCGTGGCGACCCTCAGCCGCGACCTCGACGAGCTGGGTGCGGTCAAGCTCCGGGCCGCCGACGGGGGCGCAGGCCGCTACGTCATCCCCGAGGACGGCAGCCACGTCCCGGGTATCCCCGGTGGGACCGACCGTCTCGGGCGCCTGCTGGGAGAACTCCTCGTCTCGGCCGACCACAGCGGGAACACGGCGGTCCTGCGGACACCCCCGGGCGCGGCGAACTTCCTCGCCAGCGCCCTGGACCGTGCGAATCTGGATGACGTGGTGGGCACGATCGCCGGGGATGACACCATATTCGTGATGGCCCGTGAACCAGTGCGCGGAGCAGAGCTGGCGGACCGACTCGCAGGCCTGGCCAGACGCCAGCACTGACGGCCCCACACAGTCAGACAACTCGTGAACAACCACTAAGGAGAACACCATGACCGATCGCGTCGTCCTCGCCTATTCCGGCGGCCTCGACACCTCTGTCGCCATCAGCTGGATCGGCAAGGAGACGGGTGCCGAGGTCGTGGCGGTGGCCATCGACCTCGGCCAGGGTGGCGAGGACATGGAGGTCGTGCGGCAGCGTGCGCTGGACTGTGGTGCCGTCGAATCGATCGTCGTCGACGCCCGCGACGAGTTCGCCGACGACTACTGCGCGCCGACCATCAAGGCCAACGGCATGTACATGCGGGAGTACCCGCTGGTGTCCGCCATCTCCCGCCCGCTGATCGTCAAGCATCTCGTCGAGGCCGCGAAGGAGCACGGTGGAACGGCGGTCGCCCACGGCTGCACCGGAAAGGGCAACGACCAGGTCCGGTTCGAAGTGGGCTTCGGTGCCCTGGCACCCGACCTCGACGTGATCGCTCCGGTCCGCGACTACGCCTGGACCCGGGAGAAGGCCATCGAGTTCGCCGAGCAGAACGAGATCCCGATCAACGTCACCAAGAAGTCGCCGTTCTCGATCGACCAGAACGTGTGGGGGCGCGCCGTGGAGACCGGCTTCCTCGAGGACCTGTGGAACGCCCCGACCAAGGACGTCTACGACTACACGGAGGACCCCACCCTCAACTTCGCCGCCCCGGACGAGGTCACCGTCTCCTTCGAGGCCGGCGTCCCGGTGGCCATCGACGGCCGCCCGGTCACCGTGCTCGAGGCGATCGAGGAACTCAACCGCCGCGGCGGCGCCCAGGGCGTCGGCCGTATCGACATGGTCGAGGACCGTCTCGTCGGTATCAAGAGCCGCGAGATCTACGAGGCACCCGGCGCGATGGTCCTCATCACCGCGCACAAGGCGCTCGAGGACGTGACGCTCGAGCGCGAGCTCGCCCGCTACAAGTCCGGTGTGTCCGACACCTGGTCGAACGCCGTCTACGACGGCCTGTGGTTCTCGCCGCTCAAGTACGCGCTGGACGCCTTCATCGACACCACCCAGGAACACGTTTCCGGGGACATCCGCATGGTGCTGCACGGTGGCCAGATCACCGTCAACGGCCGTCGTTCGGACACGTCGCTGTACGACTTCAACCTGGCGACCTATGACGAGGGCGACTCGTTCGACCAGAGCCACGCCAAGGGTTTCGTCAACCTGCACGGTCTGAGCTCCAAGATCGCCGCCAAGCGGGACCTGGGACTGTGAGCGAGGAGCAGGGCCGGGGCGACCGGCACGGGACCAACACCGGTGCCCTGTGGGGTGGCCGGTTCGCGGGCGGCCCCGCCGAGGCGATGGCCGCGCTGAGCAAGTCCACGCACTTCGACTGGGAGCTGGCTCCCTACGACATCCGGGCGTCCAAGGCGCACGCCCGGGTGCTGCACCGTGCCGGTCTGCTCACCGGGGCGGACCTGGACACGATGCTCGACGGCCTGGATCGCCTCGCCGCGGACGTCGATTCCGGCGAGTTCGGGCCGGCCGAGTCGGACGAGGACGTCCACGGAGCTCTCGAGCGCGGGCTGATCGAGCGGGTCGGCCCCGAGGTCGGCGGGCGGCTGCGTGCTGGACGTTCGCGTAACGACCAGGTGGCGACGCTGTTCCGGATGTGGCTGCGGGACGCGGTGCGAGCGGTGGCTGCGGGGGTGCTCGACGTCGTCGACGCGCTCGTCGAGCAGGCCGACGCCCACCCGGACACGGTGATGCCGGGCAAGACCCACTTTCAGGCTGCGCAGCCGGTCCTGCTCTCGCATCAGTTGTTCGCCCACGCCCAGCCCCTCGTGCGTGACCTGGACCGGATCCGCGACCTGGACCGGCGTCTGGCGGTCTCGCCGTATGGATCCGGCGCGTTGGCCGGTTCATCTCTCGGGCTGGACCCGGACGCGATCGCGGCGGAACTCGGCTTCGACCGCGCCGCCGACAACTCGATCGACGCCACGAGCTCGCGTGACTTCGCGGCCGAGGCGTCGTACGTGCTGGCCCAGATCTCGGTGGACCTGTCGCGGCTGGCGGAGGAGATCATCGCCTGGTCGACGCCGGAGTTCGGCTACGTGACGTTGGCCGACGAATGGTCCACGGGCAGCTCGATCATGCCGCAGAAGAAGAACCCGGACGTGGCCGAGCTGATGCGTGGAAAGTCCGGCCGCCTCATCGGTAACCTGACCGGCCTGCTCGCCACGCTCAAGGCGCAGCCGCTGGCCTACAACCGGGACCTGCAGGAGGACAAGGAGCCGGTCTTCGACTCGGTGGCCCAGCTCGACCTGCTGCTGCCCGCCATGGCGGGGATGGTCGGCACTCTCGAGTTCCACCCCGGGCGACTCGCCGAGCTCGCACCGGCGGGATACACGCTGGCCACCGACATCGCCGAGTGGATGGTCCGCCAGGGCGTACCGTTCCGCGTCGCCCACGAGGCGGCGGGGGAGTGCGTGCGGGTCGCCGAGGCACGTGGTGTGGGGCTGGACGAGCTCGACGACGACGAGTTGTCCGCCATCGATCCGGCACTCACTCCGGAGGTTCGTGACGTGCTGACCGTGGCGGGATCGATCGCCTCCCGGAACGCCCGCGGCGGCACCGCGGCAGAAGCGGTTGCGAAGCAGCGTGAACGCCTGCTCGCCGTCCGCGATGAGCTCTCCGCCTGGGTAGGGTGAGCGACATGTCCGTCATCGACGCACGTCTGCTCGAGATCCTCGCCTGTCCCGAGGACAAGGGCCCGCTCCTGCTCATCGGCGAGGACACGCTGTACAACCACCGTCTGCGGCGCGCCTACCGCATCGACGACGGCATCCCGGTCCTCCTGGTCGACGAATCCCGTCAGGTCGACGAGGCCGAGCACGCGGATCTGCTGTCCAGGGCGCGTGCCTCGCAGCAGGGCGTGACCGGGGCTGATGGTGCCGGGGACGGCCGCTCGGCCGAGTGACCCCCCGTCATCCCGGCGCGTCGTCCGGCGACTCCGCCCCGCTCAGAGATCTGCTGCGGGAGGCGGCGCCGGACGAGGCGGCCCGGATGGTGCTCGGCGGAACGCTGAGCCACGGGCCGGTCGCCCTCCGGATCGTCGAGGTAGAGGCATACGGGGGACCACCGGAGTCGGTGTTCCCGGATGCCGCCGCACACACCTGGCCGGGCCCGACCCCACGCAATCACGTGATGTTCGGTGACGCCGGACATCTCTACGTGTACCTCAGCCACGGCATTCACCAGTGCGTGAACATCACCTGCCGACCGCCGGGCGAAGGCGGGGGAGTGCTTCTGCGGGCCGCGCGCGTCGTGGAAGGTCACGAGATCGTGGCCTCCCGACGTCCGGGCATCGGGGTCGACCGGGCCGCGCGTGGACCCGGGAACCTCGGACGGACTCTGGGAATAGACCTGTCGTTCCGGGGAATGGACGTGCTCGACTCGTCGTCGTCGGTGACCTTCCGGCCCGATCCCGCACCCGACGGCGACATCCGCTCGGGGCCACGCGTCGGCGTGTCCCGGGAGGCCGACCGTCACTGGAGATTCTGGCTCGCCGGCGCCCGGGAGGTCTCCGCCTATCGGCGCAGTGCGAGGGCACCCGCACCGGAGCGCCACGTGTCCGACGTCCGGGGCGATGGGGGACAATGAACGCCGTGACCAACAACATCCTCGATGACCTGCAGTGGCGTGGCCTGATCGCCCAGTCGACGGACCTCGACTCGCTCCGTGCCCACCTCGACGAAGGGATGGTGTCGCTCTACTGCGGCTTCGACCCCACCGGGCCGAGCCTGCACGCCGGTCACCTCATCCCGCTGCTGACCCTGCGCCGTTTTCAGCTGGCCGGACACCGTCCCGTCGTCCTGGCCGGTGGTGCCACCGGGATGATCGGGGACCCACGTGATGTCGGCGAGCGCACGATGAACACCTCAGACACGGTCGCCGACTGGGCCGAGCGCATCTCCGGACAGCTCGAGCGGTTCGTCGACATGACGGAGGGGCCGAACAGTGCCCGCGTGGTCAACAACATGCAGTGGACCGGTCACCTGACCGTGATCGAGTTCCTGCGGGACGTGGGAAAGCACTTCTCGCTCAACACGATGCTCGGGCGCGACACCGTGAAACGGCGTCTCGCCGGCGAGGGGATCTCCTTCACGGAGTTCTCCTACATGCTGCTGCAGGCGAACGACTTCCTGCAGCTGCGGCGCAACCTCGGGTGCACGCTCCAGATCGGTGGTTCCGACCAGTGGGGCAACATCCTCGGCGGGGTCGATCTGAACCGCCGTGTCGATTCCGAGTCCGTCCACGCGATGACGGTTCCGCTCGTCACCTCCTCCGACGGAAAGAAGTTCGGCAAGTCGACCGGTGGGGGAAGCCTGTGGCTCGACGCGACCATGACCAGCCCGTACACCTGGTACCAGTACTTCCTCAACACGGCCGATGCCGATGTCGTCCGTTACCTGCGGTGGTTCTCGTTCCTCGGGCGGGAGGAGATCGAGGAGCTGGAGGTGCTGACCGCCGAGAAACCGCACCTCCGGGCCGCGCAGAAGCGACTGGCGGAAGAGATGACGACCCTCGTACACGGAGTGGCGGCAACCGAGTCCGTGCAGGCCGCGGCCCAGGCGCTGTTCGGGCGCGGGGAACTCGGCGCACTGGACGAGGCGACCCTGGCTGCCGCGGTCGAGGACGCCGGCGCGGTGGATGTCGCTTCGAATGAGGCCGGGAGCATCATCGATCTCCTGGTCGCCGCCGGACTGTGCGAGAGCAAGGGAGCGGCCCGACGTGCCGTTGGCGAGGGAGGTGCGTACGTGAACAACGAGCGCGTCTCGGATCCGGAGTGGACGCCGTCGACCGAGGACCTCCTCCATGGCCGTTGGCTGGTCCTGAGGCGGGGCAAGAAGAGCTTCGCCGGGGTGCGAATCCGCTGACGTGACCCGGACCGGACGCCCCGACGCCGACGACGCCGTCGACGCCGACGAGGTCGGCGTCTTCGGCGTTTTATGGCCTGTGACCTGCGGATTTGCGTTTCTATTCATGGCTGCGTAACTTATTGGTTGTCGCCGAGAGCGAGCCCGGGCCGAGAAGCCGGGGGTCGCAGGAGGCGACACGCCCAACGGGGCGGTTGGAAAATCCCGGCTTGACCGGGAGATCGCCAGTCGCTAGAGTTGGAGCCCGCCCAGTCAACGGGCGGAAGCGGCAGATTCACCTCGTGAACCACGGGCCCGACGGGCTCGTGAGGATCGATGTGTGGGTGTTGTTTGAGAACTCAACAGTGTGTTTTGTTTGTGATAGTGCCAAATTTTTTGTTTGGTTGCGACCCTTTCACATCCCTGTCGTGGGGGTCGCGTTTTTGAACAGCCAGTTTTTGGTTTGTT
>DWWG01000143.1 GCA_019119875.1 Candidatus Dietzia intestinigallinarum | reverse complement strand
CTCCACGATCAACGCTGTGGGCGGTCGAGCTCCGCCGCGAAAAAAGCCGACGCCGACCTCAGGATCGAGTTCGCCCGGCGCAGCTCACGCACTTCCTTCTCCAGTTCGATCAAGCGCTGGGACTCGCTAGTCGTGGTTCCGGGACGGTATCCCTCGTCGACCTCCGCCTGCACGACCCAATTCCTCAGAGTCTCGGGATTGATCCCGAGCTGCTCGCCCACACGACGGAACGCGCCCGACCTCATCGATGGATCCCGTCGCGCCTGAACAGCCATCCTCGTGGCTCTCTCCCGAAGCTCGTCCGGGTACTTCCTCGGTGCTGCCATGCTCCTCATCCTCCCGTGGATTCAGAGCCTCCACCAGACTCGGGGCGATTCAGTCATGACCACCCCGAGAGAGAGCCTTGCTGGGCGCAGCCCGGTCAATCATCTGCTCGCCGGTGGTGACCCGGCTCGCGTCGTCGACATCATCGACGGCTGGGCCCGTCAGTGAGCCCGTCTCCGAAGGTGCCCCGGTCGCCGGCGGCGGGACTGCGCTGGGGTTCGTCGGACCTCACAGTGCGGAGGCCGACGCTGTGGCGCATCCACCGCACCCACGGGCCCCAGCCGTCGGGCTGGGATAGTTTTCGCACCTATGGCCCGATCGACGGGATGCGCTGGGACCCCCACCCCGAGCCGCAAGGAGAATATCCCCAGCACGGTGTGCTCTACGCCGCCTGCGATCTGCCCACTGCTCTTGCAGAGGTTTTCCAGGAGCAGCGACGGATCGACACCGTGACCGGCCGCCCGTACGCGACCTCGTGGACCCCGACTCGCGACCTCACCCTCCTCGACCTCACCACCGGATGGCCGCTCCGCGCTGGCGCAGCTCACGCCCTCCTGTCCGCCCCGCGGTCGACCTGCAGAGCATGGGCACGAGCGATCACCGAACACCCCGACACAACGGGACAGGCCATCGACGGACTGTGGGCCCAGTCAACTCTCACCGGAACTGCCATGCCAGTCTTGGCACCGCCGGCCGCCACAACGTTCCCCATCCGGCCTGCCTTCAGCCGGTCCCTCAACGACGCCGTCGTCCTCACCGCCATCTCCATCGCCAGCACGCAGATCGGTTACCACCTCGCCTGACGGCCCAAGCCGACGCGGGGACCAGCCAGCCCTACTTCTCGACCTCACTCGCAGCCGTGACCTCGGCCGGCTCGTCCTTGGCAAGAAGTACCGCGAATGCAGCCCAGATCGTGGTGAGACTCATCGCGAACGATTGACCATTCCCCGCGTCGGACTGCCATCTGGCGAACCACTCGGAGCCGATCACCACGAAGCCGACAAACCAGATGAGGAACCCGATCGCGAACGTGGCATAACCCCAGACGCGCGCCCGGTTGTAGGTCACGACATCCGCATCGCTATCGAGGAACAAGTGGACGTGTTCTGCTGGAGCTGATCAGACGACGTCGTCGTCGTCCACCGGATCGCGCTCATCGGACGGGGGCAGCTCGGCGATCTGCTCGGCCACATCGGCAGGGTTGGCCTCCCGGGCCTGATCGTCGATGCTGACCTCGGGCTCGTACTCCTCCGTCGCGGTGACAGGATCCGGGTCCGGCGTGTACTCGTCCGGGGAGGGACGGTCTTCCGCGATCATCTCGACTCCTCCTTCGCATGCACCGCGTCCTTCTGGCGGAGGCGACGCAGTCAGGCCTCACACCCGATCTTCCGCGACGTGGCCGGTTCCGCAACCGGCCACCGATCGTCCGAGGCTGCCACCATCAACTGAGGGTTCCCACCCGCGTGGAAAGCGGCCACACTGGGGGAGCGAAGGAGGACATCATGGCCAAGTACATGCTGATCAAGCACTACCGGGGCGCGCCGCCTCCGGTCAACGATGTACCGATGGACCAGTGGTCGCCCGAGGAGGTGACAGCGCACGTCGAGTACATGAACAACTTCGCGGCGAAGCTGCAAGAGACCGGCGAGTTCGTGGACGCGCAGGCGCTGTCGGAGTCCGGGGCGTGGGTGAGCTCTGGCGGGCAGGGCCAGCCTCCGCGCGTCGACGGGCCACTTTCGGAGGACAAAGACCTCATCGCCGGCTGGATGATCATCGACGTCGCCGACTACGACCGAGCCGTCGAGCTGGCGGGGGAGCTGTCCGCGGCGCCGGGGTCCGGCGGCGAGCCGATCCACGAGTGGCTCGAGCTGCGGCCGTTTCTCGAATCGCCGCCGGAAGCCGACGCCGGGTCCTGAGCGTTCTGGCGCGCCTCGCTGGGACCGCGCCCCAGAATGGACCCATGAGCAGCGACCAGCCGCCAGCGCGCACCCTTGAGCTGCAGTGGGACGTCGTCCTCGACGGACTCCGCTTCCACGAAGGGCCCCGATGGAATGACGATGCCCTCTGATTCAGCGATGTGCACGCAGGCCGCATCCACCGCCTGGACGTGGACGCCGGTGTCGCCGACACCATCGCCGAATCCGACACCGCGCCCTCCGGCATCGGCTTCCTGCCTGATGGGCGTTTGTTGTTCGCCTCCGGCTCGGACCTGCGCGTCTACTGTCGCACTGCCACCGGCGAGCTGACCGTCCACGCAGACTTGTCCGAACTGGCATCGTGGCAGCTCAATGACATGATCGTCGACTCCCACGGCCGCGCGTACATCGGCGACTACGGAGACGGATCAGTCCCGCGCGACCCCGTCACGCCGGTCGGCCTACTGCGCGTGGACCCGGACGGCACCGCTTCTGCCGCGGCCGGCGACATGTCGTTCGCCAACGGGATGGTTCTGACCGCGGACCGCAGCACGCTGATCGTCGCCGAAACGCGGTCGATGCCGGGGCGGCTCACCGCGTTTGATGTGGCGAGCGATGGCGGCTTGTCCGGGCGGCGAATCCTCTGTGAGTTCAGCACGGAGGTATTGCCCGACGGACTCGCGGTGGATCCTGACGACAACGTGTGGGTGGCCTCGCCGTTCAGCGGAGAACTCCTCCGGGTGACAGGTTCTGGCACAGTGGATCGCCGCGTGGCAGTGCGATCCCCGTACGCGGTGGCGTACCGGGCGCCCGACGAGGGCGCGCGTCTGGGACGATCGGCCCATGGCTAAGAAAGAGAAACGATTCGAGAAGGTCCACTCCGAGGCGTCGGGCTTTTCGGACGCCATCGAGATCTTCCGCGACACCCAGACCGGGGTCTGCTACCTGTGGCGCGCCGGCGGGTTCGCGGGTGGACTGACCCCGCTGTTGGGCTCGGATGGGAAGCCGGTAATCCAACACTGAGCCCGGCGGGGAGTGCCGCAGCAGCGAGCCGAGGCCGCGTTCGCGTCAGAACTCCTGCTGCGTCCCGGACTCGTCGTATCCTCGGCGCCGCAGATGGATTCGCCGGCTCAACCGGATGACCGGCCGGATGAGCATCTGCAGGCTGCCGAGCGCGAACAGGATGGTCGCGGCGGTCATGGTGGCTTCCGAGAAGAACAGGAAACTCCCGATCGCAAACCACAGTCCCTGCAGTAGGTCGTTGACGATGCTCAGCGACTCGTAGCGGTTCCGGATCACCACCACGTCGGGGCCCGAGGGGGATCAGTGCGGACGGGGGCTCGCGATCAGTCGTGGACTCGGACATGGCCCGACCCTACGACTGGCGCGGGGGCGTGGCATCCGCTTGGTGGTCGACGCCGCAACAGCTGGGGCGCGGGATCAGATGACGCCGAAGATCACCCCGAACACCATCAGCAGAACCAGGATCACCACGACGGCGACCGCGATGTACACGCCGATCTTGGTGTTGGGCGGGCTCGGACTCTGCTCGGTCAGTGCGCTATCCGAGTGCATTGACGTGGAGTCCGACGGCGGATTCTGCGCCCGCTTGGGCGAACCCCCGGCATCGGTGTCGGGGGACTCGCGCGGGTCCGGATCGGAGGGGTCTGCGTGGGTCATGGTGTCACCTCGTTCTCGAAGGGATAGGTCGCCCGGCGCGGTAGCCCGGCGCGGTAGCCCGGCATGGTCGCGGGTCAGCCGATCGCGGAGAGCAGCTCCGCGCACGCCTTCTCGCAACGGCGGCAGGCCTCTCCGCAGACCTTGCAGTGGGCGTGCATCTCGGCGTGGCTCTCGCAGTCATCGGCGCAGGTCGCGCACGCCATCTGGCACGCCGTGAGCAGCTCCTTGACCGTTCCGAGGTTGCTGCCGGTGCGGCGACTGAGGACCGCAGCGGTGGCAGCGCAGATGTCCGCGCAGTCCAGGTCTGTACGGATGCAGTCGCGCAGCTCGGCGACCGACTCCTCGGCCAGGCAGGCGTCCGCGCACGCCGAGCAGGTGGTGGCGCAGGCCCCCGCGGCGTCGATGGCCTCGGCGAGGAGATCGACGTTCAGATCGGCGGTCGGATTTGGGTGGGACCGAATCATGTCGGTGGTGCTCATGGAGTCCTCCAGCGTCTCGTGTCCGTGTGACCGGTGGCGCTCACGCTAGGAACCAGACGCGCCCGGTGCCACCGGTGCGACCAGCGCAACGGCCGCCCCGCCGCCGGTCAGCCCGGCCCCGCAGCTCAGCCGGGCTCCGGGGCTCACCCGGCCAACGCGGCCCCCACGGCCTCCACCAGCTCGCCCGCCATCGGATGGTCCGCCTCGATGAACGCGGCCGGCGTCCCGATCGGCGCGGACACGGTCCGGGTGGCGTCGCCGACGAACGTCTCGCCGGTCGGCAGATGCACCCACCGACCGGGCGGGAAGGTCACCGCCACCTTGCCGACGTGCGGCTCGAACACGGGCGCCACCAGCAGCGACTCGCCCAGAAGGAACTGGTCGTCACGCGCGGCAGCCGCGGTGCCCGGATGGTGCAGCCAGGCGTGCCGCATCACCGGCAACCCGGTCTCCACCGCCTCGGCCAACACCTCCTCGCGATACGGTGCCAGCGCCGCGAAGAGCCGGCTGTTGCGGGCGAAGGCCTCGATCTCGTCGGGGTCGTAGACCTGCCT
>DWWG01000142.1 GCA_019119875.1 Candidatus Dietzia intestinigallinarum | reverse complement strand
GGTGATCGACGTCGTGACTCACCCGCGGTGCTCGACGCCGTGACCGAGCCGGATATCCCGCTTCTGCCGCCGTTTCCGCACGGTCGCGAGATGCTCGAGGGCATGAGGCCGGGGCTGCGGACCGACGGCGACGCGGGATCGCACGCGCCGGATCGGCCGGAAACCTACGCGAGCATGGAGGAGCGCCACCTATGAGCGGACCGGAAGAGCAGAGTGGAGATCGCTGGGAGCAGGACTTCCGGCCGGACGAGGAGATGCAGGAGTCTCCTCGACGGAGTCGGCAGCCGCTGCTCGCGATCCTGGCGATCCTGGGGATCATCCTGCTCGTGCTGGCCGTGGCGATCAACGGCGGGATCTGACGGACTGACTCTCGTGGCACCCTGAGCGCTCAGCGGGGGTCGGCGGGCGGGCCGTATCAAAGACGTCGGGCGACCCGAGGATGCTGGCTGGCCCAAAGCTGCTGGCCAGGCCAAAGCTCGTGATCAGCCGAGAGACCCTGGCCAACCCAAAGCTGCTGGCCAGCGGTGGTGTGTCGTAGTCCGCTGATATAAGTTCCTTCATATTCGAAGGAAGGCTCTGCCATGTCTCATCCCGGTCCCTGGACGCCTGACCAGCGCCGCGCTGGTAACTCCGGCCCGCAGCAGGGTCCGCTGCCCTATGGTGACGGCCCGAACCCCGGCCAGCCGTTCGGCGGTCAGCCCGCTCCCGGTCAGCCTTACGGCGGTCAGCCCGCTCCCAGTCAGCCTTACGGTGGTCAGTCCGTCCCCGGCCAGCCGTACGGTGGTCAGCCCACCCCCGGTCAGTCCTACGGCGGGGGGAGCCACGGAGGCCCGCCCTATGGTGGCGGACCCGAGGGGCAGCCCCGAAAGGGAAAGGGGGGCGGCTGGGTCACGTGGGCGTTGATCATCGTCGCGGTGCTGTTCCTCATCGGAATGTGCTCGGTGATCGTCGGGGGCGACGAGGAGAGCGTCACCGAGTCCCCGGCCGCCACCAGTGAGCCGTTCGAACCAGCAGCGCCCGCCACGGATCCGGAGGGGCCGTCCGATCTCGCGCCGGACCTCACCTTCGAGCCGGCGGCGGAGCCGGAACCTGCACCCGAGCCGCAGCCGGAGTCTCAGCCCGAGCCCGCTGTGGAAGAAGTGCCGCGTGAGTTCCAGAATGCGGTGCGGTCGGCAAATCAGTACCTGGACTACACGTCGTTCTCCCGCCAGGGACTGGTCGACCAGCTGCTGTTCGAGAACTACAGCCCGGAAGCTGCGCAGTACGCGGTCGACAATATCGACGTGGACTGGAACGAGCAGGCCGTGAAAATGGCCCAGCAGTACCTGGACTTCACCTCGTTCTCGAGGCAGGGGCTCGTTGACCAGCTGGTCTTTGACGGCTTCACGGCGGAGCAGGCGGAGTACGGGGTCAGTCAGGCCTACTGAGCTGGCTACAGTGCTGGCTGCAGTGCTCTGGCGCGGCCCCTGTGAGGACCGGGGCTGACCTGCGCTCCCCCGCCAGGACTCGAACCTGGAATGCCTGAACCAAAATCAGGAGTGTTGCCGATTACACCACAGGGGAACAGCCCGCGGGCGGGCCGCCACCAGTCTGGCACATGAGCAGGACCCCACCGGCGAGTACCTGTTCGCGGGTGGGGCCTTGTCGTCGTCGTCCCCAGGGAAACAACGGTCACGATCCGCGGACGAGGGGGCGTACACGCACGACCCGCACACGAGGGGGCGTACACGCACGACCCGGCGGGTGCACACCGCGCTCCGATAGGCTTTCCCGGCGAAGGGAGCCGAATCACATGGCAGAGCACACCGGGGCCGCACCGGCGCCACGCACCAGGATGTCGGCGGCCAAGCGTCGCCAACAGTTGGTCGAGGTGGGCCGTCGGATCTTCGCCGAGTACGGCTACGACGCGGCCACCGTCGAGGAGATCGCCGCGGTCGCCGGGGTCTCCAAGCCGGTCGTCTACGAACACTTCGGCGGCAAGGAGGGCCTGTACGCGGTCGTCTGCGACCGCGAGTTGGCCTACCTGGGCGCCGAGATCACCGAGTCCCTGAAGGGCGAGGGCTCACGACGCCGCATCGAACGCGCGGCGATGGCCCTGCTTCGCTACGTGGAGGAACGCACCGACGGGTTCCGCATCCTCGTCCGCGACTCCTCTCCCGCGGGCGGGGGTTCCTATTCGACCCTGCTCAACGACGCCACCTCCAGCGTCACCTACATCCTCGAAGAGGAATTCGCGGCCCGCGGCTTCGACCCGGTCACCACGATTGTCTACGCGCAGGCGCTCGTCGGGATGGTGTCCGGGACCGCGCAGTGGTGGCTCGACGTGCGGACGCCGCCCAAGGAGGAGGTGGCCGCGCACATCGTCAACCTCTGCTTCAACGGACTGTCACACCTGGATCCGTCGCCGACTCTCGAGGCCGACGTGATGGAGAAGTACTCCGGCCACAGCCACCCCAAAGGGGAGTCCGCCGGCCGGGACATGCGTCCGGGACCCGGCCGGCCGTAGGCACGTCTGGCTTCGGTTCTCCGCGTGCGCCAAGTTCCCCCGGGAGGCGCGAGACGCCACCAGAACGCCTGCATCAACGCAGGGACGCGTCGAGATCTCCACCCTGATCAGTTCGCGTCCTGCCTGTTCGCTCCGGCCCGGTGGGTGACACCATCGACGTATGGCCAAGTACGAAAAGCGATTTGAGAAGGTCCACTCAGAGAAGCTGGGCTTCCTGGACACCGTGGAGGTCTTCCGCGATATCCAGACCGGCGTCTGCTATTTGTGGCGCTCCGGCGGGTACTCGGGCGGGCTGACCGTCTTGGTGGGGCCGGACGGCAAGCCGGTTATCCGGCACTAGAACAATCCGGCGCGGGATCGCGCTGGCGATGGGAAGCCGTGATCCGGCGTCACCCCTCGAGTCCGTGGTCATGACCAAGTGCTCGGGGCATGGTTATCCGGACGGCGATTCGACCGGTCGCTACCTTCGCACGAGGCTCGGGCGGTCTTGGCGAGTTCATTCCTTCGCAGCGGCTTCCTCGTGCGAAAAAGACGACCCCCGACCAGCTCGGTCGGGGGTCGCTGGTGTTCGCGGCGTGATCGTGTTCGCGGCGTGCTCGCTGAGCGCGGCCTGCCAGTCGGCCAGGCTCTCCGCTGTTGTCGTCAGGCGGCGAGTGCGTGCACCGGAAGCTGCGAGGCATCGCGACGCAGCCGCAGCGCCACCGCCATCAGGGTCACGCCCACGATCGCGCCGAACCACCCGGCGAACGGAAGCACCGAGTCCACCGT